>JBHJIZ010000175.1:0-7865 GCA_050043005.1 Paracoccaceae bacterium
CGGTGGCCAGCCCCGTCTCGATCGTCGCGAGTTGCGTGGCCATGGCAGCCCTTGGCCGAACGCTGAATGTGATCTCGCTCGCCGGGATCGCCTTCGCGGTGGGCATGGTCGTCGACGCGGCCATTGTTGTGCTTGAGAACATTTACCGGCTTCGACAGCAGGGCATGGAACCGAAAAGGGCGGCCTACGAAGGTGCCCGGCAGGTCTGGGGTGCTATCCTCGTATCCGCCCTGACCACGGTCATGGTCTTCATTCCGATCCTCGTGATGGAACTGGAAGCTGGACAGCTCTTCCGGGACATCGCGGTCGCGATCTCGGTCTCGGTTGTCCTTTCGCTTGTGGTTGCCGTAACCGTTGTCCCCGCGATCTGTGCCAAGCTGTTGGGCGGTGGAAAGGCGCGCCTATTGGTCGTGCCGCTTCCGGGGATCGATCATCTCGGGCGCGGATTTGCGCGGATGATGGAGGGCTATGCCCGGTTGACTGTCGGTTATCGCGGCCTTGGAATGTTGGTCGTCTCCGGTATCACGGCCTCGGCGATACTGGGTGCGTGGTTCTTCCTGCCCAAGCTTGAGTATCTGCCGGAAGGCAACCGCAACCTCGTCTTCGGCGTGATCCTTCCGCCGCCCGGTTACAACCTCAACACCACCACGGACATTGCGCAACGCATCGAAAGTGTTGCGCGTCCGCTCTGGGAGAAGGAAGAAACGGGTAACCCAGAAGAACCCCCGGCGATGAAACACTTCTTCTTCGTTTCGTTCCGTGGGACCACGTTCCTCGGCGGTGCCTCGCAGGATCCGAACCGGGTGGCCGAGCTGATCCCCGTCCTGTCCAGTCCGATCTTCGCCGCGCCCGGCACATTCGGGTTCATCAACCAACGTTCGCTGTTCGGGCGCGGCATCGGCGGTGGACGCGCCATCGAGTTGAACATCTCCGGCCCGGAACTGCCCGAGATCCTCGGCGTCGCCCAACGGGCAGCGGGTACGATTGCACAGATCTTGCCGCGATCCGAAGGGAACCAGTTCCGTCCGCAACCCGGTCTTGAGCTTGGTGCACCGGAATTGCGCGTGGAACCGGACCGGGTGCGGCTGGCAGATGCCGGGATCGATGCGCAGCCGCTGGGTCTTACTCTGGATGCGTACAATGACGGTGTGCGGGTGGCCGAGATTACGGTTGGTTCTGAACAAATCGATCTGATGCTGAAAGGTGTCGCGGGCGGTTCCGAGCGCACGCAGGACATCGCGGCCTTTCCGGTCGTGGCACCCAACGGCACGATTGTTCCGCTCTCGGCTTTGTCCGATGTGGTTCTGACCGCCGGTCCCGTCGAGATCCGGCATCGAGAGCGCGAACGGACCATCACGCTGGAGATCCGGCCTTCGCAGGCAATCGCACTGGAGACAGCGCTTGAGATGATCCAGAACGAAGTTGTCGCGCCGATATCGGCCGACGGCTTGCCACCCGGCGTGACCATGTCCGTCAGCGGCGCTGCCGATCAGCTTACCCAGACGTTTGATGCGTTGAAATGGAACCTGCTGCTTGCGCTGGTGATTGTGTTCCTCGTGATGGCCGTGCTGTTCGAGAGTTTTGTCCTGCCTCTGGTAATCCTGTTCTCCGTACCCGTGGCAGGAGCGGGCGGCGTTGCCGGGCTCTACCTGCTGAACACGATCCAGACACAGCCGCTGGATATGCTCACGCTGCTCGGCTTCGTTATCCTGATCGGCATCGTGGTAAACAACGCGATCCTGCTGGTGCACCAGTCGCTATATCACCTCAGGACGGACGCGATGACGGTAAACGAGGCGATCCTCGAGGCGACGCGCAACCGGATCAGACCGATCTTTATGTCGACGCTGACGTCAGTCATCGGAATGCTGCCGCTTGTGGTATTCCCCGGCAGTGGCTCCGAGCTTTACCGTGGCCTCGGGTCGGTCGTTGTCGGTGGGCTTTCGATGTCTGCGGTGCTGACGTTGCTGCTCGTGCCGCCCCTGCTGCGGCTCGCATTGTCGATCAGTCCACCCGCACCCATCCGTGTCGCTGCGCAAACACCGGCAGAATGAACTGCGTCGCTGATGAACGCATCACCAGGGCACATCGGGTCATATTGATCTGAGCGACGGGACGCGCCCCGGACCATGCGTCGGCATACCGTTTCACGATGTACGCTGATGGGGGAAAACTCACTGCCACCGTTGCGCAAGCTCGCGTTTCGAGTGAAGTCTTAGCTATGCCCCTCGCCGAGATCCGACAATCGCCGACGGACCCGGACTTCGTTCAGGATCCTTACCCGGTCTACAAACGGTTCCGGGAACATCGCGCGTTTTTCTGGATCGATTACGACATGGTGGTGTTTCCCCGGTTCGACGAGGTGAATGCGATATTCCGCGACCGTAGGTTCGGGCGCGAGATCCTGCACCTCGCAACGCGAGAGGAACTGGGCTGGGATCCGATACCGCCGCATCTCGAGCCCTTCTACGCGTTTGAAAGTCACTCGCTTCTCGAGAAGGAACCACTGCAACACACGCGCCTCCGATCGTTGATCAACCGGGCGTTCGTCTCGGGCCGGATCAAGGCACTTCGCCCCCGGGTCGCCCAACTGGCGCACGAACTGGCGCAGAGCCTGAAAGACGGCGACGACCTCATCGAAGCTTACTGCACGCCGATCCCGATCACGATCATTGCCGAGCTTCTGGGCGTTCCCGCTGACATGGCGCCCCAGCTTCTGGACTGGTCGCACCGAATGGTGGCTATGTACCAGGCGCGCAGAGACCGCGAGGTTGAAGCCGCTGCAGTGACAGCGACCCAAGAGTTCTCAACGTACATTCAGCAAGTCATTGCGGGGCGGCGGCAGGCGTTGGGCGATGATCTTCTCAGCGCACTGATTTCTGCCGAGGCGGCTGGCGACCGGCTTTCGATCGACGAGGTCGTAGCCACGTCGATCCTGTTGCTGAACGCCGGGCACGAGGCGACGGTCCATGCCTTGGGCAACTCGATCTGGACACTGGCGCGTCACAATGAGGTTTTTCGAACGGACGCTCCCGAACGCTCCGTCGAGGAACTTTTGCGCTACGATCCGCCCCTGCACATGTTCACGCGCTATGTGCTCGAGGATATAGGATGGGGCGGTTCGGAGCTTAGGAAGGGGCAACAGGTCGGACTATTGATCGGTTCTGCGAACCGCGACGAACGGGTCAACCCGAGCGGCGATACGTTTGACCTGGCGCGGTCACGCCCAAGGCACGTCTCGCTAGGCGGTGGTATTCATTTCTGCGTCGGTGCCCCGTTGGCGCGGCTGGAACTGCAGATCGCTCTTGCAACGCTGTTCGAAGTTCTGGGTCCAGATTTTGCCGTCTCTCCCGGTTCTTATCGCAACACATACCATTTCCATGTTTTGACTGACTTGCGCCTTGGCGATGTTTAACCTCGCAGGTGATAACTGATGACGATCGCGCCGGGAATTCTGTGTGTCGGCGCCGCGCACTGGGACATCATTGGCCGATCCTGCACTAAACTGACCTCTGGCGGCGATGTGCCGGGCAGGATCGAACGCCGACCCGGTGGGGTTGCCTTGAACATCGCCGTCGGGTTGGTGGGGCACGGTTGTGCGGCAGGTCTTTGTTCGGTTGTCGGGCGCGACGATGAGGGTGCGGCGCTGATCCGCAGGTTGGAGGAAAACGGGGTCGATTGCTCTGGCATCCTCACGATTGCTGGGTCCGCGACCGATCAGTACATGGCCATCGAGGATAGGTACGGAGACTTGGTCGCAGCGATAGCTGATGCCACACTTCTGGAACGGAATGCAGATGCGCTCGCCGCCAGAGCCGAGAACCTAATTCAGGATGCAAGATCGGTGGTGTTGGACGCGAACCTCTCCGCGACAGCCCTGCAAAAGATTGCCGAAACTGCGAGAGATGCTGGCGCCGAGATCATTGCAAACCCCGTCAGTCCTGTGAAAGCTCCCAGGCTGGAGTTTCTGTTATCCGAAACCTTTGCGCCGACGATCATCGCGAACCTGGCCGAGGCCAATGCGGCTCTGAAAGAAACGCATGAAACTGCTCGGGACGCGGCGCACGCCCTTCAGGTCAGATCGAGCGGGTCCGCGCTCGTGACGAATGGCGCCGGACCGATTGCATTGGCAACGCCGAGCGATGTCTTCACTGCGATGCCCCCGGCACTTTCCGCGAACACATCCGTCACCGGCGCGGGCGACGCGCTACTCGCCGCGTTCCTCGCATCGCCGGATCGACATGGTACGCCCGATGCCGCGCTGCGGTTCGCACTGGACGCGGCAGCCAGACACATGAAGGTCCGCACAACATGACGCTCCCCCTCACCCTTTCCGAACCGGTGTCCGAAGCATTGTCCCGGAACGCACCCGTCGTCGCGCTCGAGTCGACCATCATCACCCACGGTTTGCCTGCTCCCCAAAACCTCGAGACGGCATGCGTCGTGGAGGACGTGGTGCGCGCGAACGGCGCGACCCCGGCAACGATTGCCGTGATCGACGGCAGCATCCGCGTCGGCTTGGACGCGGCAGAACTGCAGATGCTCTCCGAGGCAAGCGACGTCCGAAAACTTTCTCGCGCTGATCTGGCCACCGCGATCATCGACGAAGCGACAGGTTCGACAACCGTGGCGGCAACGATGATCGCCGCGCATCTCGCAGGGATCGAGACTTTCGCGACGGGCGGCATAGGCGGCGTACATCGCGGCGCTGAGCTTTCATTCGACATCTCGGCCGATCTACAGGAGCTGGCCCGGACCCCGGTAACTGTCGTTGCCGCCGGTGCGAAGGCCATTCTGGATATTCCAAAGACGCTGGAAATGCTCGAAACGCTCGGCGTGCCGGTGATTGGCTTCAAGACCGATACATTTCCTGCATTCTGGTCGCGTGACAGCGGCTTGCCAGTTCAAGATCGCGCGAATGAGGCAAACAAGATCGCCAAGGCGCATCGACTTCGTGCGGCAATGAAGCTGGCGGGCGGCCAACTGGTCGCAAATCCGATCCCTGTTGAAAGCGAAATTCCGGCACATCTGCTTGGCCCGCATATCGATGCAGCGCTGCGCGCGGCGGATGCCCATGGCATCGCTGGAAAGGACGTGACTCCCTTTCTTCTGGAACAGGTTCTTGACCTGACGGATGGACGATCGCTGGAAGCGAACATTGCGCTGATCAAGAACAATGCAGCGCTCGCCGCTCAGATAGCGGTTTGTCTCGCCTCGCTGCGGTAACGCCAGGATGATAGGGGGTAGGAGCAGCCTGTTTCGATACGCGCAACAGTGGCGCGTTGCTGACACCGATAGTTGACTGGGTTTGCCGCAGGTAACGCCGGTGAATGAGCTTGCGACTTAAACCTTTTCGATGTTCACCCGACCGTTGTCCGCTTCGAATTTCTGGCAATTGCGCGTGTCGACGTCAGCCTTGGACGCAATCTCCCTCGCGCACGTTTGGCTGCTACCCAACCTCGGCATTCAAATGCTCGAAGATACGGGCGACCGCCTCCGCTCCGGGGTCGTTGTGTCCGGCCAGGCTTTCCTCGGAAAGATAGCTCGCACGACCAGCCCGCGCCTTGGTGATGCTCGCGGTCGCATCGGCGCCCGCCCGCGCGGCAGCCGTCGCCGCTGCAAGCCCGTGGGGCATTGCATCCAGCGCAGGCTGCATGGCGTCAATCATTGTCCGGTCGCCAAGTGTGGCACCGCCGACCTGTCGGATGCGATCCAATCCTGCCCGCAATGCACCAATCAAATCCTGTCCGCTGCCCGAAGCATCGCCAGCCGCCGCAAAGAAGATCGCCAGCAACACGCCCGATGATCCGCCCATGGTCTGGCTCAGTTCCAACCCGATCGCCCGGTACAGCTGCGTATGATCGGCCAGCGGCAATCGGTCCACGGCACCCATCAGTGCGCGGGCCGCCGTGGCGAGCGTGCTTCCGGTATCTCCATCGCCGGATTTGGCATCCAAGGCGTTCAGATCCGCCTCGGCCTCGATCATGACCTTACAGCAGCGTTCGATCAGGGCACGCGTCTCGGCATTCTCAGACGGCATTGGCTGGATCGGGGCGAGCCCGTCCGGCAACGGAAGCACTTCGATGTCGCTGACGGCCAGACAGCCGGGCCAGGCCCAAGGCGCGACGGGCGCCAGCAACGCCGCTTCGTCTACCTTCGTGAACGGCAGCAGCGAGACCGAGAACCCGTGCATGTTTAGCGAGGTCATCATTGGCGCAGGACCGACGAGCCAGCGCACCTGCTCGCCAATCCGCGAGTGCGCAAGCTCCTCGGCCAGCACCGCCATCTCCAGCGGGGTCGTACAGCCGAGATTGTTCAACAGCGCCACATGTGGCCCAGGCCCCATTTTGGTTTCGAGCTTTTCGACAACCATGCCCATGGCCGCCTTTGCCGACGCATAGTCTACCTGCTCGATCCCGGCCTCTCCATGAATGCCCAGACCGAGTTCCGCCTTGTTGGGGCCGATCCGTTCCTCCTTCGGGGAACCCGGGATTGTGCAGGTGTCCAATGACATCCCGATCGAGACCACGCCATCGATGACGCGTTGCGCGGCCTGCGCCACGGTGTCGAGATCCGCATTCTGTTCGGCCAGTGCTCCGGCGATCTTGTGTACGAAGAGGGTTCCCGCAACGCCGCGCGGCTGAGGCAGATCGGGCAGCGCGATGTCGTCATCGACAATCACCAAGCTGACCTTCAGCCCCTGGGCGCGGGCACGCTCGGCGGCAAGACCGAAGTTCAGCCTGTCGCCGGTGTAGTTTTTGACGATCAGCAGACAACCTGCCTTGCCCGTCACCGCAAGGATCCCGGCCAACACTGCGTCCACGGACGGCGAGGCAAAGACCTCTCCGCACACCGCGGCCGTCAGCATCCCCTGGCCGACGAACCCTGCATGGGACGGTTCATGGCCCGACCCACCGCCCGAGATCAGCGCGACCTTCGTTTTGTCCCAGTCGGTGCGCACCACGACCTTGATGTGAGGATAGCCATCCAGCCTGCCCATGCGTCCGCCGGCAGTCCGCAAGGTGCCGTCGATGGCTTCTGTGACCAGCGTTTCCTTGGTGTTCATGAACTGCTTCATGGGGTCCTCCTCAAGTGATCCGTGCACCGGTGGCGTCGAAATACAGCGCGTTCTGCGGTTGGATGGCTATCGTATCGCCGGGTTCGAGATCGGTGTGAGTGTCGGTCAGGCTGACGATCTCGTGGTCGTTCAACCGAAGATGCAGCCGCGTCTGATCGCCCAGATGCTCGACCCGGTCGACGCGGGCGGATTGCCCCTCGCCCTGTCGGATGTGTTCGGGGCGCAGACCGATGGTGTTTGCGCCGTTGGGCGCGCCCGGGAAGGCATCCGCAGGCAAGGTATTGATCCGTGGCTGGCCAAGACGGCTGGCGACGTACAAACTGACCGGGTTCTCATAAATCTCGCGCGGCGTCCCCATCTGTACCAAACGGCCTTCGTCCAGCACGCCGATTTTGGTGGCCATGGTCATCGCCTCGATCTGGTCGTGGGTGACGTAAAGCAGCGTTGCGCCCAGGCTTTCCTGAATGCGTTTCAACTCGACCCGCAGTTCCGCGCGCAGCTTTGCATCCAGCGAACTCAACGGTTCGTCCATCAGGAAGATCTCGGGGTTCCGCACCAAGGCGCGCCCGATCGAGACGCGCTGCATTTCCCCACCCGAGAGCGCTGTCGCCTTGTTGTCCAGCTTGTGGGGGATGCGCAGGACTTCGGCCACCTCGGTCACTTTGCGTGTGATCTCGTCCTCGGGCGTTCGCAGGATCGGCGAGCGCAAGGGGAAAGCCAGGTTCTCGCGCACCGTCATGTGCGGGTAGAGCGAATACTGCTGGAACACCATCGCGACGTTGCGCTG
>JBHJIZ010000176.1:0-27142 GCA_050043005.1 Paracoccaceae bacterium
CAGTCGGCCATCGGGCCATCGGTCTGCACGCCCATCGGCATGCCGAGCGACTGCATCCCGATCAGCGCCGTCATCGCCAGCATCTCGGGGCATTCCCAATTCCAGGGGTCGGCGCCCTGATGCTCGGCAATCGAGGCATTGATGATGTGCTCGAGGCTCTCCGGTTTGCCCTTGGCGTCGCTCCAGCGCGGCATGCTGGCACGAAGCCCTACCATCGACTCGACATCGCCGTGGCAATCGGCACAGGATTTCGCGGACGAGCCCGCTGGCGTACCCCACAGCTCGATCCCATACTCAACCGCAACCATGGCGGGGTTCTCGAAGTCGTCGGTTTCCAGCGCCTGGGTCTCGTCCGCCTGGAAGCGCCATCCCGAGTAGATCGTATCCAGAGGATGCCCTTCGGGCGCCTTTACCTCGGTGACGATCTCGACACCCTCGATCACCAGCTTGTCGTCGTCCGGCCCCGGCCCCGCGTGCGCGACCAAGGCCACCGACAGGGCGGCCGCTGCCGCCATCAGTGGGTACTTCCTATCTTCCCTCCCTCGGACGCCACTTCTCAGGCGGCCTTGATCTTCTTTTCCAGGTCGTAGACCGAGCCGTCATCGTCGGTCCACTCAAAGCGCATCGTGCCGGCGCCCGGAACCTTCATGTCGAACTGGAAATACGGGTTGGCCGAGACCGCAGGATCGATGTCGACGGTGACGACCTCTTCGCCCTCGAAGGTCGCGACGAACTTGTTGATGATCTTGCGCGGGATCAGTTCGCCGGTCTTCTTGTCCTTGCGCTGACCCGACTCCATCGGATGGCTGATGAGCGTCTTGATCGTAACAACATCGCCGGGAGCCGCCTTCTTGGGCACCTTCACGCGGGGTTTGACCTTTGCCATGTCCTTGTCCTCCTGATGCGGCTGAGCGAGTTTCAATCCGACTTGGTCAGCTTGTTCGCTTAGCCATGCTTTCTGGTCGCATTCTCACGGTGCACGGCCCCTCCGGCCGGTCTCGCGAATGCTGTGGTCAGCCGCCGCAGCCGCCGATTGTGACCTTCACGGTACGCTTGGCCTGAGCGAACGAGCCGTCGGCCATCTTCGCGACCGCGACCAGATCCTGTGTCTTGGCCAAGCGGATCCGCGTCTTCGCCTCTGACGCCGCTGCAAGAGCACCGAAATGGAACGTTGCGACACCTGGGTTCGGGTTACCGGCCGCCAGAAGCAGGATGTCCGTCGCACCATCCGAGGATACTTCGACTGGCACGGTGTTTCCGTTCTCGGCAATCTCAGGCGCGCCGATGTCAACGCCGCCTTCCTTCACTTCGGCGCCACCCGTAAACGCCTTGATCGCATCCGCGACCAAATCGGTACTGGCGAAACCCGTTGCAGGGATCGCAGCAGCGACCGCGGCACCCAGGCTCAGCATCATTGTCTGACGTCTTGTCAGGTCCATGATTTCCTCCGTTCTTGTCCGGCTCGGCCGGATCACTCCGTCAGAGTCTTCAGGTAGGCCACAATATCTTCGACCTGTTGCGCATTCAGGATCGTTTTGCCCACGAACTTGTCCAGCGGGCGCGTGTATCCCGTGTCCTTGTAGAAGGCTGGCATGATCGTCCCGTCGAACATCATCTTTGCGTTCGTCACGATCCCGCGCAACTCGGGTTCGGTCCAGCGATCGGCAACACCGTCCAAGGCAGGGCCAACTTCGCCATGGAACGATTCGTTCGTTGCGTCCGAGTTCTGGTGGCACGCCAGGCAATTGCCGAGCTTGCGGCCGACAAACCAATCCTTGCCCTTCACCGGATCGCCAGCGACGCCCGTCAACGACGTCTCGATTGCACCATCCGTGAATGCAATCTCGCCCGGCGCAACGGTTTCCGCCCAAGCTCCGGGTACCAGTGATGCTGCGACAAGCGCCGCGAGCGCAACTGAGCGCATACCTTCCCTCCCAAGATTCTTGTGTGCTTGTTTGCGTGAAAGACAACCACAGCGCGGCACATGCTTCAACACAAAAATTCAGAAAAATGAATTTATAGATGTGTTGCGCTGCACAATCGTGGCGACGCGCTCGTCACATGACGATCAGTTGTTCTGTAAGGCGTTGAATTTGCGCGCGTGGTACTTCTGGAAGTGCTCGTCGCCCGCGTACCCTTTCTCGGCCACCCTTTGGAACATGTGCAGGGTGGTGTGTTTCCCGAACGCGCCGGGCATCTGACTAACCGCGGCCTGCGCCGCGGTGCCGGATTCGGGCACCGCTTCGGGCATGAACAGGATCGTCGGCGTGAAGACGACACCCCAGCGCCTGGCCATGTCTTTCTCGGCCATCGCTTCACCGTCGAAGTCCGTAACTTCCTCGTCGCCGAACAGGTTCATCTGCACGACCATGAAGTTCTCCTGGATAAAGGCCGCGACTTCGGGATCGATAAACACCTCCTCGTGCATCTTCTTGCAGTAGATACAGCCGCGCTGTTCGAATATGATCGCGAGGCGCTTGCCATCCTCGGCAGCGGTTTCCAGATCTTCGGTCATGTCCTTGAAGGTCACCGCCATCCACGGCGTCTTGTGAAGCCCGTCATCGCCCAGTTCGGCGGCGTAGCTCGGCAGGGCGAGCAGCAAGGCGGCAAGACAGATGATCCAACGCATGGCGTCCTCCTATTGCAGGGTTCCGATATCGGGTGCGATCGACAGCATCCACCCGGCGATTACGTTCATCGAATTGGTAGCAATCAACAGGCCGAAGCACACAAGAGCAGCCCCCATGACCTTCTCGACCGTCCCTAGGTGCCGCCTGAAACCCTGAGCCCAACGCAGGAACGGCCCGATGAACAGCGCAGCAAGTATGAAAGGGAGCGTCATTCCCGCCGAATAGGCCAGCAGAAGCAAAGCACCCTGCCCTGCTGTCTCGGCCGCACCTGCCGTGAACAAGATGGCCGCGAGGACCGGTCCGACGCAGGGTGTCCAGCCAAAGGCGAAGGCCATGCCAATGGCGAAGGCACCGACCACGCCCCACCTGCGATCGCCAACGTCCAGGCGCGCCTCACGATACAGCAAGCCGATTCTCAGAACGCCAAGAAAGTGCAACCCCAGCCCGATGACCAACGCCGCAGCCAGCCAGCGGATCACGTCGGACCATTCGCGCAGCGCTTGCCCGAAGACCGTTGCGGTCGCGCCCAGCATCACGAAGACCGTCGTTATCCCCATGGCGAAAAAGATCGACGAAATGACGACCCGGCGCCTCGCGATTGAATTGTCGTCGCCTTCGGTCAGCGTCTCGAACGACATTCCCGCAATGTAGCAAAGATAGAATGGCACGATCGGCAGAATGCACGGCGAAAGGAAGCTCAACAGCCCAGCAATCGCCGCAGCACCATATCCGATTTCGAACCCCATGAGCCCGACGTTTCCTTCCATGTTCGCGCTGAACCGCGAATCCTATAGATATTCATATTTTTATATGTATACTCGCGTTTAACAAGAGCATTGTGTGAATGGAGCCAGACGAACTTGCGCGCGATCCTGATCCTGGCCGCCGTGCTCGCAGCATTGTCCACTCTGCCGTCGCGCGCCGCCGAACTTCTGATGTTCGAGGAAGACTGGTGCCATTGGTGCGAGCGCTGGAACGACGAGGTCGGCGTGATCTACAGCAAGACTGCCGAAGGGCGCGTGGCCCCTCTGCGCCGCGTCGACATCCACGGGACATTCCCGGCAGAAATCACTCTCAAGCACCGGCCACAGTATACTCCGACCTTCGTGCTGGTTGAGGATGGTGTGGAAATCGGCAGGATCGAGGGTTATCCGGGAGAGGATTTCTTCTGGGGTCTGCTGGCCCGCTTGCTTGAGCAGCTTCCAGACCCAGATACGTACGAGAAGCCGATAAATGCGGCGACGCACTGAACTGGAAAGGGTGAGCGAACGTGGCGCTGCCGGTGTTTGACGAGGGGCTCAAGGAAGGCGAGCTCGACGAGATGATGGAGAACGCGCGGCGCGCGACGAACTTCCTGAAAGCTCTCTCACACGAAGGCCGATTGCTCATCCTGTGTCATCTGGCCTCTGGCGAGAAATCCGTGACCGAACTCGAAGAGTTTCTGTCCGCGCGGCAGGCTGCCGTATCACAGCAGCTTGCGCGCTTGCGTCTCGAGGGCCTTGTCCGCTACCGTCGCGACGGCAAAACAATATACTACAGCCTCGGCGACGAACGGGCGCGCCGAATGATCGAAACAGTCTACGAAATGTTCTGTGCGCCCGGTGCCGCCGACTGACGTCGCGGGAGGAACATGGACGTCATCTACGGTCCACTTGGCGCGGCCTTTGTCGGCCTGATCGGCGGCATCCTGCTCGGGCTCGCCGCGCGGCGCGGTGGCTTTTGTACGCTCGGCGCAATTGAAGACGTACTCTACGGCGGTTCTTGGGTTCGGACTCGCATGTGGGCGATGGCCTTGGCCGTGGCCATCACTGGCACATTCTTGCTCGAAGCCATCGGTGCTCTCGATCTCTCCCAGACCATCTATGCGCAGATATCCTGGAATCCCGCTGCTGCGATCCTCGGCGGGCTGATCTTTGGCTACGGAATGGCGATCGCGGGCAATTGCGGGTTCGGAGCGCTGGCACGCTTGGGCGGAGGCGACCTCAGATCCTTTGTGATCGTTCTGGTCACAGGCATCGCCGCTTATGCGACGCTGTCAGGTCCGCTCGCACGTCTTAGGGTCATGCTGTTTCCGCAAGATGCGGTGCCAGCGCCGCAGCCCCGGGGATACGCCCACTTGATCGCCGATGCAGTCGGGATGCCGGTCCTGGTCCCGGCTTTGCTGGTTGCGGCGCTCCTGGCATTTTGGGCGCTGGCTTCATCCGATTTTCGACGAACCCAGCGCGCAGTGATCTGGTCGGTTGTCGCGGGCGCGGCGGTCGTCATCGGATGGGCCGGTACATCGACCATTGCCGCGCACAGCTTCGACAACATCGCGGTTGTCTCGCACAGTTTTACCGCACCGCTCGGCGAGACAATCTTCTTTCTGATGACATCCAGCGCCGGTGGACTCAGCTTCGCCGTTGGTTCGGTTGTCGGCGTGCTCGCTGGCGCTCTGATCGGGAGCATATCGCGCGGTCATTTTCGGTGGGAGGCATGCGACGATCCACAGGAACTGGGGCGCCAGATCCTGGGTGGAGCGCTGATGGGCGTTGGCGGAGTGCTGGCTCTGGGGTGTTCCGTGGGCCAAGGGATGACGGCCTTCTCGACACTCGCATACAGCGCGCCGGTCGTGCTGGCCTCGATCGTTGCCGGTGCCGCCTTCGGTTTGCGGCAACTTATCCGGGGATTCGAGCCTGCCGAGTAACTGGCTCCATCAACCGGGCGAATCTCGCCGTCCCGACAGAATCGAAACTGCTTCTTCCATGACGTCGCTCGTCGCAATGGTTGCCCGCAGGCAATGTGGCAACCCATAACCGCCCATCGGGCGCAGGATGAACCCTCGCTGCCTCAATGCCGCATCGGCGCTCTCGCGCTCTGCAACATCAGCGAATTGTAGCAACGCAAAGTTGGTGTGGCTCGGAGCGCATTTGACACCCAACGCATTTACTTTAGCGATGAACACGTCGCGAATCTCGGACGTCTTGCGGACAGTCTCTGCAACATGCTGCGGATCCCGCATCGAGGCGGCGGCCGCGGCCAAGGATCCAACTGTCACTCCGCCAGCAGTCAGTAGCTTTCGCGCATGGTCACGAATCCCAGGCGGGAAGACGCCCCAGCCGACTCGCATCCCAGCCAGCGCGTGCGCCTTTGAAAAGCTTCGCGTGACAACGGTGTCGCCCCGGACGACGAGGTCGAACATCTGCTCGCCAAGATGGTCGGTGAATTCGGCGTAGGCTTCATCGATCAGCAGCATCACGCTTTCGGGCATCCCCTCACGAAGCCGCAAGATTTCCGAGCGCGGAATGCGTGTTCCCGTCGGATTGCCGGGGTTGGCCACACAGACAAGTCGCGTCTCCGGCAAAATCGCCGAGAGCAGCGCGTCAACATCGACAGTCAATTCTGCCTCGGGTGCGGCTTTGTAAACCGCCCCGACAAACGCCGCAGACGCAGCGAAGTAACCATACCCATGCGTCGTCGAGAGCACGTGATCGCCAGGTCCGGCAAAGGACATGATCAGCGCCGAGATCAGATCCATCGAGCCCGCGCTGCATAACAGCCAATCGGGATCGACACGGTGCCTTTCGGCTATTGCGCGCCGCAGATCCGCCCAGTCCGGATCAGGATAGAGTTGCGCATTGCAGAAGGATGCACGCGCGGCTTCAATCGCCGCTGGTGACGGAGCAAACGCACTCTCGTTCTGAGCAAGTGAGACAACGCGCGTCCCAGGCGGCGCCGAGAGGTCTGCCAGCGCGAAGCCCTGCATCGCGGCGATGTGCGACTTGGGTTTGATCATCGGGTTTCCTTCACTGCAGCGGCACCCCAGGCTTTCCGAAATGTGACTGGGATCCAAGCATTTCTGAAGTGATGCGGCATCGAGCACCGGCTTGTCGAGATTGCGCGTTTGCATGCGTCAGGCTCGGTCGGGGAATGGCGAACGCCGCGAGAGGACTTGGATCTTCCTCTCGAACGTCACGGAGTTCGCCAAGTTGTGATTGCAGTTCCACCGTGATCGGCTGATATCAAAACGTGGTGGATGACGGAAAAGTGACGCGCCAGCGTTTCGCTGTCGCAACGATCGATGGGGCAGGGCATGAGTTACGACGAGAACAACATCTTTGCGCGCATTCTACGGGGTGAGCTCCCGTCCGAGCAAGTCTTCGAGGACGACGAGACGCTGGCAATCATGGATATCATGCCACGCGCAGATGGACATGTGCTGGTGATCCCAAAGACCCCTGCCAGGAACCTTCTGGATGCAACGCCCAAGCAATTGGCCGCGTGCATGAAGACAGCGAACACCGTTGCTCAGGCCATGATGGCGGCATTCAAGGCCGATGGCATCACCTTGCAACAGTTCAGCGAGGCTGCTGGCGGCCAGGAAGTGTTCCACCTGCACTTTCATTTGATTCCACGCAAAGAATGCGTGCGGATGCGTCCGCCTGGCCCGGACAACATGACCAAACCAGAGGTTTTGCGCGAGCATGCGGCGAGAATTCGCAGTTCGCTTGCGTCGATCAGTTGAGCTTCGGTCTGGTTTGTCCGGCAGCGCCTCTCCAGAGCCAGCAGTGGTTGCAACCGCGGCGTATCGGAGCGAAAACCTGCTCGAACCTGAAGATCGAGAGATGGGCAAACCGCGAGGCTAAAATTGCGCACCGTGCCACGGAATTTCTTCCAACATTACAGAGACCTCAGCCCGACAAGGCTGCCTTGGGGTCGGTCCATGGTGCTGCAGGATGACAGGTCATGACAAGGCGCCGCACTGTCATCGGCTGCGCCGCCGTTCTGTTCGCGTTCGGGCCGACGGCGGGCACCGGTGCGGAAACCTGCCAAAGCGATGCCATTCTCGTGTTCGACGGTTCCGGGTCGATGTCCGAGACTGGTTTCAACCAGCTTGATGAACCTCGTATTCACATGGCCCGCCGCGCCATTGCCCGCGCAATGCCGGATATTGCTGCCCACCGAAAAGTTGGATTGCTGACATATGGGCCGGGACCGGGCGATGCCTGTCAGAACATTGATCTGCGGTTTCCACCGATCTCAAACGCCGCACCACGAGTGATCGCTGAAATCGAGGCGCTCGAGCCGTCCGGCGATACCGCTCTGACAAAATCTGTTCAAAGTGCCGCCGAAGCTTTGAATTATCAAAGCGAACCTGCGACGGTTGTGCTGCTAACAGACGGTAAAGAGACATGCGGCGGTGCGCCGTGTGAACTGGGCGCGACTTTGGCAGCAGACGGTCGCGATGTGACTGTTCATGTGATTGGCTTCAAAGTGCGCGGTGACTTTTTCAATTGGGCAGGTCAGGGAAAAGAGGACTACCTCAACGGAAGGACCGTCGCGCGTTGCCTCGCTGATCTAACGGGGGGGCTATACGTATCGACTGAAACCGTGGGTGAACTCGCGGAAGCGTTGAAGCAAACTTTGGGATGTCAATTCCTGACGCTTGGGCCAGCAATTCAGAATTTGCAACTGCACCGAGGTTGAGATCAAAGTTCTTGTGCAACCTCGGCCTGGAACACTGTGCTGACTGTCATATTTGATCGCGCCACTACGCCAGGAAAAGACTGCACTTCCTGAGATCGAATGTGAGTAATAATTGTTTTTAGAATTTGCCCAACGCACCCAAATAATACATCAATTATAAAATTCTTGATCTGCTCTTGTATTATGCGTAATACATAAAACGATATATCATCACTGCATGTATTGAGCAATCCTACACCTAATTCGCACCGACCTTAATAACCGCCATCCACACACAAATGCGCCCTATTCTCCCTTCGCGTTTACGTTGCGACCAGCGATGAGCAGACTAACAGCGTAAGCTTTTTCTGCGTCCATGTTCGCCAGAACGAGTGCAGCCGCTTCAGGACGCATTTCGGCAATGAAGCCCGCTGCGAAAGACGCCGCCATTTCGTTGAAAATCTGGCCTGCTTTTTTTGGTTTCATTGCTTGATACATCTCGGCAAGCCTGCGCACATCTTTGCCGGCGGCGTCGTCTACCAATGCAGCCGTCTCGGCGAGCCGTTCGCGCGCAGTGCGCATTTCCTCGAGGCGCTCTTTCATCTTCTGCTCAATGATTCTGAGCTTCATTTCCCGGTTCTCGAGAGCTTTTTCGCGTGCATCCAGCGTTTCGCGCAGACGTTTGATCTCGGCAATGAGCTCCGGAGGACCAACCACGATTTTTTCCGGTTTCGAAGCACTTCCCGTCTTTTGGGAGGCAATCGGGTTCCCAAAACCATCATCGCCTTCTGGAAACGCCGCTATCACCTCTCCCGCGCGCAGGAGAGCGGAGAACAGGAAACCCGCCGCTACAACAGCGAGAGCGCCTATCCGAAACGCAGGCAAACTCGGGAGATTGACGGCCATCAGAGTGCCATCCTCTCGACTTTCAGGAGGTTCTCTTTGTCGGAAACGGGCGCTGACGGAACGACCACCGCTTCTGTTTCCTCTGTCAAGGCAATCTTGAGATCTCCCGACTCAGGAGACGGCGCAACGTCTTCGACAACGTTCGGCAAAAACCCAAGCTGCGGCTCACCCCGCGCATCGGACAAGTCGAAGTCTGTCTCGGAGACGGAGTTGAACTCCTCCTCCTCGACCGGTCTCGGTGCCTCCACCGCAATGGGTTCCCGTGGCGCATCCGGCTCTTCATGGACGGCAGCCACTTCCCTCGGCGGATGAGCCACAGGTTTGGTTTCAGCACTTTCGAGTGTCGACGCTCGCTCGATAACGCTTTCGGCGCGCTCAATCAGATCGCTCAGATCACGCGCCAACTTTCGTGAGGACGCAAGATCCCGTTCGAGCCGCTCAGTAATTGCCTTAGCACTGGTCTGAGATTCTCGGTTGGTCGTGCGCGTTTCTTCGAGAATCGCGTTCAGCTGACCGATTTGCTCGCCGATCCCCGACTTCGTATCCGAAAACTTAGCCAGCCGCCGACTTAATATGACACAATACAGCGCGGCTGTAAGGCATGTGACGATGAGCAGACCATCTGTAACGATCGACATTTTAAACCCTTCAGTTCAGGATGAAGTCCTGAATGAGCAAGTCACGCACCGCGCCCGGCGGCGTTACCAGTTGCACCCTGCGCAACATCTGCCCGCGAAGACGCGTCATTGCTCGCGGGACCTCGAACTCACGTTCGTCGACGGCTCTTAGAAATGTGTTAAGGACATCGCGAATGCGCGGCTCAAGCGCTGAAACGGGTTCTTCGGCGTCCGGCGAAACCTCGAGCGTCATGGTGACTCGCAGATGCTTTGAGTTGGCATCGGGACTAAGAGAAATGATAATCTCGCGCATTTCAACGAAGCTCGCCGAATACTCGCTCGGATCAAACTCGACCGGTTTGCTCGCCGCTGCGTTCCCCTTTGCCCCGTCGTCACCAGCCTTCGGTGCTTCCGATCCGAACAGCAGGGGAATCATTCCTGTGTAGACGCCGAAGAAGCTCCCGGCCCCGAACAAAATTGCGCCAATCAAACCGAAGAGCATACCCTTCGATTTCTTCGGAGGTTCCTCCGCTTGGTCTGCGGTAGCGCTTGCATCGCTCATAAATCGACAGCTCCAAGGATCAGCCCGTCTGCGAACAGGAGATAACCCGATTTCCCTAAACCGATTCTTAAGCCTGATGAACGCAGTGTCCGGTGTGGGCAGAATCTCCGAAAGGATTTCGGGTCGCCCAAAAGGGCTTCAAGAATGAATCAGTTGCTGAGTACGTGGAACAATCTCGATCTGCAGCGCCGGATCGTCCTTCTGGGCGCAATCGGCCTCACGTTTCTTGCTGTGTTGTCTCTGGCGCAGGTTGCGACCCGCCCGGCGATGGCGCTGCTGTATTCCGGTCTGGACCCAGCGGCAGCGGGCGAGGTCGTGGGATCTCTCGAACAAATGAATGTCGAGGCAGAGATACGTGGCGACGCGATCTACGTGCCTGAAGATGCACGAGACCGCGTCAGGCTTGCACTGGCGCGCGAGGGATTACCGCGGCAGGGACAGGCCGGATACGAACTCCTAGACGCGATCTCTGGGTTTTCCGCGACAACCGACATGTTCAACGCAGCCTACTGGCGCGCAAAAGAAGGTGAACTCGCAAGGACGATTCTCGCGTCTCCGGGTGTCCGCGCTGCACGCGTGCACATCGCTGTTCCCAACCGTCGACCGTTCGCGGGACAGAACGCCGAGCCGACAGCATCTGTCTCTGTAACCATGGCGGGCGGCAGCATGACTGTCGAGCAGGCGACCTCGATTCGCTACATGACCGCTCTTGCGGTTGCGAGCCTCAGCCCGGATCAGGTCGCAGTGATCGACAGTCGCGCGGGAATGATCCTTGCGCCGGGTTCAGAAAGCGCGATTGCGAGCGCTGCGACACAAGCTGCCGAGCGCGAATCAAAGCTAAAGTCGGAGATTGAAGACCTGATTGCTGCCCGCGTCGGTCGAGACAGAGCGCGCGTAAGTGTGACAGTCGAAACCGACCGCGAGGCGGAAACGATCACAGAGCGCGTCATTCAACCCGATTCGCGCGTTACGATTCACTCAGATACCGAAGAAATCAGTGACAGTGCCCAGGGCGCGTCCGGCGCTGTAACGGTTGCGAGCAATCTTCCAACAGGCGATGCCGCGAATGATAACACGCGGCAGAGCGCCAGGACGGAAACGCGTGAACGCATTAACTACGACTATTCTGAGCTGCGTCGAGAGACGTCGCGAGCCGCGGGAACGATCCGCAAGATCAGTGTCGCCGTGCTTGTGGACGGTATCAACACCATCAACGCAGACGGCGAAAGCGTTTGGCAAGAGCGTCCACAGGAAGAACTGGAGGCACTGCGCGAACTGGTGATAGCTGCCGTCGGATTCGATGAGCAACGCGGAGACGTTGTGACGGTCGAAAGCATGGCGTTCCAGCCGGATGCGACCCCCGGCGCGAGCATCGAGGTCAGTCCCGTCATGCGCTTCTTCGAGCGCAACGCCCTGACATTCATCCAACTCGCAGTCCTCGCAGTGGTAGCCTTGATCCTTGGCTTGACGGTGGTGAAGCCACTGCTCAGCCGCGCACCTTCTGGAGCGCTCGCGACGGGCTCGGAGATTGAGCTCGCATCGGCCGGAACAACGGTTGACGATTTCGGAAATGTCACGCAGCCGCTGGATGCCAACGCCCCGCAAGTCGTGGAGCCGGAGATCGGTCTGGACGATCAACTGCGCACCATCGCTGCAGATCAACCTGAGCAGACCGCAGCTATGCTGAAAATATGGCTCGAGGATCCTGAAACGAGCAATGGTGAGAAGCAGAAGGATCAAGCCGCGTGACCCGTATTCTGCAGCTTGACAAGTTTGAGAGCCAGGTCGGGTCCATGACGCTGGTGGATCTTTCGGACGACAACCCACACGCGAACTCATTGACGGACGGTGATCTCGCTGCGCCAGAAGAAACGCCGCCTGAAGTCGAGATGCAGGACGGCACAACCCCGTCTGAGGACGATGACGCCGAGGCAGAAATCGCAAAGCAAACCTTGTCCTGTTTGTCGAAAATCTCTGCATCACTCGACGATCTGAAGATACGAGCGCTCCGCGATTTCGAGAAGCTGTCGACCGCTTCCCTGCGCAGCGCGTTGCCAGATCTGCTGGACCGAAATCTCGCTCGGGAAATCTCTGTCACGGCTGCGCGGCTAATCGAAAAACGGCTTGCGCCAGAAGCGGAGCTCACCGCGGGTGACGACCTTTACAATGCGCTCGTCGATGGCCTGAAGGCCGAAGAACCCGCCGCAACGATACGAGTTCGCCGGATCGAGGATCAACCCGTAGGGACAGCCCACCTGAGCTGGGACCTGGGCGGCGCCGACTTTCTGCGCACGAGTTACTTGAGCGCCGCCGAAGACGTGCTCGACCGCGCGCATCGAAACAGCCTTGAGGGAGAAAAACGTGATGGATGACTCGGCTGCCGAGGTTTCAGAAGGAATTCCGACGCTCGACTCGCGCGATCAAAGCGATGAAGGGAAGCACCGGCGTGCAATCTTTTCGGTTCAGGTCGACGTTGTGGTCAGCGTCGGACAAGCGCGCCCCGTCATTGGCGAGTTGCTCGCCATGAGGCGCGATATGGTTCTGCCGCTCTCAACGCGCGTCGATGATCCGGTTCAGGTCATGGTTGGCGACAGGATCATTGCGCGGGGAGAGCTCGAGGAGATGGGTGACGAATCCGGTCGCCTCGGCGTCCGCCTCACCGAGGTCGTGGACGTGACCGACCTGTTCTGAAGAGCTTGCGAAACAATCGTGTGGGAGAGAACTTTGCGCTATCGTCGCACGGTCGGGATCGCGTGCCTTTTTGCTGCTTGTCTGCTTTTTGCGGCAAACGCCGGTGCGCAGTCGGTGGCAATCGATCTTGGGGACGAAGCGACACTTTCCGGGCGGATCATACAACTCTTCCTGCTCGTCACGCTGCTCAGCTTGGCCCCCGGCATTGCAATCATGATCACCTGCTTCCCGTTCATGGTGACGGTCCTGTCGCTGTTGCGCCAGGGGATCGGATTGCAGGCAGCACCTCCGAACATGCTGATCATCAGCCTCGCACTCTTTCTGACCTATTTCGTGATGGAGCCGGTGTTCAACACCGCCTGGGCCGATGGCATTGCGCCGATGATGGACGGCGATGTCACGGCCGAGCAAGGGTTTGCAAGAGCGCTCGCGCCATTCGAATCCTTCATGCAAGCGCGTGTCAGACCGGAGATGATCGCAGCACTCGTCGAAGCCGCTCCCGGTAGCGCCGCAAGAGTTGCCGAGGATGGGACTCCAACCCTCGGACTGCTCATCCCAGCCTTCATGTTGAGCGAGATCGAGCGCGGTTTCGAGATCGGCTTCATGATCTTTCTACCGTTTCTCATCATCGACCTGATCGTGGCTTCGGTGCTGATGTCGATGGGGATGATGATGGTCCCACCGGTCGTGGTGTCGTTGCCGCTGAAACTTGCAATCTTTGTCGATGCTGACGGGTGGAGCCTGCTCGCCAGCGCGTTAATAAAGGGGTACGGAGCATGACGGACATCGTTGAATTCGCAGGTCAAGGCAATGTGCCAGCGAACGTTGGAGATGCTCGCACACCATTAACACCGGCCAGGACCGCAGCTGGTGGAGCCGATCTCATCGAGCTGAACCAAGCTCAGAAAGCGGCCGTGATCATTGGAATCCTTGGTCCTGAAGCCGCAGGTCCTGTCCTGGAGAACATGGACGAAGAGATCCTGCGAAGCTTTGCGGCGGCGATGTCGCGGATCAAGCGCATCCCGCCAGATGTCGTGATTGAGACCATACAGGAGTTCCTGATCGAACTCGCACAATTCGAAATGACGGTCAGCGGAGGCTTGAAACACGCGCGATCCGTGCTCCAGGATTACATTCCCGAAGCGACACTGACGCGCATCCTGGATGACATAGACACGCCGTCGGCTCACAACGTCTGGAAAAAGCTGACGACCGTCGAAGATCAGGCACTCGCTGAATTCTTGGCGCGCGAACATCCGCAGACTGCCGCCGTCGTCCTCTCAAAGCTATCGGCCGAGCACGCGGCCGAAATTCTTGGTCGGCTGTCGCCCGAACGCGCGCGCGAGATCGTGGTCGGATTGAAGCGTACGACGTCGATGGATTCCAACATCGTCGAGGCCATCGGCGAGTCCGTCTCGAACGACTTCCTCGAGCACTACCGCGGAGGCGGAACTTCGGTGAAGCCAGAAGAACGGATCGGATGATCATGAACTACACGTCCGGCGAGATTCGTCAGTCGGTGCTCGATTTCCTGGGCGAGAAGCAGCCGGAGTTCCTCGAAGCGGTGAAGGCGCGCATGTTCACCTTCGCCGACATTCAGGATCGGATCGAGAAACGGGACATTACTGCGATCGTCCGGGCAACGGCGCCGGAAGATCTATTGAAGGCCATGATCGGCGCGCAGGACACCGCACCCCAGACCTTCGAATTCATAATAAACTCGCTTTCCTCTCGCGTTGCGGAACAACTGCGCGAGGAAATGGCCGACGCCGGGAAGGTCAAGGTCCGCGAGGCCGAGGAAGCGCAGAATGCGATGCTGAAGGTTATCCGTGCGATGGAAGCGGCCGGAGAGCTTGCTCTGATCGCCGTGGATGAGTGAGCTTCGAAGCATTCGGACCCACCGCTTCACACGAATGACGCGGCTTCCTCGAACATGATCGCATGGAGCCCCGCCAGGCGCGTGGGATCGGGATGATAACCACCGCCAAGCACTCCCACCACAGCAATTGAGCGTTGTCTGAGCGCCGAGAGAACCATGCGGTCTCGTGCACGGAGGTCAGCATCGTCGAGTGCCAGGCGGCCCAGTCGATCTTCAGCGTGAACGTCGACCCCTGCATTGTAGAATGCGAGCCTGGGGTGAACCCTCTCCAGAAGTTCCATGAGCGCATGTTCGAATACGTCGAGATAGGCCTGCCCACCGACGCCATCTTGAAGTGTGATATCAATTGTCGACTCAGACTTCTGTAGAGGAAAGTTTTTCGCCGCGTGTATCGAGAAGGTCACGACATCCGGATCGCTGGCGAAGATCCGGGCAGTGCCATCGCCTTGGTGCACATCGGCATCGATCACGAGGAACGGTCCGCGCACACCTTGCGCCGACAGGTTTCGAATGGCGACAGCAACGTCATTGAACACACAGAAGCCCGAGCCATGGTCTGGCCCCGCATGGTGAGAACCACCCGCTGCATTGCAAGCGATACCGTGTTCGAGCGCCAACCAAGCTGCCAAAGTCGTCCCGGCTACGGAAAGCGTGCTGCGCCGAACCACCCTTTCCGTTGCGGGCAAGCCTATCTGGCGAACTTCCGCTGGCGATAAAGTCAGTGTGAGCACCCGGTCCACATAGCTTCGTGCGTGGGCGAGTTCGATCTGCGGGGCCGTGAACGCGCGCGGCGCAAAAAACTTGCCGAGCGGCAGCAATCCACGCGATTCGAGTGCCTGGCGCAGGTACCCGTACTTCGACATCGGAAACCGATGTCCCGGGCGCAAGGGCGCTTGGTAGTCGGGGTGATAAACAATCGGCAGCATTTGAACCTGTCTGGCGGTCTCGTTTTCAAACACTTGCTAGCCGACCGGCCAAGTGTGGTGCCTCAATAAATCATGCAATCAGCGCATCTTTGCTTCTAGCGCCTGTTCGTGCGTGATAACACTAGGTGCGGGGGACAGTTTGAGAAGCTGCGCGTCGGCGCGCGTCTCATGCGATAAGTGAGAGCACGGAGGCGACGTGAGTCCAATATCATCCATCCTTCGCACAAGGTCTGATCCGGCGGCCACTCCGCTCGTGCTCGACCTGACCGAGGATGCCGTGGTTCTCTGCCGCCGCAGAACTGAAGGCTCTTATGAGGAACTGCGCCGAGCGCCATTGGACCATCCGAATTTCCAGAGCCGGATCGACGAGTTGCGCGTCGAGGCACTTGTACGGAACCCAAACAAATCGCCGATAACGATCCTCCTGCCCGAGAGCCAGATTCTTCGCAGGGACTATCTCCTCACTTCTCGGACACCCATCGCGCGACGCGAGGAAGCGATCCGACGTTTGGTTGCCGAGACGCATTACGAAGCCGGCGAGTTGTGCGTCGATTGTTCGACTCCGGAGGATGGCGCACCAACAGTTGTTCTTGCCGCTCTCCACCAAACAGTCCGTGAGGCGACTTCCTATTGCGAAAAGTGGGGGTTCGTTCCTGGGCGGGTTTCGACACGCCATCATGCAGCAGACTTCAAGGGTTCCGCGCCCGTCTTCGCATTACCGAAGAACTCGATCACCAGACTTGGAGCCAGATCTGTTCAGATGGCGGCGGCGGCGATTGCGGCCCTGGCCTTCGGTTACGGCGCCCTGCAGGTCTACGAGGCAACGACGCCAATCCTAAAGGCGCTTACGATCACACCACTCCCGGCTCAGCAACCGCTGGAGTTTTACCTCGCCGATGCGGCACCTCTGGCAAAGCGAACATCCACGCCAGCCGTGCGGACAACATCACTGCAGTGGATTGCACTGACGTCTGCAAAGCGAAACGACTTCAATCGCGTCCCGGCACTGTCGGATCGAATACCAAACCCAGCCAAATCCGTTATGTCCCCTGACAGTCCTTTCGCCCCGCGCGTTCAGGAGGTGTTCAGCATCGGCCCCGCACTCGGCGCCACGCATCACAGCCGCCCGGGCCGCCCGGCGAATCCCGTGTCCGGAACCGCCAGCGCGGGCGTTTCGCAAGTGGTCACGGCGATCGATCGCATTCGTCTTGGCAGCCGGGCACTGAGCCGAGCCGCAGGACCCGGGCCGACCGTGGCAAAGACGGTGTCAACCGATCCGCCACAAAGCACAGAGGACGTGAAGGTCGCCGCGCTTGGACCCGGAGAGGTCACACGGGTGTTGTCTCGACGTGTCCGACTGCGGCGCGAACGCGTGGTGCCGCAAAGCGCGCCTCAAGAAAAAGATGATGTCGAGGTCGCCGCCGTCGATCCTGATGCGCATCGCCTGCCGTTGCCGCGGCCGAGCGAGGCTAAAGCTCCGACGTCGTCATCTCCCGTTCGCGACGAGGAATCGGCTGACGTCAAGGCACCGCCCGAGAAGTCCTCTGATCCCGAAGAAGTTCATGCAGCCGCAGCGTCCCCATTGCCAAGGTCGCGCCCAAAAAGCCTTGAAGAGCGCATTGTGGCAATCAAGCCGAGCGTGGCCTCGAAAGCAGTTGCGGCTCCCAAGTTACCGACGACTGTGAAGGCTGCCGCAAGTGAGCGTGGACTAGACCTTGATGAGACGAGTCTTATTGGTGTGATGGATGCCCGAAATGGCAGACGCGCATTGGTCCGACTTCCGGGCGGTGAATATCTGAAAGTCACGAATGGCGATCTGCTGAATGGATGGCGGGTCAGTTCGATCAGCCGGGAAGCCATGAAACTGACGCGCCAAGGCCGTCAACGGACGCTCCAATTGATCGTACAATAGTCTCAAAAAGGTCGATGGTTCAGCCGCCTGCGCTCCGACGCGCGCGCCAGGCAGCCCAGTCTTCGGGCGTATCGAGATCGGTGATCGCACCGTCATCCTCTAAGATCACGTCGACTGTAAACTCAGGATGTTCGCGAAGAATTGCGCGTGCCCCTTGATCGCCATCAAGCCCTCGCAGCGCCTCGAAAAAGCGGCGGCCAAACAGGACCGGATGCCCCCCTGCACCGTCGGGTGTAACGGCGCGCACGATTGCTCGGTCTTCGCCTGGATCGAAACCTGCAATCAACCGATCGATATCGCGGCGTCGTATGTCCGGCATGTCAGCCATCATCACCAACGCCGCATCCGCAGAACCCGGCAGCGCTGCCGCACCGGCGGCAATGGAGGTCCCCATCCCCGACGTCGCACGAGGGTTCGTCACCTGGGTCACCGGCAAGCCGCTCAAGGCGGCTCTGCGAAGTTCATCGTCTGGTCTGAGGACGCACACGACATGATCGACACCACTCTCGATCAGGTTCTCGGCGGTGCGGCGCAGCAGCGGCTTTCCGTCAACGGTCTCCAACAGCTTGTCAGCCCCACGCATGCGGGTCGATCCACCGGCGGCGAGCAGGAGTGCTACGATTTCTGGGCGTTGCGGGGCACCGGACCCACCATCGCGCGGCTGCGGGCGCGAGGGGATCTCCTTGAGCAGCCCACCAACGCCCATGGCACCGATCTCTTCGGCGGACACTTCAAGTCCACAGGCAACCCGCTCGAGGATCCAGTCCGCGCCATTCAGTTTCGGCGACCGGGCACATCCCGGGAGGCCGATGACCGGCGTTCCTGCACGGTCGCCCAGAAAGAGCAGGTTGCCAGGATCGACAGGCATGCCGAAGCGCGTCAGGGTTCCACCAGCCTCGATCAAGGCCAAGGGGCCTACGTCATGCCGATCCGACGTCGCCGATCCCGTCAGAATCAACACCAAGTCATTGTCAGCGTCGCGAATGGCGGCGGACAGTTTCTGTACGTCATGCTGCACGACCACGTGCTCGGTCAGATCGCTGCCAAGCGCTGAAAGCCGCTGAACCACTGCGTCAGCGCCCTTGGAGACGATCTTGTCCTTCATGCCCGGCGTTCTGGTCAGAATAAGATGTGCGTTGCGCGTCCGAACCGGATGAACACGCATCAGTGGCCCGGAGGATAGGAGCGCTTCACCCTTGTCGACAGATTGGCCGGAACACCCGTAAGGGATGATCTTGACGGTCCCGACCATCTGTCGCGCGGTCACCCGCGCGTGGTTTGGAAGCGTTGCTAGCGTGATGGCCTCGTCGATCGCGTTCAGCGCCTGGACGCGTTCAACATCGATTTCCAGCACGCCCGCCGTTTCGGCGTACAGGTTCGCACGCCCGGTGAATGGAGCGCCGATCCGCAGATTCGAAAGCACAGGCTCCGGGGCTACACCCGACGCAAGGCGTCCCGCCGCTGCATCTTCCAGGACATCTCCCGGTTCGGCAGCGGCGACAATCACAGTGTCTAGCCCGGCAGTTCTCAGATCGAAGACATCGGTGTCCGTAAGAACACGGCCCTTCTTCAACCGACGGTCGGCCAGACCCACAGAATGTGCCAGAATCAATCCTCCGGCATCTTCGACACTGACGGGTCCAAACCTCACGCAGCGGCGTCCGCGGACATCAAACCGGGACGGCTCGACGGCCGCCGGAGTCTTTCTGTGAGTTCCGCCATCACCGATACGGCGATTTCTGCCGGAGACTTCGCGCCGATGTCTGCCCCGACCGGCGCATCGATACGGGCGATCTCGGCCTCGGAGAAACCTTGCTCCGACAGGCGCGAGACCCGCTTTCCGTGCGTCCGCTTGGATCCAAGACAGCCGATGTAGAAGGCATTCGACCGCAACGCCGTGGCGATCGCCGGGTCGTCCAGCTTTGGATCGTGGGTCAGCGTCACCACAGCCGTCCGATGATCGATCCCATGCGCGCGCAGGGCAGCGTCCGGCCAATCATGCACCAAACGCTGGCCCGGAAACCGCGACTCCGAGGCAAAAGCCTCGCGCGGATCAACGATCGTCACATCATATCCTGTCAGACGCGCCATCTCGGCCAGAGGTTGCGTGATATGCACAGCGCCGACGACCACAAGGCGCAGTGGCGGATTAGATACCCAGAGAAAGCGATCGCCCGTTTCATCGAAACCGGACCGGTCGCCATCGAAGGCAGCCGCGCGCTCGGCGTAGTCAAGCGTTCGGCGTGTCCAAGACTTGGTGTCCGTTTCGACCGCCAGCGCACGCCGTTCGCCGCGCGCCGATACGATCTCGTCAAGCAGGGCCTCGGGCAGCCCCTGACCGGATCCAATCGGTTCAACGAGGACACGGATGGTACCACCACATGCCAGGCCAACCGCGAAGGCATCGTCATCGGTGACACCAAACTCCAGGATCGTGCATGTGCCGTCCGCCAGCCGATCCAATGCTTCGGCGACAACAGCGCTTTCGACGCATCCGCCTGACACCGATCCCATGATCTCGGCATCTCCGGAGACAACCAGTTGCGATCCCACGGGACGCGGCGCCGATCCCCAGGTCTGGACAACGGTCGCAAGCGCCGCCCCTTTTCCGGCACGATGCCATTGCAATGCAATCTCGGGGATCTGATCGTGTTGCAGGGTCATGCTGTGCCCTCCTCCGGCCTCGACCAGAAGGATCAGCGCAAAAGCGGACGCGTCCTTCCGGGTTGCACGAAATAGGTATGCCCTATTCCCCTCGGTGCAACCAGAAAAGACGTGCCTCGAACACAGATCGGCCTTGCGAAAAAAGCAGCCGGAAGCTTACGCCACGCCCAGCAAACACAAGCAGCACTGGAATAACTCACGCCTTCACGCCTTAGGTCGGGAAAATTTGAGCCCCCCGGCCAGCCCAGCGAGCGGGGTTCATGCTGCTGGACATACGAGGACGTTGAGCCGAATCGCGTGATTTCGTCTGTGTGAAATCTCACAGAACACGAAATTTCAAATTTTAACGGATATGGCCCGAAGCAAACGGTCTCGATCACCAGTGGCGTCGGACCGGCTTAGTGTTCCGGCAAGCGCTTCAAGACTGTCGACATTATGGGCGGCCACAAAGCTGTCGACCTGCGGCAGCAGCGCCTGGATCCCCTGAGCGCGCGCCTCGAAACCGTCCCCGCGCAGCAGCGGATTCAGCCAGATCAACCTTCGGGATGAAAGCCGCAGCCGTTCGGCCTGTCGCGCCAGCAGGCCAGGATCATCGCGTTCCAGACCATCTGTGATCAGCAACACGACAGCACCCTGACCCAGCACACGCCGCGACCAATCCTTGTTGAAGACTTCCAGACACGCGCCGATCCGGGTGCCACCCTCCCAATCGACGGCTTCATGTCCGGCACGCATCAACGCCTCGTCAACATCGCGGTGACGGAAATGGCGCGTAATGTTCGTCAGGCGCGTCCCGAACGTGAAGACATGCACCTTGCTCCAGCCGGCTCCCCGCGCGTTCGCCGCTGCGTGCAGAAAGTGCAGCAGCATTCGTGAGTATGACGCCATCGAGCCGGAGATATCGCAGAGTGCGACAAGAGCAGGCCAGCGCTCACGACGCTCGCGCCGCGCAAGGACGGGTATGCCGCCATTGCGCATTGCCATGCGCATCGTCCGACGCCAATCGGCTAGGCGGCCCAACGGCGCGGGTTGTGTACGACGCGACGCAATTGGACGGATCGGCAATTCCAGCCGGGCGATCGCCCGTTTTGCTTCAGCCACTTCTGCGGTCGACATCTGCTCGAAATCGCGGCTCTTGAGGATCTCATCGTTCGAAAGCGAAAATCGCGCATCGAGTTCGATTTCATCCGGTTCTTCTGGTGCCTCCGATGGCGGAGGCTCGGCACCATCCGCCAGCGCTTCGGCAGCGCGTTGCTCCGCGGCCTTTTTCTCGCGATCCTCTCCCGGCACCCCGATCACCGGCAGCATCATGCCCATCATGCGTTCCATGATCTCTGGGTCTCGCCAGAACATGTGGAAACACTGCTCGAACACAGGAATGTGCTCGGGCCGCGAAATGAAGCACGCCGCCAACGTGTGATAAAAATCCTCGCGTTCCTGAAATCCGGCGGCCGAGACAGCGCGGACAGCTTCGATTGCGCGCCCCGTTCCGACGGGTAACCCAGCAGCGCGCAACGCCCGCCCGAAATGCACGATGTTCTGGGCGAGCTTGCCGTCTTCCTGCGGTGTCGGGTCCGCGACGAAGTTCACGCGTTCGCCATCGCGAGACGTACTTCGTCCAACAGCGCCTTTGCATCAGATCCCTGAAAGCGCGCGATATCGTCCTGGTATTTCAGGAGCGCTCCGAGCGTGTCCGTGATCACCTGCGGATTGAGCTCAAGCACGTCGAGCGACACCAGACAGCGCGCCCAATCCAGAGTTTCAGCGACACCCGGTGTCTTGAACAAGTCTTCCTTGCGCAGGCGTTGAACGAAAGACACGACCTCGCGCGACAATACTTCGGACACCTCCGGCGCTCGCGATGCCAGGATCGAAAGCTCGCGTTCGGCATCCGGATAACCGACCCAGTGGTACAGGCAACGCCGCTTCAGCGCATCGTGAACCTCGCGGGTGCGGTTCGACGTGATGATCACGATCGGCGGCTCGGCGGCCTTGACGGTCCCAAGCTCCGGGATCGTGACCTGAAAATCGGAGAGTGCTTCCAGCAGGAACGCCTCGAACGGCTCATCCGTCCGGTCAAGCTCGTCGATCAACAGGACCGGTGGGCCACCCTCCTGAGGCTCCATTGCCTCGAGCAGCGGCCGACGGGTCAGAAACCGCTCCGAGAACAACTCGGACCCCAGCGCGTCGCGATTGGCGGTGCCACTGGCCTCGGCCAGGCGGATCTCGATCATCTGAGCGGGATAGTTCCACTCATAAACCGCCGACGCAGCATCCAGCCCTTCATAACACTGCAAGCGGATCAGTTTACGCCCCAAAGAGGCGGAAAGTGCCTTGGCGATCTCTGTCTTGCCGGTCCCGGCCTCACCTTCGAGGAACAGCGGACGGCCCAGCTTGAGCGCCAGGAAGCAGACCGTCGCAAGCGCGCGGCCACAGATATAGCCGGTGCCGCCCAACAGATCCTGGGTCGCGTCAATCGAACTGGGCAGATTTGTCATGGGTGTCCTCGCTCTTGCTGGCGCAATGGAAGGCCTCCCTTGCCAGAAATCAACCCGGCCATCCGTCGTAGAGTGGTCGATGATCCAGGTCACACAGCCGCGCAAGTGCGAACAACCGCCAGAGCGCCAAACGAACGAGGTCCCTACACACATCAGGACGGATCTCGAAATAGCGAAAGATCGATTTCAAATTTCAACTTAAAGTCCACAGATTAACCATCTGAGTTTGCACCGATTTAACCACCCACGGTGAATCTTGCCCGAATACCGAAAGAGGAACGGGCGGATGGCAAACAACATCCACGATCAGGACGATGACGGCACGATCGACGGCACCGCGCAGTCTGATGTCATTTATGGTGGCACCTCGAACGGCAACGCGAACGGCGGCGCCGTCGTCAACGATACGATCGACGGCGGCCAAAGCGACGATACGATCTATGCCGGTGACGGCGATGATCTGATCTTCGGCGGGGATGCTGGCGATGCCGCGGGCGGGGGCAGCGGCGCCAAGATCGTTGAAGAGTTCCAGTTCGATCTCGACAACGCCGATCCTGTCGATGAAGGCAACGGCGATGGAAACATCGGCGACTCGATCCTCTATCGGAATGTTGCGACCGCTGATGATGGTACCCCGATCAGCGTCAGGATCACGATCGTCAATCAAAGCGACGATGATCTCGACATCGAGCTTGGCCGGTCTGACAGTTATCCGATCTTCCTCGAAGGCGGCGAACCGGGCACGAAAGTCGACGTCCGGGTCGACTTCCTCGACAGCGCTGGGAACCCTGTCACCATCAACTCGAACTTCACCTTCCGGGACGTCGATTACTACGGAAACGACAATAAGGAAGGTGTCACGTTCGACACGACCGACATCACCCACTACGCGGTATCCGGGTCTCCCTCGTCGAGCGTTCAGGTCGATGATCGCGGCGACGAGATCGAATTCACGACCGACAGCGGCGGCGACTCCGACGACGAGAACCTCTGGACTCAGGTCTTTTTCGAGAACCAGAGCTCGCTCAACTTCACGCTCGAGTCCCGCGATAACGACGCCGGGTATGGATTCGACACCGCAAACTTTTCCAGCACGCCGATCATTACGGAGGTCGACGCGTCCGGCGACGATCTCCTCTACGGCGGTGATGGCAATGACAGCGCTCTCGGCGGTGGTGGCGACGACACCATCTATGGTGAAGCAGGCGAAGACACCCTGGACGGCGGCAAGGGTGCCGACACGCTGTATGGTGGCGACGGCAACGACAGTGTGCTGGGCGACGTTGGCAACGACACGATCTATGGCAACGCTGGCAACGATACGCTGGGTGGCGGCGACGGAACCGACACGCTGTTCGGCGGCGATGGTCAAGACACGTTCATCGGAAGCGACGGTGCGGATTCAATCAGCGGTGGGACCGGACAGGATACGGTCGACTATTCCGCTTCGGGCAGCGGTGTCACGGTCGATCTGTCTACGGGTACCGCGACGGGCGGCGACGCTGCAGGGGACCAGTTAACCGGCGTCGACGGGGTCATCGGCACCGACCATGCGGACACGATCATCGGGTTCGACAGTGAAAGCACCGGACCGGACGGTTTCACGAACATCTTCTATGGCGGAACCGGCAACGACAGCCTCGATGGACGCGGCGGAAGCGATTCGTTGTTCGGCGGGGATGGGTCCGACAACATCGAAGGCGGGTCGGGCAACGACAGCATCGATGGTGGAGATGATGCCGACACAATCGCCGGCGGCACAGGCGATGATTCGATCGATGGCGGCAGGGGTGCGGACTCGATCGACGCAGGCTCCGGCAATGATACCGTCCTCGGCGGCACCGGCGCGGATGTGATCACAGGCGGTGCAGGCAACGACTCAATCGACGCTGGCAGCGCGGGCGATTCCATCGATGCTGGAACCGGCCACGACGTCGTCACTGCCGGAAGCGGCTCAGACACGGTTTATGCTGGCGACGGAAACGACTCGGTCGACGGTGGCGCCGATGACGACACAATCAGCACCGGATCCGGCGACGACGTAGTTGAAGGCGGCTCCGGATCCGACTCTATCGATGCCGGATCCGGCAACGACACGATCCTTGCGGGCGCCGATCAAGACCTCGTCTATGCCGGCATCGGTGACGACTCCATCGATGGCGGATCAGGGTCCGACACCCTCTTCGCGGGCGTCGGGACCGATACAATCGATGGGGGCAGCGGCACCGATACGATTTATGCAGGCGATGGCAACGACACCATCGACGGTGGTGAAGGCGGCGACACGCTCTATGGCGGCGATGGCGACGACAAGATCGTCATGGATGAAACGTCGGGCATCGACGACGTCTTTGGCGGCGACGGTGTGGATCACCTCGATCTCTCGGGATCGAGCACTGGCGTAACGGTCGACCTTTCAAGCACCGGCGCCACCGTCACGGCGGGGGCAGGTCAGGCAACCTTCGATGGCATCGAGGAAGTCACCCTCACCAGCGGCGCCGACACCGTCATCAACAACGGGTACACCGACGACATCAACATCGACCTCGGCACGGGCAACGACGTCCTGCAATCCGGGTCCGGTGATGACACGATCTCCGGCGGCGCCGGAAACGACACGATCGATGCAGGGACCGGCAACAACGTCGTCACTGGCGGGACCGGGAGCGACACCTACGTCATCCGCTCAGCCGATTTCTCCGATCTTGGCACGGACGAAGAGATCCGCGCCGCCATTCTGGATTTGAACGCGACCGGGATCGAGGGCTGGAAAGGAATCAAAGGCGAAGGAGGCACGCAAGGGGCAGACGAGGGCGGTACGTCCAGCAACGCCGAAATCTTCGATGTCCGGGACATTGGTAAAGTCGTCGACGACACACTCGAGCCATTGCTCGGAAGAGGCGATGCTGGCGATGCCGAGAAGGTTGCCGAAGCGGCGATCGAGGATTTCCTTGCCACGACGACGGACACGGACATCTCGGCCTGGGACATCAGCGAAGTCGTCTACAACGCGCTTTTGCCTGAAATTGGAATTATCAACGCAGGGATTGCAGGTCTCTCGGCGTACAGCGAAGCGAAGCACCAAATCGAGATCGCGGAACAAGGCGATCCGTCTGCTCTTGATGTCAACGCACTTTCGAATGCCGTCCGGGACATACTCAATCCAGAAGTCGGCCCCGTCGAAGCAAACGAAACAAGAAACGACGTTAGGGATGCACTCGACCAGCTCAAGGACGAGCGCGAAGACGCCGACGCGCCATTAACACCGGACGAAATCGCCGACGCGGTGTACGACGTTGTCAACGAGGCGCATGGGCAGGAAGTCGCGGAACTGGCAAAAGAAGCCGCTCTGCTTACGGCCGAAACCCAGTTGGGCGTCACGGCGGGATCCGGTGGAACCGAACCCGATCCGACCAACACGCTCGGCGACGAGATCCTCGCACGTGCCTCGCAGACCGAGATCACCGATTTCGAGCTTGGCTCCGACACGCTGGACTTCAGCAACATCGATTATCTGGGCACATCTGGCCTGTCGACGAACGACGTGAAAGTCGTCGATACTGCCGGGGATGGCAGCGGCGATGCAGTTCTCAAGCTCCCGGACGGATCTTCGATCATGCTCCGAGGCATCAGCGTCTACGACCTTGACCCTGAAACGCTCGAGACGATGGGCTTCAACGCCTCGGATGACGCGACACAGTTCCAGAACGAGTTCCTGAACGAAGCGGGACAGATTGGCGGCGGCGGCGGCGATGATGCGATCGCAGGGTCCGAACGCGATGAGACCATCTCGGGCGGTAGCGGGAACGACACACTGATCCTGGGCGGCGGAACGGATTCCGTATCCGGCGGTAGTGACGAGGACCGGATCATCGTCGAAGACGGCTTCGACGGCAGCACGATCGACGGTGGCGGCGGCGGCTCGGACAGGGACGAGGTCGATTTCTCGGACCTGACCTCCGGCGTCACACTGACAGCAACGACGCGCAACGATGGCTCGTTCAACGACGCAAACGGCGACACGGCAGACTTCGCCGACATCGAGAGCGTGACGGGCACGACCAGCGAAGACATCATCGACTTCTCCCTTGCGAGCGACGCGGATGACGTCTCGATCGATGGGGGCGATGGCAATGACAGCGTCGCAGGAGGCGGCGGCAACGATACGCTGGTCGGCGGGCTGGGCGACGACACGGAGGCGGGCGGGGACGGGTCTGACCTGCTCTATGGCGGCGAAGGCGACGATCGCCTCTCCACCGGGCTCGGCGAAGACACGCTCTATGGCGGGGCCGGGGATGACCTTCTCACCAACTCCGCGGGCAACGACACTCTTGTCGGCGGGGTCGGCAACGACACACTGATTGCGACCCTTGGCGACGACCATCTCTACGGCGGCGACGGTAACGACAGCC
>JBHJIZ010000177.1:0-29943 GCA_050043005.1 Paracoccaceae bacterium
CCCGAGCCAAGCCCGCGAAGGCGGGAAGGTGTAGAGACTAGACGGGCAGCACCTAAAGCACCGCCTTCGGTGCCATGGTGAAGGGATAGTCCAGACCACGAACTGGCCTGGCCGGGCGGCGAAAGCCGAGGTGGTATGAAAATCCGTTTTCCGAAAGGAAGTGTGGGTTCAAGTCCCACCGCCCGCCCCACGTTCAAACCGAACCGTCCAGTAGTGTTCCGACGAAGACGGTCTGGTAGCTACCCTCTTCCCTCGAACCAGCCCCGGGCTTCGAACCAAAGGTCTGATATTCCTCCGCAGCAGAAGTACCGTTGCAGCAAGTCGATGCGTCCGTGCTAACGGCTCCTGTGTATTTGTTGCTGACGATTACCCTTATGCGGCGGCGGCCAAGCGTCTTGGACACTGGATACGAAACGGGGGCGTCCTTCGTTTTCAGAATTGCACTGATAGCAGGAATTAGCTTTAGCCCTCTAGGGGCGGTATCTCTCTGAGACCATCGCACATCGCATCACGCTCAGCCGGTTTGGAGAGTTCGTCGAGCATCCAGCAACACTGGCTGCGCGAACGCAAACGCAAGGCACCTCAGCGTTTACCTCAGAAGAACGAGAACGCCATGAACGCGACAAGCAGCGCTGCCATGTAGAGCGCCATTGAGCCCGACGGTCGGGTGCGCGCGAGGCGTCCTGTCGGGCCGTGCTCGTAGTACAACGTGCGGGCCAACCGTGCTCCGGCCTCCGCGGTCTTCGCCGTCAGACCGGACAAGAAGTTCAAAAGCGCGATGTGCAAGCCGCCTGCGATCCAGGCGACGGGTTTGCGCCAGATCCAGTCAACATCCAGATTGATCGCGCGTTGCAGCGAGGGGAGCTGTCCCATCCGAAGGAACACGACAAACACCACTGCGGCAAAGACAAGGATCTGCATTTGCGTGACGATGTGTTCCAGCGTGTACGCCTCGTATTTCACAGGGCTTGGGAGCAGCGCATAAAGCACACCGGGCAAAACGCCGATTCCAATGCACAGGAAGGCCGCTATCCCCATTGCGGTAAGCATGTTCTTCGGAGCTTCCCGCGGTCTCAACCCGGAGTCGCGGCCAAAGAAGACAAAGAACGGAACCCTGAATCCGGAGTGCAGGAAAGCGCCTGCGCTGGCGAACAGCAGGACCATCCATGTCACGAAGTACTCTCCTTTCAGCGACGCTGAGATGATCAACGACTTTGACACGAACCCGGAGAAAAGTGGGAACGCCGAGATCGACGCCGCGCCGATACAACAGAACGCCGCTGTTATTGGCATGCTCCGATAGAGCCCGCCAAGCTCCGACCCCTTGGCCGTGCCGGTGCGCATCAGCACAGCACCCATGCTCATGAAAAGCAGCCCCTGATACAGTACACTGCAGACCGCGTGCGCCGCCGTGCCGGCCAGCGAAAGCTCTGTGCCGATGCCGATACCGACCACCATGAACCCAAGCTGGGAGTTCAGCGAATAGGCGAGCACCCGACGGAAATCGTTCTCCATCAGCGCAAACACGATCGGGAAGGCCGCCATAACCGTTCCAATCGGGATCAGGATCTCGGTCCCTGCGAAACCACGCGCGAGCGCATAGATCGCCAGTTTGGTGGTAAAGGCCGACAGGAGCACCGCGCCGGTCACCGTTGCCTGCGGATAGGCATCTTTCAGCCAGAAATGCAGCAGTGGGAACGCGGCCTTGATCCCGAACGCAAGGAAGATCAGCAGGCCCGCCAGCGAGGTCACGTCGAAACTCTCGAACGCGATCGAGCCGGTCTGCCCGTGGTGGATCATCGTCGCAGCCAGCAAGATCATGCCCGACGTGATCTGGATCAGCACATAGCGCTGTCCGGCTGCCAGCGCCTGCGGAGTGCCAGCGGCCCAGATCAGGAAAACCGACGAGATCGCGGTTCCCTCCCAGAACAGGAACAAGGTGACCAGGTCCCCGGCGAAGATAGCGCCCGTGGCCGATCCCGCGTAGATCAGGGTCGCGACCTGCTCCAGCCAGCCTTTCACGTGAAGCTGATAGACCACGCCAAGGAACGTCGCGATCAGGAAGATGTATCCGAAGATCAGGCCCAACCGATCGACCCTGAGCGTTGTCAGCTCCAGATCGAACAGGACCATGCGCCCCAACATCCCCTGTTCAAGGCCAAGCAGGTGAACGAACGCCAAGACCGGCAGGGCCAGCATCCAGATCTTGCGCGACAGGCCCGGAAGGAACGGCACCAGCACGGCGCCCAGGATCATGATCAGGCCGGGCGGGAAGTTGGCGAGCCAGTCACCGGTCATAGTAGTCCTCCGCCCGGCGCAGGACGGCACCCAAAACGCGCGCGACGACCAACACTGCAACACATGCGGCAAGGGGATAGAGACCGTAGAAGCCCCACACGTGTTCGATCTCGAACGGCCCGTGTTTGTGTACGAGCGGATCGATCAACAGCAGGAGAATCGCGAACGCAAAAAGCGCGTAGTTCAAGAGCTTCACGGTCGTCTTATTGTCCGTCCAACCGGGCGGTTCGTCCGCTGCCTTGCGCGGGATCTCGGCCGGGTCCGGTGTCTGATCCGGCTGGAAGGGTGGGCGGTCATTGGCCATCCGGGACCTCCAGGATCGGCAGCAGCAGCGCCTCGACGGGGTCTATCATGAAGAACAGCAGCACCGTCAGCGACGACGTCACCGTCAGCGCGATCAGGATCGGCATAGGTGCCTCGGCCCGAGCAACCGGCGCGTTTGGGTCCTGCCCAGGCAGCGGCAGGAAGAACCCGCGCGAGACGATGGGCAGCAGATACACCACCTTCAGAAGCGACGAGATCATCAAAACGGCGATCGCCCAGTAATCCCCCGCATCGGCAGCGCCGATCCCGATCCACCATTTTGACCAGAGCCCGATGAACGGTGGCAACCCGATCAGCGACACGGTGCCGATCAGGAAGGCCACGAAGGTCAACGGCATCTTCCGGCCCAGACCGTCGAGTTGACTGACCTCGGTCAGATGGTGCGCCGTGTAGATCGAGCCTGCCGCGAAGAAGAGCGTGATCTTCGAGACTGCGTGCGCGAGGATATGCATCGCCGCACCAATGATCGCGAGCGGTGTCGCAATGGCCGCGGCCATGACCACGTAAGACAATTGGCTGATTGTGGAATAGGCGAGGCGCCGTTTCAGGTTGTCCTGACCCAGCGCGATCACCGAGGCTAATACGACTGTCAGCCCCGCCAGATAGGCGATAGGGTCGGACGCGCCCGTGGTGCTGAGGACGTCCAATCCGAAAATGTAGACCGTGATCTTCACCACGCAGAAAACCCCTGCCTTGACGACGGCAACGGCATGGAGCAGCGCCGCGACCGGCGTCGGCGCCACCATGGCAGCCGGCAGCCAGTAATGCACTGGCATCACGGCGGCCTTGCCGATCCCGAAGACGTAGAGCGTGTAGAGCAGCGTCAGCATCACCCCGGACAGACCTGCCCCGGCCAGTATGCCGCCAGCCGTGAAATCCGTGCTCCCCGCGGCGGCGAAGGTCCAGATGATCGCCGGCAGAAGCAATCCGATCGAGGTGCCCATCAACAACATGATGTAGACGCGGCCTTTGAGCCGGGCGTCCTCGTTCCCTTTGTGCGTGACCAGCGGATAGGTGCTGATCGTCAGGATCTCGTAGAACAGGAACAGCGTGAACAGGTTGGCCGAGAACGCGATCCCGATGGCGCCGGCAATCGCGATGGCGAAGCAGGTGTAGAACGGCGTCTGACGTGGTTCGTTGTTCCCGCGCATATAGCCAATCGAGTAGATCGAGTTGACGATCCACAGAGTCGAGGCGATGCAGGCGAACAGCATTCCGAGGGGCTCGATCTCGAACGCGAGGTCGATGGCCCCGAACGCCGTCAGAGCAGTCCATGCCGGGCGCTCACCCGCCATCACCATCGGCAGCAGGTTCAGGACCACGACCACAAACAGCGCCGAGGCGGTGACCAGCGTGACGGCCTCGCGGACATTGCGATTGAAGCCGGTCAGCGCAATCCCGACAGCGCCCAGTGTCGGGATCGCCAACGCAAGCTGAATGAGACCCTCGCCGGTCATGACGGTGTCTCCGCCGGTGCCGCGACCGCTTGCGGAAAGCGCAACACTGTTCGCCCCATTTGAGCGACGAACACGAAGGGCTCGGGCATCGACATCACTCTGCCCATCCCGCAAGCAGTTCGGCTGCGGCAATCGTCGGCACACCGGCGGACAGATCGGTTTGCACACCAAACCAGATCGTTGCCAAGGCCAGCACCCAGGTCATTGCCATCATCTCGACCGGCGGCTTGCGCACCACGGCGGATTTGGGTTCGCGAAACCAGGCAATCTCGACCACCCGGCCGAGATAGATCACCGCCAGCACCGACGAGACCATGATCACCGCGATGATCAGCCAGTTGCCGACATCCGCTGCTGCTTGCACCAGGTACCACTTCGACACGAAGCCGGCCGTCCCGGGCACGCCGATCAGGCCCAGCCCGGCGATCACGAACGCCGCCATGGTCAGCGGCATGGTTCGTCCGATCCCTGCCATGTTCTCGATCCGCGTCACGCCGGTCGAGAAAAAGATGCAGCCGACCGCCAGGAACAGACAGGCCTTTACGATCGCGTGGTTGAACATGTGGCTGATGCTGCCCGTCAGGCCGATATCGGTGGCGATCGCGATCCCGGCCAGCATGTATCCGACCTGCGCGACCGACGAATAGGCCAACATCCGCTTGATGTTGATCTGGAAGATCGCACTGACGGAACAGACAAGCATCGCGAGCGCTGCCAGGACCAGGAACACCTCGCCGCCGGGCGCGTGCTCGGTCAGATAGTCGACCCCGAAGACCGAGAACGCGAACCGCAACAGCAGGTAGATCGCGACCTTGGTCGCCGTCGAGGCGATGAAGGCCGTCGCGACCGTGGGCGCAAAAGCATAAGCGTTCGGCAGCCAGAGGTGCATCGGGAACATCGCCAGCTTCAGCCCGAAGCCCACGACGATGAACGCCAGACCGGCAACGACCGAGCGCAGGTTTTCAACCTCTGGCAGGCGCTGTGCGATGTCCCAGAGGTTCAGCGAGCCTGTCACCAGGAACAAAAGGCCGGCCCCGATCACGTAGAAGCTCGCGCCGATGGTGCCAATGATCAGGTACTGGAATGCCGCGACCAGCGCCCGGCGTTCAGAACCCAGCGCGATCAGCGTGTACATCGCCAGCGAACTGATCTCCATGAACACGAACACGTTGAAAGCATCGCCGGTGATTGCCATGCCCAGCAGACCGGCCAGGCACATCAGGTACATCGAATAGTACCAGCCCTGCTTCTCGGGCCGGATCTCGTTGCCGACCGATCGTGGTGCATAGAGTGCCACAACCGCGCCCATCAGTGACACCAGCACCAGCAGAAAGGCGTTGATTGTATCGATCCGGTACTCGATCCCGATCGGCGGCGCCCATCCGCCCATGGCGTAGGAAATCGTGCCGCTTGCCTGCACCTGCCAAAGGATCATGAAGGCAATCACCGGCATGACGGCTGAACACAGGATGGTTATCGCCGCACAAAGATGGCGCTGCCTGATAACGGCACAGACGACGGAGCCGATCAGAGGCACCATGACCTGCAGCGCGGGCAGGTTTGCCGCGAAGTCGAAACCCGGTCCTGCCGCCATTCAGACGCGCTCCGTCATGGCGTGGTCTCCGCGTCTTCACCCGCTTCGGCGTAATCCTCGCGGTCGACAATCAGGGTGATCTCGTCTTCTTCGATCGTCCCGTAGGCTTCGTGCACGCGGACGGTCAGTGCCAGGCCCAGCGCCAGTGTCGCGACACCGACAACGATGGCCGTCAGGATCAGCACATGCGGCAGAGGGTTCGAATAGATCTGTGCGCCTTCGGTCAGGATCGGTGCCGTCCCGCCCAGGATCTTGCCGGGCGAGAGGTACAGCAGATAGACTGACGTCTGGAAAATTCCCAGCCCAACCAGCGACTTGATCATGTTCGACCGGGCGACGACGATGTAGAGCCCCGAGACCATCAGGAAGATCGTGATCCAGTAGTTGTAGCTCGTTGCAATGGCCTCGAGCAGCGGGCGGTCGGCAAGCTCGGTCACGACGTCCTGGTTCATTGGGGGCGTCCCCGGCCCGTGAAGCTGTAGAAGATCGTCAGCATCGTTCCGGTCACGGTCACCAAAACGCCGATCTCGACCAGAAACACGCCCCAGTGCTGTCCGTGGACAGCATCATAGGTGCCGATCGGCTCGCCTGCGTGCAGCAACACGTTGTAGTTCAGGTATTCACCGCCATTGATCATTGACCAGACGCCGACGCCTGCGAAGATCAGCACACCCAGCGGAACCATCTGCTCGACGGCCCATTTCGGGACCACGCGGGTGGCTGCATCTTTCCCAAAGACGATGGCATACAGGATCACGGCGGCTGCAATGATGACCCCGGCCTGAAACCCGCCGCCGGGACCGAAATCGCCGTGCAGTTGCACATACAGCCCAAACATCAGGATGAACGGGATGAACATCTTGGCGGCGACCCGCAGGATGACGTCCAGGATCATGCGTCGCCCCAGCGCTTGAGCAGCAACAGAACGCCGATCCCCGCGGTGAAGACGACCGTCACCTCGCCCAGCGTATCGAAGCCGCGATAGCTCGCCAGAACCGCCGTGACGATGTTCGGAATGTCCGTCTCGCGCGCGCTCTCCGCGATATAGTGCGCACCGACATGAATGTTGACCGGCTGATCGGCCGTGCCAAACGGCGGCAGATCCCAGGTGCCATAGATCAGCATCGCGCCCGTCGCGACGCAAACGATCAATGGGATCGCCGCGGAAAACCTCGGCGGGTCCTCGTGGATCTTTGTCAGGTACAAAGCGCCAAGCACCAGAACGGTCGAGATGCCCGCACCGACCGAGGCTTCGGTCATAGCCACGTCCACCGCATCCAGAATGATCATGACCGAGGCCATCAGAAACGAGTACGCACCCGACAGAACCACGACCGCAAACAGGTTGCGCGTCCGAATGATGCCGACCGTGATCGCGGCCAGCAACGTTAGCAGCACCATGTTGATCAGGAGTTCGATGGCGCGGTCTCCTCATCTGACGGGACCGACTGGCGAACCTGTTCGGACGTCAGCGGTGTCGCGATACGAACGCCGAGCTCGGGATATAGCTCTTCGCACCCGGTCTTCACGAGCGCGCCTTCAGCATTGGCCAGCAGCGGCTTCTCGCCGTCGTGCAACGCCGCGCGGGCCAGGGCATGGCTGGCGACGGCTCCGGTGATATAAAGCACGATCACGATGATCGCGAGCCGGACCCAGACGGTCCAGTCTGTTGTCTGTACCGCCATCCCCACCACCAGAAATCCGACGCCAAGCGTATCGCTGACCGATGTGGCGTGCATCCGCGTGAAGACATCCGGCATCCGGTTCAGACCGATTGCGCCGATCAGGCAAAAAAAACCGCCCGCGCACAGCAGCACCCAGCCCAGGACGTCCAGGATCACGCTCATCCCTTGCCCTCGGTATCGCCATCCGCATGATCGTAGCCGAGCGCGCCATAGCGGAAGAATTTCAGGACGGCCAATGTGCCAGTCATGTTGAGCAAGGCATAGGTGATGCCGAGGTCCAGGAACTCGGGGCGTTCCGTGAGGAACCCGAACAATGCCAAAAGCATGATCGCGAGCGTGCCGATCGAGTTCGCCGCCAGCAGCCGGTCGAATGCAGTCGGACCAAGCAGCGCCCGCGCAACCGCCAGCGACATCGACGCGAGAACCGCAATGATGGCAACTGTGAACATCAGGCTCTGCCCTTCTCGAACCAGGCAACGCGATCGTTCATCTCGTCATCGGCAAAACCGTCGGCACCTTCCTTTTCGATCGCGTGGACCCAGATGCAGCGCCCGCGTTCCGAGGCTTCGATCGAGATTGTCCCCGGCGTCAGCGTGATCGAGTTCGCGTAGGTCACCAGCCCGACAGCGGTCTCTTCCTTGGCCGCCACTTTGACCAAAGTTGGTGAAATCGGCAGGGATGGAGACAGGATCAAACGCGTCACGCGCAGCCCGGACATCAGGATCTGCCAGAGCAGCCATGGCCAGTACACGATTCCCCGCGGGATCAGACCGATCGGAAAGCCCTCGACATCCGTCACCCGTTTGGAGAGGCAGAAGACCACGACCAGAACCGAAAGCACGGCGCCGAAGGCAACCAGCCACCACTGATAGTGCCCGGACAGCGCAAGCCAGTAGGCGAAAAGGGTCAGAACAATCAATGCGATGCGCATGGCTGGTTCTGCTCCCCCCTTCTGACACATGAGTGTCGTTCCACGCGACCCTATCCCATCCCGCGCAAGGTTCAACCGTCAGACTGCGCGGCACCGGAAATTTGCGTCACCGTGATCTTTGCGGCAACCCGGCCTGTGTCCGGGTCGGCTCTCGATCCCGATCGAAAGTCTGTGCTATGAATGGTGTGTGGGAAAAAGCGGGGAGACGATGCTGATAACCATTTCCTATGCCAGCCGATCGCTCGTGAACGGCGATCTTGGCGAGATCGAAAAGCTGCGGATTGTCTCGCAGACCAATAACAAGGCAACGCTGATCACCGGCGCGCTCTATCACGATCATGACACGTTCTTTCAGATTCTCGAGGGCGAGGCTGACGAGGTCGATCGCCTGTTCGAGACCATCTCACAGGATCCGCGGCACACTGATATCAAGTGTCTGGTCAGGCGTGAGATCGAGAGCCGGGCGATGCCACTCTGGCAAATGAAGTTCGTCAGCGGGGTCGCCGCGCCGACGCTGGCCGAAGACTTCCGCTACGATGATCTGATCCATTCTGACGTGCGCAACGTGGTGCAAAAGGCGGCGTCGTTGCGCGCCGCCTGAATCGCTTTCAGCGTCAGGCGCGGGGAGCGGTCATCTCGACAATGCGCGTCAGGATTGCCTTGACCTCGGGGCTGTCCCATTCGGCCTCGCCCTGCAGCCGGGCAATCTCGCGGCCTTCCCGATCCAGAATAACAGTCACCGGCAACCCAAGCACGCCCGCCTTGCGTGCGACCTTGCCACGCCGGTCCTGCAGCACGCGCAGTGTCTCGACTTCGATCTCATCGAAGAAAGCGACCACGCGCTCGACATCGAACCGGTCGGTCGAGAGCGCCAGCACCTCGACATCCGGGCCTGCCATATCTGCGGAAAGACGGTCGATCGATGGCATCTCTGCCCGGCAGGGCGGACACCACGTCGCCCAGAAGTTCAGCACCACGACCTTGCCTTCGTAGTCCTGCAAGGTGACCTCGTTCCCGTACTGATCCCGGAACACTTCGGATATCGCCGGGCGGGCTTCCTTGTGAAAGACCAGCTTCTGCATGTCGCCTTCGCGCATCTCCATCAGTGCCGCGCGCTGATCGCTCGAAAGGCCCTCGGCCGCGACGGAGTTTGCTCCGAACGCAATCACGCCGTATAGCAGCGCGCTGAGGCCGAGGCGCAATGTGTCTCGCATAGGTAGCTCTCCCGGTGACAGGCTGTTCAATGGTAGAAGATACGCAGAACGCGGTCGGTGAAAAGCCGGATGCGAACACAATGTGGGGAGGTCGCTTCGCGGCGGGCCCGTCGGCGGTGATGGAAGCGATCAACGCCAGCATCGATTTCGACAAGCGCATGGCGGCCGAAGACATCGCCGGATCCCGCGCGCATGCGGCCATGCTGGCGCGCCAGGGCATCATCAATCAGGAAGATCAGGTCGCGATTGACGCGGGCCTGGATCAGATCTGGGGCGAGATCGAACGCGGCGAATTCCAGTTTTCGCGCGCGCTCGAAGACATCCACATGAATGTCGAGGCACGGCTGCGCGAGATCGCGGGCGATGCGGGCGCCCGGCTGCATACGGGCCGCTCGCGCAACGATCAGGCGGCGGTTGACGTCCGTATGTGGGTGCGTGCCCGTTGCGACGAGATCGACGCCGCGCTTGGACGGTTAATCGGTGCCTTCGTCGCGCAGGCCGAGGCCGGGGCCGACATGGTGATGCCCGGCTTCACTCATCTGCAGACCGCCCAGCCAGTCACCTGGGGTCACCATATGCTGGCCTATGCCGAGATGCTCGACCGCGACCGCGGCCGTTTCCGGGATGCTCGCGCGCGGATGAACGAATCTCCATTGGGCTGTGCGGCTTTGGCCGGAACATCGTTTCCGCTGGACCGGAATATGACCGCCCAAGCCCTTGGCTTTGACCGGCCGATGCGCAACTCGCTGGATGCGGTCAGCGACAAGGATTTCGAGCTGGAGTTCATGGCTGCCGCGTCAATCTGTGCGATGCATCTCTCTCGCTTCGCCGAGGAGCTGATCATCTGGTCCTCGGCGCAGTTCCGGTTCGTGACTCTGTCGGATTCGTTCACGACTGGCTCCTCAATCATGCCGCAGAAGAAGAACCCGGATGCCGCCGAACTGATCCGCGGCAAGATCGGCCGCGTGGTCGGCCATTTCGTCGGACTGATTACGGTGATGAAGGGTCTGAGCCTCGCCTATGCCAAGGACATGCAGGAGGACAAGGAGGCGACCTTCGACGCCGCCGACACCATCCAGCTGATGCTCGCAGCGATGGAGGGGATGGTCCGCGATCTCAAGCCAAACCCCGACTCGTTGCGCAATGCCGCAGGGCAGGGCTTCTCGACCGCAACAGATCTGGCCGACTGGCTGGTGCGTGTGTTGGGCATGCCGTTCCGGGATGCGCATCATGTGACGGGATCGCTGGTCAAGCTGGCCGAAGACAAGGGCTGCGACCTGCCGGACCTGTCGCTGGCCGACATGAACTCGGTCGAACCGCGCATCACCGATGATGTCTTCTCGGTGCTGACGGTCGAGGCATCCGTTGCGAGCCGCACGTCCTTTGGTGGAACCGCACCGGTGCGTGTGCGCGAGCAGATCGCCGCTTGGAAAGACAGGTTGGGAGAGATCCGATGACAATCCTGCGCTGGACCGTCCTGGGGCTCGCCGCACTCGCGCTACCGTTGGCTGCTTGCGGCAAAAAAGGCGCACCAAAACCGCCGAGCGAGGTCGAGGCCGAAGCTAAGAAAGAAAAAACCGAGTGATTGTAGGGTAAGGCCGCAACCGCCCTGCGCGAGGATACATGGACTTCACGCGCCTCAGCTTTCTTGGTCTCACGCTGCTGGCGCTTGCCTTTCCTGTGCGCCGCTACGTGCTGTGGGTCCGTCAGCACGGGTTCGACTGGGAACGCCTGGTTGCAGAGGTCACGATCACGGAACCGGCGACCGGCCTTGTGGGCTCGATTCTGATCGCCTCGGCAGCGACAATCATCTTCATCATCGGCGAAGCCGTTCTGCGCCGCGATTGGCTTTCGCTGATCTGCGTGCCAATCACACTGATCTTTGGTGTCGGCGTCGGCCTGCCATTCTATCTCTACCTCCGACTGCGGCCGCTGCACCGACACTTTTCCTGACGGACGACAGGGTTCCAACACCTGCGTCAATTGGATAAGGCGGTGCGTCTGCTGCCCGACGGAGCGTTTAATGGACCACTTTACGTATCGTGACGGCGTGCTTCACGCCGAGGACGTGCCCCTGACCGAAATCGCCGAGGCGGTCGGGACACCGGTCTATGTATATTCTACATCGACGCTCGAACGGCACTACCGGGTCTTCCAGGAAGCGCTGGCCGGGATGGACCATCTGATCTGCTATGCCATGAAGGCGAACGGCAACCAGGCGGTGATCAAGACACTCGCAAACCTCGGTGCCGGGATGGATGTGGTCTCCGAAGGTGAACTGCGCCGGGCGCTGGCGGCGGGCGTGCCGGGCGAGAAGATCGTCTTCTCAGGCGTCGGCAAGACGGCCACCGAGATCCGTCATGCGTTGGAACACGATATCCGGCAGTTCAATGTCGAGAGTGAGCCGGAACTCGACGTTCTCTCTGCCATGGCGGACCAGATGGGCCGGACTGCGCGCATCGCGATCCGCGTCAACCCGGATGTCGATGCGAAGACACACGCCAAGATCGCGACCGGAAAATCCGACAACAAGTTCGGCATTCCGATCTCGAAGGCGCGCGAGGTGTATGGCCTAGCGGCATCTCTGCCCGGGATCGATGTGGTTGGGGTCGATGTGCACATCGGCTCGCAACTCACAGATCTGGAACCCTACCGCAACGCATTCCTGTTGGTGGCCGAACTGACGAAGGATCTGCGCGCCGATGGGCATGACATCCGCAGGCTCGATCTTGGTGGTGGGCTTGGGATTCCCTACCAGCATTCGAACGAACGCCCGCCGCTGCCGTTCGATTATGGTCAGGTGATCCGAGAGACGGTCGGCGACCTGGGCTGCGAGATCGAGATCGAGCCGGGCCGCCTGATCGCCGGGAACGCGGGCATTCTGCTGGCCTCGGTGATCTACCGCAAGCAGGGCGAAGACCGTGACTTCCTGATCCTGGATGCGGCGATGAACGACCTGATCCGACCGGCAATGTACGACGCGTGGCATGATATCGTCCCGGTGGTCGAGCCTGCCTCGGGGACGCGGATCGGGCCGGTCGACGTTGTCGGCCCCGTGTGCGAATCCGGCGACACGTTCGCCAAGCAGCGCACCTTGCCGCATATGGCAGCGGGCGATCTGGCGGTTTTCCGGTCGGCGGGCGCTTACGGCGCGGTCATGTCTTCCGAATACAATGCCCGTCCGATGGTGCCCGAGGTCCTTGTCAAAGGCGATCAGTTTGCAGTGATCCGCGACCGCCCCACATATGCAGAGATGATCGACCGTGATACGGTCCCGACATGGTTGAGCGAAAGCGTCAGCGAATCGTAGTCTGACGCCCGAAAGGAGTGCGATGTCGATCTTCACGGACGGGGGGCTTCGGGGGAACGAGATGCGGGTACTGCAACGGCAGCGCAAACTGACCCGCTGGGCATTGTTTGCCGAGAGGATTGCGCGCGCTGGATGGCCGATCCTCGTGGTGATCTGCCTGGGGTTCAGCCTCGCGCTTCTCGGCGTGTTCAATGCGTTCGGTCCGCTTGGCCACCGTATTGCGCTGGCTGTTCTCGGGCTGGCAATCGCGGCAGCACTGATCCTTTCCGGAATGCGTTTTCGTCAGCCTGATGCCGAAGCGGTAGATGCCCGCCTGGACGAAGACGACCCGCGCCGTCCGCTTGCGACACTGCGCGAGGATCTGGTCGTCGGACAGGGCGACCAGGCATCGGAGTCGATCTGGAAGGTTCATATCGATCGGGCCAAGGCGGCGGCAGTCGCCCTGCGGGCCCGGATGCCCGATCTTCGTCTGGCGCAGTTCGATACCTGGGCCTTGCGGCTCGCAGCGCCAGCGTTGCTGGTTGCGGCGCTGATTGCGTCTGGTGGTGACATCAGCAGTCGTGTTGCGGATGCGGCAAACCCGGCGCCGTTGAAAGAGGTCCCGGCGTCCGTGTTCGCCGAACGCGATCCGTTTATCGAGGCATGGGCGACGCCGCCCGCCTATACCGGCCTCTCGACCGTCTATCTCGACAATCTCACCCAAACGGCATCCGCCGACGGCGCCGCTGCCGCTGAACCGGTGCTGCTGCCGGAAGGGTCGGATCTGATCATCCGTGTAACGGATGCCGATGCGCTTCCGGTTCTATCGGGTGGTGAGGCAGCAGGCCTCGGCGACTTCACGATGCTCGGCGGTGGTTTGGCCGAAGTGCAGGGTGTCGTCTCCAGCTCGGGCGAACTGATTGTCACTCTGGGTGAAGAGGAACTGGGCCGCTGGTCGATCGAGATGCTCCCCGATCATGAGCCCGAAATCGAGGTTGTTGGCGAACCGGGCGCGACCGTGACGCGAGCGCTCGAACTGGCCTATTCGGCCTCGGACGATTACGGGATCTCGTCGGCTTGGGCGGAGATCGCGCCGGAAGACCACGACCCGGAGAATGCGAAAGGATTGCCGCTGGATGTGATCAATTTCGGCTTGCCGCTGCCGATCACCGGCGATCTGCGAGAGGTCGAGGATCTGGCGATTCGTGATTTCACAGCACACCCCTGGGCCGGAGCAAAGCTGACGCTTCAGCTCAAGGCTGAGGATGGTGCCGGACAGATTGGTACGACCGAGCCACGAGAGATCACGCTGCCAGCGCGGATCTTCAACAACCCGCTGGCCAAGGCATTGGTCGAACAGCGCCGCGAACTGGCGCTGGACTATGGCGAGGCGACACGGGTGCTTGATGTGCTTCAGGCCGTGACGCGACGCCCTGAAGAGATCTTCGACGACATGTCGATCTACCTACCCGTCCGGATCGCGATCCGTCGACTGGCAGGGTCTATCGGCACCGAGACCGTGCCGGACGCGGCCCCGGACGTGATCGAGTTCCTTTGGCAGGCGGCCCTGGCGCTGGAGGACGGAGATCTGTCCAACGCGCTGGAGCGTTTGCGGCAGGCGCAGGAGGCGCTGCGCGAGGCCTTGGAATCCGGCTCCGAGGAAGACATCCGCCGCGCCATGGAAGAAATGCGCGCCGCGATGAACGACTACCTTCAGCAGCTCGCCCAGCAGGCGCAGCGCGATCCAAACGCGCAGGCCCAGCAGCAACAGATGCCGAACCAGCAGATGACCCAGCAGGATCTGAACGACATGCTGGACCAGATGATGGAACAGGCGGAACAAGGGCTGCGCGATCAGGCGCGCGAGATGCTGTCGCAGCTTCAACAGATGCTCGAGAACATGCAAGCCATGCAGGGGCAGCAACAGCAGATGGGCCCCGGCGAGCAGGCGATGCAGGAACTGCAGGAGATGATCCAGCGCCAGCGCGATCTTTCGGACCAGACCTTCGACGAATTGCGCCAGCGCCGGCGCGAACAACAGCTGGGCCGTGCTCCACAGCAAGGCCAGCAGGGCGAAGGCCAGGAAGAACCAGGGTTCGGCGATGGCCAGGGCCGTGGCGATGAGCATGGCCAGGGCGGTCAGCAAGGCGGAGAGGGCGAGCGTGGCGAAGGCATGCAGCCTGGCGAGATGCAAGGCGGTCAAGGTGGCGGAGGCAACCTCGCCGATCAGCAGGAAGCGCTGCGGCGCCAGTTGGAAGCTCTGTCGCGCGGTGTCGGCTCGGACGATGCGGCCCGTGCACTGGACGAAGCCGCGCGGTCCATGGGGGATGCACGCGATGACCTGCAGCAGGGATCGAATTCCGACGCCGTGCGCGACCAGATGGATGCGCTCGACCAGATGAACGAGGGTGCGCAGGCCCTTGCCGAGCAGATGCGCAATGGACAGGGCCAGACCGAGGCGCAGGGACAGCGTCGGGGTCGTGGGCAGGCCAGTGACAACGAGACACTCGATCCGTTCGAGCGCCCGTCCTCGTCTTATGGGGCACTCGATGGACGGTCGACCAAGGTTCCGGACAAGTCTTTGCTGGAACGTGGCCGCGAGCTGATGCAGGAACTGCGCCGCCGCGCTGCGGACCCCTCACGCCCCAAGCTTGAACTGGACTATCTTGATCGCTTGATGGATCGGTTCTGAGGCGAACGATTGCTCTTGGTTCATCGGGCGTAGTGTTGCTGGGCAATCGCCCGCTTTGGCGGGGAGGCCCACCCGCCCACCCCCTCCACCGCCAAAGCGGGCTGGTTGCGCGTGCGGTGCGCGACTCGAGATTCGGCTTCCAGAATCGCGGTTGCTGATGCTACCTATTGTGGGATGAACGCACCAGACCTCAACATGATGGGGCATGTTCCGAGAATTCATCGCCTCTCGGACGCTGCCGCAAACCGGATCGCCGCGGGAGAAGTTGTCGAACGCCCGGCATCAGCGGTGAAAGAACTGGTCGAGAACGCAATTGATGCAGGTGCGACGCGGATCGATGTGACGATCGCCGAGGGTGGCAAGACCTTGATCAGAGTTGCCGATGACGGTTGCGGGATCGCAGAAAGTGATCTGGCATTGGCGCTGGAGCGGCATGCGACGTCCAAGCTGGACGGCGAAGATCTGGTGAACATCCGCCACTTCGGGTTTCGCGGAGAGGCCCTGCCGTCGATTGCCTCGGTCGCGCGGCTGACGCTGACCAGCCGTGTGGCGGGTTCCGACGCGTGGGAAATCACGGCTGTTGCGGGAGAGATCGGCGCACCGCACCCGGCAGCGCATGGCGCCGGGACAACGGTCGACGTCCGCGATCTGTTCTATGCCACCCCGGCGCGGCTGAAGTTCCTCCGCACCGACCGCGCCGAGACCCAGGCAATTGGCGACGTCTTGCGGCGCCTCGCGATGGCTGAACCCGAGATTTCCTTCACGCTCACCGATCAGAATGGTGGGACGCCGCGACAGCTATTTCGCGTGAACGCCAGCAGCGGCGATCTGTTCGACAGCCGATTGGCGCGCGCCTCTGACATTCTGGGACACGAGTTTGCTGCGAATTCCGTCCTGATCGATGCCGAGCGCGATGGGATCGGATTGGCGGGTCACGCCACGTTACCGACGTTCTCACGCGGAGCAGCCGTCGCATTGCACTTGTGCGTGAACGGCAGACCTGTCCGCGACAAGCTGTTGCTGGGTGCCGTGCGTGCAGCCTACGCCGACGTGCTCAGCCGCGACCGTCATCCTGCAGTGGCGCTGCATGTGACGTGCCCGCCGGAACGCGTGGACGTCAACGTGCATCCTGCGAAGGCCGAGGTGCGGTTTCGCGAACCAGGATTGGTGCGGGGGCTGATCATTTCAGCGATCCGCCATGCGCTGGCCGAGGCGGGGCACCGATCGACATCAACGATTTCCGACGCGGCGCTTGGGGCGTTCAAGGCCCCCGACACACCGCGTCACTGGCAAGTTCGGCCGCCCCAACGTCCCTCGGGCGCGGCCGTTCAGGCAGCACTGGCTGCCCAGGCCCCAGCCGGATGTGCGCATCCCGGCTGGGCGTCTGCCAGGGTCGAAGAACCGGCGCCGACGTCCGGGTTTGCCGAAGCGCCGGAGGCATACCAAACTGATCCGGACCCTGACGCGCTGGATCTACCATTGGGCGTGGCGCGCGCGCAGCTGCACGAGACCTACATCGTCGCGCAGACCACGGATGGTGTGGTTCTTGTCGATCAGCACGCGGCGCATGAGCGTCTGGTCTATGAACGGCTGAAGGCTCAGCAGGCAGAGACCGGGATCGCCCGGCAAGGCTTGTTGATCCCGGAGGTCGTCGAGCTTGGTACCGATGCCGACCGGGTGCTGGAACACGCTGATGCGTTGGCCGATCTCGGCCTTGGGATCGAACCGTTCGGCCCGGGTGCTATCGCAGTGCGTGAAGTGCCTGCGATCCTCGGCCAGACAGACCCCGGAGCGCTGATGCGCGATGTGGCGGACGAAATTGCCGATCTCGGGACGACCGATCAGGTCCGCGCCCGCATCGATGCGATCCTCAGCCGGATGTCGTGCCACGGCTCCGTCCGGTCTGGCCGCCGCATGGCAGCGCCCGAGATGAACGCCTTGCTGCGCGAGATGGAGGCAACGCCGAACTCGAACACATGCAACCACGGCCGCCCGACCTGGGTGCGCCTGGGGCTCGACGACATCGAGAAGCTGTTCGGGCGCCGCTGATGACCGGGCCGATGATCGACTGGTCCAATCCGTTGGTGATCGCAGCGATCGTCGCTGTTGCAGTTGCGGTTCTTCTGCTGGTGTTGTTGATCTGGGCAATCCGGGCCGCGCGTCGGTCCGCCGATGCAGCCGAACCGTTGGCACAGCACTTGGGGACGCTGAGCGATGCCGTGCGCGGGCTCGATCAGGGCCAGAACCAGCTTGCGGGCGGTCTGAAAATGGTCTCCGAACATCAGGTGCAAGCACAGGCACGCATCATGGAATCGGTCGAGCGTCGGCTGGAGGAAGTCCAGCGTGCGATGGGGGAGTCGCTCCATGGTACCGCCACCCGGACCGCGCGCTCGCTGGGCGAACTTCAGCAGCGGCTGGAGGCGATCGACAAGGCGCAGACCAAGATCGAAAAACTCTCGGGCGATGTGCTGGGCCTGCAGGACATCCTGTCGAACAAGCAGACGCGCGGTGCGTTTGGCGAGATCCAGCTGAACGATATCGTCTCGAAAGCACTGCCGCCGGACGCTTTCACCTGGCAGGCGACGCTCTCGAACAACAAGCGCGCGGATTGTCTCGTGCACCTGCCGAACCCGCCCGGTTCAATCGTGATCGATGCGAAGTTCCCGCTGGAAGCCTATGAGGCGCTCATTGCAGCAGATACGGAGAGTGCCCGGACACAGGCCGCGCGCCAGTTCAGAACAGCCGTGTTGCATCATGTGAAGGCGATCGCCGACAAGTACATTCTGGACGGCGAGACCGCGGACAGCGCCTTGATGTTTCTACCGTCCGAGGCCGTCTATGCCGAACTGCACGCGAACTTCGGCGACGTTGTGCGGCAAAGCTTCGAAGCGCGTGTCTTCATCGTGTCTCCGACAACGATGATGGCCGTGCTGAACACGATGCGGGCGATCCTGAAAGATGCGAGGATGCGGGAGCAGGCGGGCGCGATCCGGCGCGAGTTGACGCTGCTCTACAAGGATGTCGATCGTCTGACCGACCGGGTTGGCAACCTCGACAAACATTTCGGGCAGGCTGCGAAGGATATTGACGAGATCAAGATCTCGGCGGGCAAGGCCGGAACCAGAGCGCGACGGCTCGAAGCCTTTGAGTTTGATCAGGACGCGGAGGCCGAAGCTGAAGGCATTCCACTGCGTGCTGCGGAGTAAAATCATTCGGGTTTGGGACGGCCCAAACCCGATGTGAGTGCGGAACGTGGCCGGGATACCTGACCGTCAACCGCCGACATAAACGCCCGATTGGGGGCGATAGAAAACCTTCTGGTTGTGCAGGCGGCCCAAAAGCTCTGTCACCGTCTGTTCGTCCAGGTCTGCGATCTCTTTGGTCTGCAACACACCGCGCAAAGCGGTCTCGATGACGTCGACATCTTCGACATTCAGTTCGAACTTCGTGTTGGGTTTCGGCATTTGCTGCTCTCCTGATCGCTCTGGTTTTCGCGTGATCTTGACTTGGCACAGGTGCATGGGCAGCCGTCCAAACTTCATTTACGAAGATAAAACGTTCGATAAGAAAAACAACATGCGCCTTCGATATTCGTTATCGAAGACCATGTTTGGAAGAGAATATCGAGTAAGAACAAACAGATAGGCCTATTCCACAGTGTGGAAACGCCGCGTGTTTGGCACATGACTCAACGGTCTGCGCTGTTCGAACTGTCCAAAACCCGGGGCGTGGACGGAAGGTCCCGCTTCAGTTCCGAGGCAACGAAAACTCTGTCGTGGCCAGCATCCGATCGACATCGGCCTGCGGAACTTCACCCGGCCAGGTGTGTTGCCAGGTCGGATTGCGGTCCTTGTCGATGATCTGCGCGCGAATGCCTTCCAGGAAGTCTCCGTACTCCATGGATCGGCTGACATAGCGGTACTCCATCTCCAGAGCATCCTCGATCTCGCGGCCTGCCAACGCCTGCATCATCGCGACGAACACCGCCATCGAGAGCGGCGAGTTGCGCGACATCTTCTTCAGAGCATCGGTTGCAAAGTCGGAGGCGTCTGCCTCCAACGCCACACGTATGTCTGCCAGCGATCCGCCCTGAAACAGTCTTGCAGTCTGCTCCGCCAAGGTTGGCATGGTACCGCCCTCCGGCTCGACAGCCGCATCGGTGATGGCGCCGGGATCTCCGGTCTGCTGCAGTTTTGCGATCAACTCTGGCCACGCCGCCTCCGGCACGTAGTGATCGGCGAATCCGACATGGATCGCGTCTGCCGCGTTCATCCGCGTCGCCGTCAAGCCCAGGAAAACGCCCACCCGGTCTGGAGCATTCGCCAGGATCAGCGAGCCGCCGACGTCCGGCACCAGCCCGATCCCGTTCTCCGGCATCGCAATGCGGCTGCTGTCGCCGACGACCCGGTGCGACGAGTGGCAGGAGATCCCGACACCTCCGCCCATCGTGAAGCCCTGCATGAACGCTGCGATCGGCTTTGGGTACCGCGCCAGCTTTGCATTCAACCGATATTCATCACGCCAGAATTTCTGACCCCAGGCGAAGTCACCGGCGCGCCCTGTCTCGTACAACTTCGCGATGTCGCCACCGGATCAAAACGCCCGGTCCCCCTCGGCATCGATCACCACCAGTGCCACAACCGCATCATCGCGCCAATCGTCCACGGCCTGCTCGATCGCCAGCGCCATGCCCTAGGGCAGCGCGTCCAGCGCCGCGGGCCGGGTCAGCGTGATCCGTCCGGCCTTGCCCTCAACGCGAATGTCGATCTCGCCCATCGTCCCCTCCGACGCCCTGAACTCTTTCCACCGATTTCACCCTGTGGACCGGGCCGTTCATAGACATCCGCGCCGCGATAGGGAAGATTGGCCGGGCCGTTAAGGAGAGTATCATGCGCCAGTTCACCGAAGAGCAAACTCTGTTCCGTTCCAGCTATCGCCGGTTCCTCGAGGAAGAAATCCAGCCTCACATGCCCGCGTGGCGCGAGGCCGGGATTGTCGACCGCATCGCCTATCGCAAGGCAGGCGATCTTGGCATGCTGATGATCTGGCCGGACGAGAAACACGGCGGGCTGGGCGACGACGATTTCCGCTTCGAGCAGGTGATCATCGAGGAAACATCCCGCGCTGGCTGTGGCGAATTCTTCAATACGCTGCACGCGCGCCTCGTCGGTCCTTACTTCAAGCGCTTCGGATCGGTGGAACAGCAGGACCGCTTCCTTCCGAAATGCGTGACCGGAGAGCACATCCTGGCCATCGCGATGACTGAACCGGGCGCGGGCTCGGACGTTGCCGGAACCACGACGCGGGCCGAGGACAAGGGCGACCACTTCCTGCTCAACGGCTCCAAGACCTATATCTCGAACGGCATCAACGCCGACCTGATCATCGTCGCCGCCAAGCGCGCTGGGGCCGACTCGCAGCATTCCATGGTGCTTCTGGTGGTCGAGCGCGGGATGGAAGGTTTTGAGCGCGGGCGCAACCTCAAGAAAATGGGCCTCGACGCGCAGGACACGGCCGAGCTGTTTTTCAAGGACGTCAAGGTCCCGAAAGCGAATGTGCTCGGCGAGCCGGGTAAGGGCTTTTACTACCTGATGGAGGGGCTGGCCGAGGAACGCCTGATCGGCGCCTGCTCCTATGCAGCCCAGGCCCGGCGCGCCTTCGACATCACCCGCGCTTACGTCACCGAGCGCCACGTCTTTGGCAAACCGCTCTCCGAGCAGCAGAACACTCAGTTCCGCATGGCTGAGCTGGATACCGAGATCGACATGATCCAGGCGTATCTCGACATGTGCGTGGCCGAGCACAATCAGGGCCGACTGACCGCCGAGATGGGTGCGAAGGCCAAGCTGGCGGCCTCCGAAGTCGAGGGCAAGATGGTCGACCTCGGCGTCCAACTGCACGGAGGCGCGGGCTACATGGAGGAGTACGAGATCTGCCGCATGTACCGCGACGCCCGGATCAGCCGGATCTACGCAGGCACGTCAGAGGTGATGAAGATCATCATCGGGCGTGAGATCTTCAGCCAGAAGTACCGGAGCCTGTTGGCGTAGGCACACGCTTGCGAAAGCGCGTTTGAAGCGCGGCATCGCAACCGGATGCCGGCCTCAGACGAACGCGAGAGTGCCCGCGAAGCGCCGCGTGATCTGCCCCTGCGAAACGCCAAAACACGCCAAGCATTCGATCCTGTCAGAGCCTAGAGGAAGAAAACGGTGTCATCGTTGCCAGACAGGTCTGGAAGCGCCTGCCCATCACCGGCTGCTTCTTCATTGATGATCAGCCCATAGGTCGGGTCGAGCCTGGATTCATCCAGAGTTGCCATCATCGCGGCATCTGCTTCGGGATCTGGGATGATCAGTGGGTCCAGATCCGTCTCGTTCGGAAGGGTGTATTCAACAAAAATAAGATGGTCGTCACCATCGGTCAGGATCAACTCCGGATCGGCGCCGGGTTCAAGTGACTTGGCTTCCAAAGCAGCGCGTTGAGCCTCGGTCAGCTTGAATGCGCCGCCTTCCGGCATGTTGGGATCCTGCGGCATCGTCGTTTCACTGGTGTTGTCGTCCGGCAAGCTGCGCCCGCCAGTCGTCGTACCGTCTTCGTTCGATTGACCGGCTTCGGTTGGTCCGGTTGCCTCGCCTTCCTCCGGTTCTGGCAAGCTGCGTCCGCCCGTTGTCGTACCGTCTTCGTTCGATTGACCAGCCTCCGTCGGACCGGTTGCGTCGCCTTCGCCGTTCTCGCGCGCAGTTTCTTCCTCTTTCTTGACGGCCTTTGCTGCTTCTTCAGCCGTCCAGTCTGGCGGCTGAACGAACGTCTTGACGAAACCCTTTGTCAGAACGGGTCCCGCTTGAAACACGATGAAGCCAACCGGCCCCGGAACCATCTTCGCAAAGAAGCCACCGGCCGCCTTCACCCCAATGTCGGCAAGTGTGCCGCCGGTGTCGGTCTCCTGCGCATAGACTTCCCATCCGCTCAGCGGGTCTCCAGCATCGGGCGTTTGCGGCTCCGGCAAGGTGAAGATCCCCAGATCCGTATCGGTATCAAACATCCCTTCAGGCGCATGGTCGAACACGCTCGACCCCGACATGCTCTCCAACGCCTCGGTCAGAAGTGCATTGTCGATCGACAGATCTTCATCAGTAACCAGGCCCAGATCGATGGCCTCTGCCAGCTGTTGCATATGCTCCAGCATGGCGACGACCTCGGCATGATCGACGCCTGCGAAATACTCTTTGAGTTCTTCGATGAAGACCTTCACGGAGCGAACGCTGGCCGTCGTTTCGAGGTTCGCTTTTTCAATCTCTGTCATCTGCTGCACCCTTCTATATGCGTTGGGCACATGATGGCGGAGCAAGCTCATCCATTCTGTATCGTTTGTTTCGCTCGGACGACAAATTTGATCGGTTGCTACAAGACTGGTTCCATCAGACCAGAACTGACTTTTCCGCGTGGTTCTCTAAGTTGCCGCACTACAAAGAGACTCGCCGACGCTTATTCGGATGCGATGTCTTCAGCCAGAAGCACCAGAGCCTATTGGCTTAGAGGGATTTCTTCGTGCTGAGTTAGGTCGGCGCGAAGCCCATGCTTTTCAGCGCCGCGGCGGTCCACGTCATTCTTCGATCTCTGTTCAGTTTGTCCCAGCTGCTCTTCGCGATCTGCTTCCTCTTGGAGACGGCCAGCCAATCGATCTCCCGCGACAGGACCGCGTCCAACTGCTGCATTAACCGCTTGTGGTGGACATTCACCCAGAACGGATGATCCGAGATCTTGCGGTGACGATTGACGGCTGTCCGGCGCGCCGCAGAACGCAGAAATCTGCCCTGTTGGAAGAAGGTCATGTTCGCGTCGTTCGCACCCTTGTCGGCAAAATCGTTCTCGACGCGCACCTGTGCATAGGCTTCGGCCATGTCGCATGTCGATAGCCTAACGTCGTTCAGAAAGTGGGTCTTGTGCTGCATAAGGAAGTCCTGCGCCAACGTCAGTCCCACCATGCCAAGCGGTGTTCCAGTGCCGCTTACGTCGTACAGGCTTGACGCGCTGTGCCCGCCCGGCATGACCAGCACGTCGTAGGTCGTGTTCGATGACGATGGCTTCGGCATCGTCGAGTTAAACGCCCAGCCAAACAGTTGATACTGCTGAGCCGCCGTGAACGCCTGGATGATGCCAGAGAAATTCTTGACGTTCGGCGGAAGCCGGGTGCGGTCCGTCCGGTACTGTGTGCCGCGATACTTCATGTGTCCTTTGAAAGCGTTCAAACCGCCGGCAACCGGGTCGAACAGAAACATGTTCACGTCGGGCAACGGGATCTGGCGTTTTGAAAGAACACCGTAGATCAACCAAGAAAGCAGCGTGCAACATACAGCGCCACGACTGAAACCGATTAGGTTGATCCGCTTGACCTGGCCGTAGCCCGATCTCTTGTAGCGATCGTCGATGTATCGCAAGGCGTTGAGGATCACGCCGTCGGCGCCTGTTCCGCGGGCACTGGCAAGGTCGTCGATCGCGAACTCTGTCGGGGCCCCGTCAATTTCGTCCTTGATCCCGTGCTCCAGTTTAAAGAAGCCATAAGGATCTCTTACATATCGGTTATCATTGTTCTTGTTGCTGCCGATCCCATCTAGTGCAAAATGATGGCCGACGCAGAGCTTTGCCAAATAAGGTACTGCAAATTCTGAAGTAAGGCTTTTACTGAGGTTGACGGCTGTTCCGCAGATAAACACTGTGATCGTTGATGGGTCGGGCATGATTTCATCTTTGATCTAAATTTGACTTCTCGTTGAATGCCTTCGGTTCTGTCTCATCAACAGGCAGGACGGACCTTCGCTCGCCCAGGCCAATCAGCTTCGGGCGATCATTCATAAATATCAAATTAAAATTTAAAATCAATATGAAAAAGATTCATATTTTTGTGCGGGTGCCCCCGGTATCGCGCCACCCGCCCTGTCACTTCGTCAGATCGGTGCCTTCCGTTTGGAAAGCGCTCACCCTACCGCATCACGAACGGGTTGCCGGGTGCCTCGTCAGAGGTGTTGATCCAGACCGACTTGGTCGAGAGATACTCGCGGATCGCCTCGACCCCGCTCTCGCGGCCGATCCCCGAGCGCTTCACCCCGCCGAACGGCATCATGTAGCTCACGGCGCGGTAGGTGTTGACCCAGACAGTGCCCGCTTTCAGGCGCTCGGACATCCGCACGGCGCGGCCGATGTTCTGGGTCCAGACCCCGGCAGCCAACCCGAATGCGATGTCATTGCCGATCTCGACGGCTTCGTCCTCGTCCTCGAACCCGATGATCGACAGGACCGGGCCGAAGACCTCCTCCTGCGCGATGCGCATTGAATTGAGCACGCCGGTGAAGATGGTCGGCTCGACGAACTGACCGCCCTGGATCTCGGGACCCTGCGGCGTGCCGCCGCCGAACAGCAGCTTGGCGCCTTCGCTTTCGGCAACGCCGATATACTCGCGGATCTTGGCGTATTGCGGTGCCGTCGTGACGGGGCCGATATTGGTCTCGGCCTTCATTGGGTCGCCGATCTTGGCCGTGCGGGCAATCTCGACCATCTTGGCCTCGACCGCGTCACGGACCGAATTCTGCACCAACAGACGAGAGCCAGCGATGCAGGTCTGGCCGGTGGCCGCAAAGATGCCCGAGACGGCACCCGCGCAGGCCGCGTCCAGATTGGCGTCGTCGAAGATCACGTTGGGCGACTTGCCACCCAACTCAAGGCTGACGCGTTTGATGTGCTTCGCCGCCTGCGAATAGATCATCGCGCCGGTCTTGTCCGACCCGGCGAAGGCGATCTTGGCGACGTCAGGGAGATCGACCAACGCAGCACCTGCCTCGGCTCCCATCCCGGCGACGACATTGAAGACGCCGTCCGGAAATCCGGCCTCCTTGACCAGGGCGGCGTACTCCAACGTCGAGGCCGAGGTGAATTCCGAAGGTTTGATCACGACCGTGCAGCCCGCCGCGATGGCGGGCGCGCATTTCCAGGCAACGAACAGAAGGGGTGAATTCCAGGCTGTGATAGCGCCGACAACGCCGACTGGTTCGTGCCGGGTAAACGCGAGATGATTCGGCTTGTCGATCGGGATGACCGACCCTTCAACCTTGTCGGCCAGTCCCGCGAAATAGTACCACCACTCCGGATGGTACCTCATCTGCCCGGCCATCTCGGACAACAGCTTGCCATTGTCGCGCACTTCGATTTCGGCCAGCCGGTCGGCGTTCTCGGCCACCAGATCACCAAGCCGCCGCAGCAGCTTGCCGCGCGCAGACGCCGTCAGATCGCCATAAGGCCCGTCCAGCGCTGCCTTGGCCGCCGCAACCGCCGCGTCGACGTCCGCCGCAGTTCCGCGCGGCATCTGGGCCCAGACCTCGCCGCGATAAGGGTCATGGCTGTCGAACCACTGGCCCTGGGCCGGATCGACATATGCGCCGTTAATGTAATGTTGATAGGTTTGCATCGATCCTCCACCTGCCGGCTGATCCGGCATTTGTCATGTTGTCAGTGTCTTACCACCTTTGTGCCATCTTCTGTATGCAGTGTGCGATGTCGATGATCGAGGCACGCGTGGGAGAAATATCGCTTTAATCCGGCTCTGAGATACGGATTCATCGCTGCATTTCGCAATTTTCGCTTGTTGGTTGTTTTGGGCGCTACGAATGAGTTACCAATGAGTAGAATTCGCTTCCGTGCGTTGTTGTATTTTGTTCTAAGAGGTCGCGGGGCAGGCTGAGAAGTTCATGAACATAACGACAGACATCAGACGCGCAGAGGGCATGTCGGACGCACAACACGTGCCGCAGGCGATTGCCGAGACGGGGCTAACGCGGAACTTCCTGATCGACCTGCTGATGAAGATGGTTCATCGGCACGGGTACGAGCGGCCGAGCCGGATCGCCGAGGCGATGCGCCTGTCCCCGAACGTCGTGCACGAATTGCTCGAGATGGCGAAAGAGAAGGCGCTGCTGGTCATCCTCGGCCAGCCGGGCGCGTCCATGTCTGCGGAACTGCGCTACCGGATTACCGAGAAGGGGCGCGAGTGGGCCATCGCGGCGGTGGAGCGGAGCGCCTGGATCGGCCCGGTCCCGGTGCCAATCGATCAGTACATTCAGACGGCCCGCGATCAGAGCGTGCGCCACGAACAGTTGACCGCAGCGGCACTGGCTGGCGTTTTCTCCGAACTCACCTTGTCGGACGATCTCATGGACCGGATTGGACCCGCGGTGAACTCCGGCGCCTCGATCCTGCTTTATGGCCCGCCCGGGAACGGCAAATCGTCGATCGCGGCCGCTGTCTGTTCGGCGTTTCGCGACACGATACTCGTGCCGCATGCGCTCTCGGTCGGAACCGATGTCATCCTGTTCTTCGACCCGGCGGTTCATGTGCCGGTTTCCGTCGACGCGGATAGCGCGTCACAGCTGCGCCGCGTGGTGCCCCATGATCCGCGATATGTGCGCTGCCACCGCCCCTATGCGATCGTGGGCGGTGAACTGTCGCTCGAGAAATTCGACCTGATCCGCAATCCGACCAACGGCCTTTACAGTGCGCCGTTGCAGTTCAAGGCATCCGGCGGTCTGTTCGTCGTCGACGATTTCGGTCGGCAACGGCACGCACCGCAGGCCCTGATCAACCGTCTCATCGTGCCGCTGGAGTCGGGAACCGACCATCTGGTGCTGGAGTCGGGCCGGAAGATCGAGGTGCCCTTCGACAACCTCGTGATTTTCGCGACCAATTTCGAACCGCGCAGCCTTATGGACGAGGCCGGTCTGCGCCGCTTGCGTCACAAGATCCTGATTGACCGGCCCGACCGCAAGGCGTTCGTGAAGATCCTGGTCCGCGCCGCGCAGCAATCGGCCATGAACCTGGATGAAGAGACGCTTACGTACATCATGTTCGATCTCTACGGACAGCATCCCTCAGCGCGCTTCAACGCCTTCCATCCGCGCTTTCTGATCGAGCAATGCAGATCGATCTGCGCTTACCAGAACATTCGCCCGCAACTCACGCCGGATGTACTGGACCGCGCCTGGGACAACCTGATGCGTGCGCACTGATTGCGCCCAATCGCAGGGTTGGGTGCATGCGTGGCAAACGACACACCGAACAACAAATCCCAGCCGAGACTATCCCACCCAGCCCCTATGATCTGGAATTCTGGGTCTTGAAGGGCTGGCGAACGCTTTGAGCTTATAAGCCACGGCAGGACCGCCCCTCGGGCGAATCCTTCTCCTGCCGCAGCGACGTAGCGTTCTGGACGCGTTAGAAGAACGCCTGCAGCCCGGTCTGCGCGCGGCCCAGGATCAGCGCGTGGACATCGTGCGTACCCTCGTAGGTGTTCACGGTCTCCAGGTTCACCAAATGCCGGATCACCTGATACTCGAGCGAGATTCCGTTGCCGCCATGCATGTCACGGGCCATCCGGGCGATGTCCAGCGCCTTGCCGCAGTTGTTGCGCTTGACGATGGAAATCATCTCGGGCGCGAAGGGGCCCGCATCCATCAGCCGTCCGACCCGCAACGAGGCCTGCAGGCCCAGCGCGATCTCGGTCTGCATGTCGGCCAGCTTTTTCTGGAAAAGCTGGGTCTGCGCCAGCGGGCGTTCGAACTGCTTGCGGTCAAGGCCATACTGCCGTGCGGCATGCCAGCAGAATTCGGCGGCCCCCAGCACACCCCAGGATATCCCGAAGCGTGCTCGGTTCAGACAGCCGAAGGGGCCCTTAAGCCCCTCGACATTCGGCAGCAGCGCGTCGTCCGGCACTTCGACATTTTCCATGACGATCTCGCCGGTGGGCGAGGCGCGCAGTCTCATCTTGCTCCCGAGCTTCGGGGCGGACAATCCGTCCATGCCCTTCTCGAGCACAAAGCCGCGGATCTTGCCGCCATGCTCGTCCGACTTCGCCCAGATCACGAAGACATCCGCCATTGGCGAATTCGAGATCCACAACTTCGAGACGTTCAGGACATAGCCGCCCTGAACCTAGGTGGCGCGGGTCTTCATCCCGCCGGGGTCCGAGCCTGCTTCGGCCGCGGTCAAGCCGAAACAGCCGATCCACTCGCCCGATGCCAGCTTTGGCAGGTATTTCTGCTTCTGCTCTTCCGAGCCGTAGGCATTGATCGGGTGCATCACCAGGGACGACTGCACGGACATCATCGACCGATAGCCGGAATCGCAGCGCTCAACCTCGCGCGCGACCAGTCCGTAACTCACGTAATTTGCCCCAACTCCGCCGTATTCCTCGGGGATCGTCACACCCAGAAGACCCAGTTCGCCCATCTCGCGGAAGATCTCGGGCTCCATAGTCTCTTCCGCGAAGGCGCGCGTGACACGCGGCGTCAGCTTGTCGTCGACATAGGCGCGGGCGCTGTCGCGGATCATCCGCTCCTCGTCGGTGAGCTGGTCTTCCAGAAGGAACGGATCGTCCCACTGGAATGCGGCGGTGGCGGCCTTCACGGGAGCGCTGATGTTCATGAACTTGTCCTTCGCGGCAGCTGTGATGCAAGGGAGATAACGCCGGAGGTGTGAAACGGCAACCGGCAACCGGCACGCCATCGGCGTGGCGATTGATGTGCGCCCTTCCGGCTCGATAAGCTCATGTCGACACGGGGATCCGAAAGAAAATTCTGGCCAGATGGCGATCCACGCCGATGGCGGTTTGCGCTGGCTTTCCTGCTGGCACCGCTGATCCTTGGCGGCGTTGTTGTCCTGGTGGCCTTCATGATCGCCGGGATGAGCGAGGCCACGCGCGAGGGCGCTGTCAGCGTCACGGGCGAGGCCGCCCTGACGCTGGTCCCGATGCTGGTTGCCTTCATGCTGACCTTTGGCGCGGCAGGGGTCGCGATTCTCTGGTGGCTCGGCCAGCGCGGCGTCATTGCTTGGGTGGTGTGCGGCGCGCTCTGCGGGGTGATTTCCAGCCTGTTGCTGGGTGAGTTGCTCTTGGACCGTGGCGAGCGCCCGATGCTGATCGCCGCTGCGGGCGGTGGTTGGAGCCTTTTCCTCCTGTTCCGCTGGATTGCCGGGATCCGCGCAGACTGACCGGTCAGACATCCAATCGGTTCGCGACCCATCCATGCCGGCGCCACACCGGAAAGCGGCCCGGGCCCTCGGCTTTCATGGCTGTGACCATCGCCTCGTGATCGAACCCGGGCAGCACGCCGAGCACGTCCAGCAGCTTGCTTGCATCCGTGGCGGAGGCCGGGATCGCCGCTCGCTGGCCTGCCTCGTCCGTCAGCATCCAGTGCAACTCGGCCCCGTGCGGCCCAGGCTCGCCCGAGACGATGTCCACGCTGACCAGCGCATCCCGGGCAATCACGGCCCCGCCGAGCGGTCCCATGAACGTGATCCGGCCTTCCACGACCGAGACGACACCCGGTCCCCGGGTGCGGGTCCGTGCTGCGTATGCCGACCGTGTGACAGCCCCGTAGAACGCAAAGATGCAGAACAACCCGATTGCTGACAGAACG
>JBHJIZ010000178.1:0-10133 GCA_050043005.1 Paracoccaceae bacterium
CTCCTTTGTCTTCAACGACGGATCAAAGCGGCCAGACGCCACGCCGCGCCTGCGGACGAGCGATGGTGGCTTGAATGCCGGCGAACGCAGCGAGCGCGGTAGTGACAAGCCTGGACGGGATCACCTGCGTCTCGTGAAAGACTGAGGCCGGGCGCGGCCCCTCAGATGGCCGCGCGCTGCAGAAACGTCGTCAGATCGCCATAGCCGGTCTGACGGCGCTCGTAGACAAGCCCCAGCTTATCGGCCGCGGCGCGCGCGCGATCCTCGAGCAGTTGATCTTCGGTCTGCGCCAGATAGATCAGCTTCTCGTAGTTCCCGAAGATCATGGGCAGCAGGTCGGGATGCCGGTCGAGTCCCATCCCCTTCCAGATCAGAGTGTCGAACTGCCGGGCAAGAAAGTCCGTCAGGTAGAACGCCGTCATCTCCTCGCCGGTATCCGTGCGCGCAGCGAACGCATCATTGCCGTCGAAAAAGCTGTAACAGTGCGGTCCGGCAATGCGCTCGACCCCTTCTTCAGCGCAGACCTTGTCCAGCAAACCGCCGGTTCCGCAATCGGCATAGACAACGAAAATGCTCTCGAAGCCATCGGCGCGCGCTTGCCGGACTCGTGCCCGGACTGCCTGAGGGATGTGTTGGGGGTCGTTGTGGAGCTTTGCCGGAAGACAGGTGATCGCCAGATGATCCCAGCCATTCGCATCGCGGACCGCGATGATCTCCCGAGCCAAGGCCCCGCAGGCAATCAGCAGAACCTGATCGGGCGCGGTGGCGACCGGGACATCAAGGCCCCGGTCTGTCAGCGCGCGATCATCGGGCAGCTGGTTCACGTCACGCGCTGGCCATCTGGTTGTGCTTGCGCGCCATGAATTCCTTGGCGGTCTCGACCGCGACCGCTGCATCCCGGCAGTAGGCGTCTGCCCCGATGGCCTTGCCGAACTCTTCGTTCCGCGGCGCGCCGCCAACGAGCACGACGTGGTCATCGCGGATGCCCTTCTCCTTCATCGCATCGATCACGACCTTCATGTATGGCATGGTCGTCGTCAGCAGCGCCGACATGCCGACGATGTCGGGGCTGTGTTCGTCGATGGCTTCCAGATACGCCTCGACCGCATTGTTGATCCCGATGTTGTGGACGTCGAAGCCCGCGCCCTCCATCATCATCGCGACCAGGTTCTTGCCGATGTCGTGGATGTCGCCCTTGACCGTTCCAATGACCATGCAGCCCAGCTTGGGAGCGCCGGTTTCGGCCAGCAGCGGGCGCAGGATCGCCATCCCGGCCTTCATCGCGTTCGCCGCCAGCAGCACTTCAGGCACGAACAGAATGCCGTCGCGGAAGTCGATGCCAACGATCCGCATACCCTCGACCAGCGCCTTCGTGAGAACATCGTAGGGCGTCCATCCGCGTCCCAGAAGGATGTTGACGCCCTCTTCGATCTCTTCTTTCAGACCGTCGTAGAGGTCGTCGTGCATCTGCTGCACGAGTTCCTCGTCATCGAGTTCGCTGAGAACGATGTCGTCGTCTTCGTCAGACATTGAGATGCCATCCCTTTTTCGGCTCACGCAAATTCCAGAGCATAAGGACTCCGGTTAAAATGGTTCACACGGTCGCGGTGCGACAAATTCGGCACATTCATCGCGGTTCACGACGCGGTGCCATTGTGCGCTCTCCTTGACCGCGCCGCAATCGGCTGGCAAGCGAAGCCGAGAGGCACGAGAAGAAAATGCTCGGAACGATCAGACCCATCCTGATCCTGGTCATCGTGATCTGGGTCGCAGAAATCGTAAACCATCTGACGGGCCGTGCGTTGAATCACAGCCTGGGGCTGGTACCGCGCGATGCCGGCGGACTGATCGGAATTGCGACGATGCCCTTGCTGCATGGCGGCATCGGACATGCCGCTGCGAACACGGTCCCGCTGATCATCCTGGGCGGGGTCGCCCTGGCCGTGGCCCCCGACCGGTTCGGCATCGCGACGATCGCGATCGTCATCGTATCCGGCTTCGCTGTCTGGCTGCTCGCGCGTCCGGGCACGATCCATGTCGGCGCCAGCGGACTGGTGTTCGGCTGGTTTGGCTATGTGATCGCGCTGGGACTGATTGAGCGGAGCGCGCGGGCGTTGATCGGCGCGGCAGTCGTCTTCTTGTTCTATGGCAGCATCATCTGGGGCGCCGTGCCGCAAGGCAGCTTGGCGATCTCGTGGGAGGCGCATCTGTTCGGCGGTCTGGCGGGCGCCTTGATAGCGTATCTCCTGAGGAACCGGTGAGGATCTCGGGCCGGAATGCTCTGGATATGCCGCGTGATACAGCGCGTGAAAGACCACGTGAAGAAAATCACGTAATTCTACGTTAACTGGATATCTAAGCCAACGGCGGGACCGCGGGCATGGCCGCGATGATGTCAGCCGCGGCGCCGTCCGCGGCGGCCCCGTGGCTTTTCCTCGGTCTCGGCCGAGGCTCCGGCGCCATCATCGGCAGAGGAGAACTCTCCGATCTCGGTACGGATCGTCTCGAGGTCCGGGCGGGCCCCCGGCACGAAGCTTTCAAGCGCTGCGCGCATTGCGACGAGATGCTCTGGCTTCGTACCACAGCAGCCACCGATCAGCCGGGCACCAAGACCACGTGCAAGACAGGCGTAGCGTGCCATCAGATCTGGCGTGCCGTCATACTCGATCCGACCATCGACATATTTCGGGATCCCGGCGTTCGCCTTTGCGATCACAGTCGCATTCGGATCGGCTTCGGTAATCCCGGCAACCGTGCGCAAGAGATCGGGCGCGCCGGTTCCGCAGTTCGCGCCAAGCGCATGCAGGGGCCGGGTCAGTCCGCCCGCGAAGGCTGCGAAACCGCTGGAGGTTACCCCCATCATCGTCCGGCCCGCCGTGTCGAAACTGAGCGTGCCGCAGAGTGACGCATCTTCGGCCTCGGCCGCCTCGGCAACCGCGCGGAATTCCTCTTCCGACGAGATCGTCTCGGCCCAGATGACATCGACGCCGCCTTCCATCAGGCCCGCGATCTGCTCACGGAACGCCGCGACCGCATCATCGTGCGAGAGGGCCCCGACCGGCTCGAGGATCTCGCCCGTCGGCCCGACAGATCCGGCGACGATCACGGGACGCCCGGCGGCATCGGCGCACGTGCGTGCGATTTGCGCCGCGGCGACATTCAGTTCATGCACCCGGTTCTGCGCGTCATGCAGTTTCAGCCGGTACCGCGTGCCGCCGAACGAGTTCGTCAGGATCACGTCGGACCCGGCGCCAATGAACCCGTTGTGCAACGCGTGGATCTTTTCGGGCTGGTCGATGTTCCAAAGCTCGGGTGCATCGCCCGCTTCGAGACCCATCGCAAACAGGTTCGTCCCGGTCGCGCCATCGAGCAGCAGCCAGTCCCGTTCCGAGAGCAGTTCAACAAGGCGATTGGTCATGTTTCGTTCCATGCGGTAAGGCTGGTCAAGAATGGCCTTGATCAAAAGGTCTCCGAAGCGATTACGCCGCGTCGGCGGCTGCGGCAATGCCCTCGATCCGCGTCACCATGGCGCGCAACCCGTTGGATCGCTGTGACGAGAGCGCTTGATCCAGTTGCAACCGTGCAAGTTCCGAGCGGATGTCGAGTGCGCGGCTCTCGGCGAGCGAGCGTCCGGAAATCAACGAGATCAGTACCGCGATCAGGCCGCGCACGAGCATCGCATCGCTGTCGCCTTCAAAGAACAGACGCTCCTGCCCGTCCTGGGCCCGCAGGTCGGGAACGAGCCAGACCTGGCTGGCACAGCCATCGACCTTGGCCGCGTCCGTCTTGCGGCTGTCGTCGAGCACGGGCAGATCTTTGCCGAGGTCGATCACGTAGCGGTAGCGATCCTCCCAGTCATCGAAAAGCTCGAAGCTTTCAACGATTTCGTCGAACTCAGCGGCTGCCATGTGCGATCCTTTCCGTTGCCGCCGATCTAGTGTGTCGGGACAGCAGCGTCCAGCCCCGGAACACCCCGATCCGGTGCCGCAAAAAATTTCCAATTTGCGGGTACGCAGGATAAGAGACTGAAAAACGCCGGGGGAGCAGCAAGGGAAGTGATAATGCGGGGCGGATGGGTTTTACCGTTGGCGATGGCGGCGGCATTGACGTTGTCGGCCTGTGGAGGCGACGAGGAGCCGGAGGCCGAATCGAGCAGCGGCACTTTCGCTGACGATATCGGCACGCTCTGGGGCGATGAAAGCTCGAAGCAACGCGCCGAGCGGCTCGCCCGTCTGGAGCAGGCAAAGATCAAGGTCCCGATATCGTCGGTGAAGTCGGTCGAACTCGGCCGAACGCGCGACGGGTTCCTGGTCACGGCGTTTGGAACGGCCCCTGGGCTTGGCTATTCGCTGCCATTGCTCAGGCCGCGCCGCAACGGCGAACCCGGATTGGACGGGTACATCGAATTCGATTTCGTCGCCTCGGAACCTGCCCCGGGATTTCAAAGGCCTCCGGGCACGACCCAGACCCGCGCGATGCGGGCGGATCTGGCCATCAGGCTGGATGAGCTGCGCGGCGCGAGCGGACTGCGCGTGTTAGCTCTGAGCGGCGGCGTGCAGATGGATTTCTGACCGGCGTCAGAGTTCGGGGTGGTCTGGATCGATTTCGACCAGCCTGAGGCCGCCCGGCTTCGCCACCAGACCGACTTCGCCATGCTTCACGCGGAGCGCGTCGTTTCCATAAACCTCGGCCCGCCAGCCATGCAGGACCGGCAGATCCGGGTCTTCCTCTCCGGCAAGCGCCTCGATCTCGGCCGCGGGTGCGATCAGTTTCGCCGCGACCCCGATCTCGTCGGCCCGCGCTTTCAGGAAGATCTTCAGCATGTCCGCAATCGCGCCAGAGCCTTCGCTGCGCCTGGGCGGCGGCGGCAGGGTCGGACGGTCCGCTGCGGGGCACGTTGCACCGCGCGTGACGGCGGCGAGAATGACTTCGAGCATCTCCGGACGTCGCATTTCGCGCTGCAACAGGCGAAGGCGGTGGAACTCTTCCTCGGTGCTGGGCTTGGCCGTTGCCAGTTCGACCAGCGCATCGTCCTTCATCACGCGGCCACGCGGGATGTCGCGTGCCTGGGCAAGTTCTTCGCGCCACTTGGCCAGTTCGCGCACGATGGCAAGAAATTTCGGGCTGTTCGACCGCGCTTTCACGCGCCGCCAGGCCTCGGTCGGGTCGGTTTCATAGGTCGCGGGGTCCGTCAGGATCGCCATCTCTTCGGCCACCCAGTGTTCCCGTCCCTGTTCGACGATCCGCGCCGAGAGCTTTTCGTAGATCACGCGCAGATGCGTGACATCGGCCAGTGCATATTTCAGCTGCTTCTCGCTGAGCGGCCGGCGCGACCAGTCGGTGAAGCGCGAGGACTTGTCGACTTCTTCTTTTGCAACCTTGCGCACAAGCGTTTCGTAGCCGACCTGTTCACCGTATCCGCAGACCATGGCCGCAACCTGGGTATCGAACATCGGTGCGGGAATGACCTTGCCCATGTTCCAGAAGATCTCGACGTCCTGGCGGGCGGCGTGGAACACTTTCACCACGTCCTGGTTCGAGAGCAGATCGAAGAGCGGGGCGAGATCAATGCCTTCGGCCAGCGGATCGATCAGGACGTAATCGCGGCGTCCCGAGCGCGGGCGCGCGATCTGAACAAGGCAGAGTTTCGACCAGTAGGTGCGCTCTCGCAGGAACTCGGTATCGACTGTGATGTACTCGGCCTTCGAAAACTCGGAACAGATTTCGGCGAGTTCGGCCGTTTCGGTGATGATTTTCATGGCGGGCGTATTAGCGATGTTTCTGGTGTCTGTCGCGTGCAATCATAGCTAAATTTGTGCCATTCGTTTGGCGACAATAAGTACCGACATCCGGGAGGACGAAGACAAGAATGAGCATGCGCACGGTTCTGGTGGCCAACCGCAAGGGTGGTGTCGGCAAGACGATGATGACGGTCACGCTTGCGTCGGCGCTGGCGAATCGCGGGGAACGCGTCGCGATTGCGGATGCCGACCGGCAGCAATCCTCGATCGGGTGGCTGAACCGCCGCCCCCTGACCGTCAGTCAGATCCGCGGGATCGACTGGAGCAAGTCGAGCGATATCGGCGAGGCACCGAAGAAGCTGGACTGGCTGATCATAGACGCACCCGGCGCGCTGAAAGGGGCCCGTGCTGAGGCGCTGATCGCCAAGGCCAAGGCCGTCCTGACGCCCGTGCAGGCGTCCGTGTTCGATGAGAACGCCACCCACGCCTTCCTGGCCGACATCGAAGAGATCAAGCGTGTGCGCAAGGGCAAGGTCGGCATTCACATCGTGCCCAACCGGATCCGGCTGCGATCGCGCGCGGCGCAGGAACTGCAGAACTTCCTGGAGCATGAAGGCTACGAGGCGCTCACCTGGATCACCGAGCGGGCGATCTACGGCGAGATGGCGAGCCAGGGCTTGTCGATCTTCGACCGCAACCGCACCGCGCTGGCCGCTGCGAAGAAGCAGTGGGAACCGATTTTCGCGGCGATCGGCGCCTGAAAGCGGCGGCTCCTGCGTAAATAATCATGGAACCATCCATAAATCGGTCACGCACGCGGCACGAATGTGCCACGATCGATCGCGAAGGTGCCCGCAATGAACAATGACAGGAACAATTCCATGATCAGAAACACGATTATCGCCGCAACTGCATCGCTGGCATTGGTGGGCTGCCAGACGGTCAGCGAGAATCAGCAGACCGCCATCGGCGCCGTGGCCGGTGCCGCCATCGGTGCCGCCGCTGGCACGCTGGTGGGCGGCAATGATCGCCGCAACGCGCTGGTCGGTGCGGGCATCGGTCTGCTCGCCGGAGCAGCCGTTGGCCAGTACCTGGACCAGCAGCAGCGCGAACTTGAGGCCGGTCTGGCCGGAACGGGTGCCGAGGTCGAGCGTCAGGGCGACCAGCTTCTGGTCAACCTGCCCTCTCAGATCACCTTCGATACCGGGAAGTCGGAGATCAAGCCGCAGTTCTTCAGCGCCCTGGATCAGGTCGCGGCGACCTTCAACAAGTACCCGGAGAGCTACATCGACGTGATCGGCCACACCGACTCGCAGGGCTCGACCGAATACAATCAGGGCCTGTCCGAGCGCCGGGCATCCTCAGTGTCCAGCTATCTCGGCGGCCGCGGTGTGAACCAGGCCCGTCTGGCGCAGTTCGGCCAGGGCGAGACCGCCCCGGTCGCATCGAACGATACTGCGGAAGGCCGCGCTGCGAACCGCCGCGTCGAACTGCGGATCACGCCTGCAACACAAGGCTGAGCGCGGGTCGCGCAAAGCACAGCTATCGGCTGAGGGCTGCGGCCGGGGCACATGCTCCGGCCGCAGATCTTTGCGGCTGCATTGAACCCCTGCCACCCTGCCCCATTTGTGCCCGCAATGAGCCTGTCCGACACCACGCCCCCTGACGTCGCGGCGCAGCACAGCGCCTCGAGAGGTCAACTCTGGACGGAGTTCCTGGCGCTGTTCATCGGCGTGCCGGTTCTGATGGCGGTGTTCTTCGAGTTCATCCAGGCCAATCGGTTGCTCTTCGCCGCTGTCTGGGCACTGGCAGGCGTCGCCGCCTTTTTGCTGTGGCGCACGCCGGGCTGGTCGTTCCGCAAGCTCCTCGCAGGTCCGGTCCTGAGCGAGTGGCGTTTTGTCCTGGCGTTCTCACTGTTGACCGGCGTCACCTGCACGGCGTTCGTCTTCGCGATCAATCCCGATCTGTTCCTGATCTTCCCGCGGTTCCGGCCCGAGCTTTGGATCTTCGTGATCATTGCCTATCCGCTGTTATCGGCCTGGCCGCAGGAAGTGATCTACCGGTCGCTGTTCTTCGAGCGGTATTCCAGTCTGTTCCCGGGCCACTGGGCGCTGATCATCGCCAACGGCGCGGTCTTTGGTTTTGGGCATCTGTTCTACATGAACTGGATCACGATCAGCATGACCGCCGTCGGTGGCGCCGTGATGGGCTGGGCGTATCTGCGCCACCGCTCGATGCCGCTGGCTTGGCTGCTGCATGCGATCGCCGGGAACGTGGTCTTCACGATGGGGCTGGGTCAGTTCTTCTACAGCGGTGCCGTCAACTGAACGACGCCTGAGGCCTCAATCCGCGCACTGGAAGTCCTTGACGTGCTGCCAGTTCGCGCATTGTCCCACCGGGACGCCATTGAAGATCCCACGGCCCCGCTCGAGGCAGGATCGGCTGCCGCCAGCGAAGGATTCGACCCGGCTGTACCCCCACGCCTGGCAGCGTTTCAAGGCGTTGGCCTCGCCTTCGGCCCAGTTCACGGTGACATCTTCGTGGAAGCCCTCTTCATAGGCCAGCCGGATATTCGCGTCCGCCTTGCTGCCGCTGATGGCCACCGGTACTTTTGTAATCGGCGTTCCGGCACAGGCAGACAAACAGAGAGCGAGTGCGATTATTGAAAATTTTTGCATGATCAGTCCCTTGCTCAATAACGCTTGTGTGACAACACGACAGTCGATTGTAAAGCGGATCTGGCGGGGCTGAAGTCTCCGGCGCTGGACCATGGGCATGGCACACTTTACACGATCAAACATGTTTGAGACTGCGCGCCAGAAACTGTCGCTGCACTGGAACCGCAAGATTGCCTCGCGGTTCACGCGGGACGATACAACGTCGGATCATCCCGTTTCGTTGATGATCCCGGTCGCACCCAAGGATGTCGATCGGGCCTCGGTCTCGATCCCGCTGATGCGCGAGAGGGTCTCTCACCCGATCCAGAAAATCGCGGTCGTCGCCCCCGACCGCGCCGAGATCCGGGACCTCTGCACACGGCTGGAGGTCGACTTCATTGACGAGAACGCACCCCTGAAGGACCTGCTGGGCGCGCGGTTCGAGGGCGCGTCTGGCTGGATCCGGCAGCAGTTCCTGAAACTCGACTGCCCCAGGATCCTGGGGGTCGAGGATGTCGTGGTGATGGACAGCGACACCTATCCGCTGCGCCGGGTGGTGTTCTGTGACGAGGACGGACGGCAGATCCTGTACAATGGCGATGCCAATCAGGCCCCGTTTCACCGGTTCACGCGCGCTGCTCTGGGTGCCCTGCCCGCGCGGCCCGCGAATTTCGTGGCGCATTGCATGATGTTCCATGGGCCGTTTCTGGGTGCGCTGCATACAGAATTGGAAGCGCAGCACGGCAAGCGATGGTCCGAGGCATTGCTGGATCTGCTGGAGCGGCCCGTCGACCAGGTCGGCTCGATGTCGGAGTACGACCTTTATGGTCAGTTCACCGCGCGGACCTTTGCGACCCGGGTAACCCAGCGGTGGTACGCCAACATCAAGGTCACAACGCCCGAGTTTCTGGGCGACACGCCGCTGCCCGCCTGGAAACGCCGGTTCCGCTTCATCTCGAACCATCAGCGCGGCTGAGCTTCGGGCCAGCGGCGGCCCTTGACAGCGGGCCTGACAGCGGCTCTATGCGCCCGGCAATCCTGTTTCACCGGAGAACCCAATGCACGCTTACCGCTCGCATACCTGTGCCGACCTGAACGCGAGCCATGTCGGCCAGACCGTCCGCCTGGCCGGATGGGTCCACCGGGTGCGGGATCATGGCGGCGTGCTGTTCATCGACCTGCGCGATCATTACGGGATGACGCAGGTGCTGGCGGACCCGGACTCGCCCGCCTTCGCGGATGTCGAGAAGGTCCGGTCCGAGTGGTGCATCCGGATCGAGGGCAACGTGAAGGCGCGGGCCGAGGATCTGGTCAACCACAAGATCCCGACGGGCGAGATCGAGGTGTTCGTGCGCGGGCTGGAAGTGCTGGGCGCGGCCGAGGAGCTGCCGCTGCCGGTGTTCGGCGACCTGGACTACCCGGAAGAGACACGGCTGAAGTACCGCTTTCTGGATCTGCGGCGCGAGGGCCTGCACGCCAACATGAAGCTGCGTTCGGACGTGGTGCGCTCGATCCGCAACCGCATGTGGGATATCGGGTTCACCGAGTACCAGACGCCGATCATCACGGCCTCGTCGCCCGAAGGCGCGCGGGACTTCCTGGTGCCGTCGCGGTTGCATCCGGGCAAGTTCTACGCCCTGCCCCAGGCACCGCAGCAGTTCAAGCAGCTGATCATGGTGTCGGGCTTCGACAAGTATTTTCAGATAGCACCCTGCTTCCGGGACGAGGATCCGCG
>JBHJIZ010000179.1:0-22743 GCA_050043005.1 Paracoccaceae bacterium
GTGCGGTGGTGGTTCTGGGGTGGGCGGGGTTTGTGTCGGGGGTTGCGGTGTTGGTGCTGGTTGTGGTGTTGGAGCCGGTGTCGGTGGTTGTGGTGGACGCTGAGGAGGTGGTGGTGTCGCTGGTGGCGGCGGCGGTGGCTCCGGTGGTGGTAGTGGAGGACGCCGCTGATGCGGGTTCTGGTGATCGAAGACGATGCAGCACTTTCCGGACAGATCGTCCGGGCACTGTCCGAGGCCGGGATAACGGCGGATGCGGCGTTGAACGGCGAAGATGGCTGCCATCTCGGAGAAACCGAACAGTACGATGCTGTCGTGCTCGACCTCGGCTTGCCTGTCATGGACGGAACATCGATCCTCCGGCAATGGCGCGCCGGGGGGATCCAAACCCCTGTGCTGATCCTGACCGCACGCGGAGGATGGCAGGACCGCGTCGAGGGTCTGAATGCCGGGGGTGACGATTATCTCGGCAAACCATTTCACATGGAAGAGTTGCTCGCACGTATCCGGGCGCTGATCCGGCGGTCGAGCGGCGTCGCCGAGAGCACGCTGCGCGCTGGCGATGTTGCGCTCAACACGGTGTCCGGGACCGTGACTCGATCCGATGATCCGGTTCGCATGACTGCGACCGAATTCAAGATCCTGTCGTCGTTGATGCTGCGCCCGGACCGGGTCCATACGAAGACCGAGCTTGCGGAAATGGTCTACGGCATGCACGAGGATCGCGACAGCAACACGATCGAAGTGTTCGTCGCGCGTCTGCGCCGCAAGCTTGGCGCGAAGCGGATCTTGACCGTACGGGGCCTGGGGTATCGAATCTCGACAGAATGAAGCGAACCTCTCTCACCCTTCGTGTCGTTGTGCTTGCGAGCCTCTGGCTGACCACTGCGCTGGGCGCGGTCGGGTTCGCCGTGCTGCAGGTGTTCGAGGCATCGGCCCTGCGCCAGTTTGACAGCCGGCTCGAGGCGGAGTTGGTCCTGCTGGCCGTGGCCGTCTCGCGCTCGCCCGGCGATCCATCGGTTCGCATGACATCGCCAGACTTCGCCCGGGTCTATTCGGGGCTCTACTGGCAGGCCGAACGTCTTCCGCCCGGTGGTGAAACAACCGAACTCTATGGATCGCGTTCGCTCTGGGATCATCGGTTCGTCCACAAGAAGACCGATAGCGGCATCCTGCGCGGTACCTTGCGCGGCCCCGATGCTCAGAGTGTGCGCGCGCTCTGCCAGCGGGTGCGCGGGTTGGACGGATCGGTCTGGGACCTGGTCGTGGCTGCCGATCATGCGACACTGGCGGAAGAGCTTCGGCAGGTGCGCGAAGGTCTGATCCGGTCGGGGATTCTGCTTGCCGTTCTGTTGCTCGCTGCCGCGGTCCTCCTGATCCGTGTGGCGCTCAACCCGCTCAGGCAGTTGCGCAGCACTTTGCAGGAGATCCACAGGAGTGACGGCGAGCATCTTCCGGGTGCGTTTCCGGCCGAGGTCGCGCCGTTGGTCGACGATCTGAATGCCGTCCTGTCGAAGAACCGCCGCATGCGCGAACGCGGGCGGATCCAGGCCGCGAATTTGGCGCATGCGCTCAAGACGCCCGCCGCGGTGCTGCAGAACGAGATCGATCGCGCACGCCAGGGTAACGAACTGGATCTCGATCTCGCCACGCAATCGGTGACGCGCATCTCTGATGCGGCAAGCCGCCATCTGAGTGTTGTGTCTGCGGGCGTCGAGGACATTCCCGAGCATGAAACCCATGATGCGGTTCCCTTGCTGGCGGGCATCGTCCAGGCGGTTCAGCGCCTGTTCCAGGACAAGGCGTTCGCGCTGTCTGCGCCGCCCGCGTTTCCGCTTGGGGTAAACCCGGCCGATCAGCAGGAGATCTTCGGTAATCTGATCGAGAATGCTGGAAAATGGGCGGCGAAGGATGTGGCGGTCGGGTTTCGACTGGACGCGTTTCAGGCGGTGCTGACCGTGGACGATGATGGCCCCGGCATTCCGGAGGACGCGCGGGCGCGCATTGTCGGGCCGGGGGTGCGTCTGGATGAAACCCGCTCCGGCTCAGGGCTGGGCCTCAGCATTGTTTCCGACCTGGTCGCGCAATACGGCGGCCAGCTAGCGTTCGAAACCGGCCCTCTCGGTGGCCTGCGCGCTACGGTTCGATTGCCTGTTCGCGTTCGAAAAGCCTGATCCTTCGGCGCCTTACTGGCAATCTAGACAAATCCGGCACGCAGAGTCGTTCTTCTGGGCAACCTGAACGTTTGCTGAACGGGCGCTTCAAGTCCGGTTCAGGTTCGCCACGATAAGCGGTGTTCAGATCAAGACTGTATTCAGGAACACGATAATGCCGGCCCGACATAGATCGAAGTCTTCTTTCGAGTCCAAAGACGGGCGTGACGCGCCTCTCGCCTCGGAGCTTTTGATGCCGGAGGCACGAGCAGGTCGCATTGCGGACAATGACGCGGTCGATTCAACATCAGGTGAGCCGGCGCCGCTTGGCGAATTGTCCCTCGCCGAAAACATGCGGCGCGAAAAGTCCGACGCTGGAGACCGCGATTGCGCGGGCGGGCGCCACGACGGACGGCGCGGAAAAGATGACGACGCAGAGCCAGCGTCCACCACGATCGTAACTCGCACCGTCGATGGCAGCGGCACCAACGCAGACTATGCCGATTGGGGCGCCACTCACCAACAGATCATCCGTCTTGCTCCGGCAGACTACGAAGACGGGTGGGGCGAGATGGTCACGGACCGCCCGAATGCGCGCGCGATTTCGAACGCTGTCGCCCAGCAGACCGAGGATGAGCCGAACAGCTTCGGCGTCTCGGACTTCTTCTGGGCCTGGGGGCAGTTCATCGATCACGATCTCGACCTGACCGAAGCCGTCGCGGGCGGCGAGGATGCCAGCATCATCGCACCCCTCGGGGACGACATCGCCGTGATCCCGTTCACCCGGGTGACGCCGGTCGACGGCACGGGTGTCGATGCTCCGCGCGAATACGAGAACGAGATCACGGCGTTCATGGATGCCTCGATGGTCTATGGCTCGAACGAGGACACGGCGGCAGCCCTGCGCATAGGCGCTTATCTGCTGTTGCAGGACAATGGCCTGTTGGTCGAGACGGACTCGGGCGTGCTGGCCGGTGATGTTCGCGCCGCCGAGAACATCGCGTTGACCTCGTTGCACACGCTTTTCGCGCGGGAGCATAACCGCTGGGTTGACGAACTCGCTGCCGAGGACCCCGATCTGACCGAGGACGAGCTGTTTGATGCGGCACGGATGCGCGTCGAGGCCGAGATCCAGGCGATCACCTACAATGACTGGTTGCCGATCCTGCTCGGCGACGGCGCGCTTGATGCGTATCGCGGTTACGATCCGGACGTGAACCCCGGCATATCGGTCGAGTTTTCGACCGCGGCCTTCCGGTTCGGCCACACGCTGCTCTCGTCTGATTTGTCGCGCTTGAACGAGGATGGATCCGAGATTTCGGCAGGTGCCATCGCTCTGCGTGACGCCTTCTTCAATCCGACGGCCATCGCCGAGAACGGCGGTATCGATCCGATCCTGCGCGGCTTGGGCGATCAGACCGCGCAGGAACTGGACAACCACGTGGTCGAAGACGTGCGCTCGTTCCTGTTCGCCGAGGGATCGGCATTCGGGCTTGATCTCGCCTCGCTCAACATCCAGCGGGGCCGCGATCTCGGCGTCCCGGCCTACAACGATCTGCGCGAGGCACTGGGCCTCAGCCGGGCCGAGAGCTTCGATGACATCACTTCGGATGAAGATCTGGCCGACACGCTTGCCGGGATCTATGGCGATGTCGATCTGGTGGATGCCTGGGTCGGCGGGCTGGCCGAGGATGCATTCGGTGGCGGCATGGTCGGCGAGCTGTTCGCAACGATCATCATCGATCAGTTCGAGCGCATTCGCGCAGGCGATGCATTGTGGTCCGAGGCGGGGCAGTTCGACCCGGCCGAATTGGCCGCGCTCTGGGATACGACGCTGGCTGACGTGATCGAGGCCAACACCGATATCGACGCGATCCAGCAAGATGTCTTCTATGCCTACGATCGGCAAGCCGGGACCGACGCCAACGACGACCTGACCGGAACGGACGGACGGGATCTGCTTCTGGGTCTTGGCGGGGACGACACGCTGAATGGTGGCGCGGGCGACGATCAGCTTGAAGGCGGCGACGGTGCGGACCTTTTCATGTTCGTTGGCAAATTCGGGCACGATGTCATTGGTGATTTTGGCACGGGGGATAGCGTGTTCATCGATCTCTATGGTGGGGGCGGCGGTCCGGGCGGCAATCGCGATTCCGGACCGCACCTGCCGCCGTTGGTTCAGGACGGTGACGACGTTGTCGTGGAACTGCGCAATGGGTCGTCGATCACCTGGCTCGACGTCACCGTGAACCAGATCAAGGATGACATCGACGTCATCTGATCACGCGACTTCCTGCGCATCGTTTCCCCTTCGATGTGCATCACCGGCCCCGCCCCGCAGTGTTTCGCGGTGCGGGGCCGGATTGATCAACTGGCCTGCGATGCCAGAGGACCTATCAACGCCCTTTGAACACGGGCGGGCGCTTGTCCAGGAACGCCTGCACCGCATCCCGGTGATCCTCGGTGAAACCTGCATGAACGTGGTGCGTAACCTCCAGATCCATGCAGTCGAGCGGATCGCCGCCCAAGGCACGGTTCAGGTTTTCCTTCATGTAGCGATACGCGATCGGCGGACCATCGGCGAGGCGGCGCGCGAGCGCCATTGCCTCGTCCATCAGGTTTTCGGCATCGACCACACGATTGACGATTCCCATATCGCGCGCGTCCTCGGCCGAATACCGATCCGATAGGAAGTACATCTCGCGCGCCTTCGCCGTCCCGACAAGCTGGCTCAGAAAATACGTCCCGCCATAGTCGCCCGAGAAGCCGACCTTCGCGAATGCCGTGGTTAGCACGGCACCCGCCGCCGCGATCCGAAGATCGCAGGACAGTGCCAGGGCCAATCCCGCACCTGCGGCAGCTCCCGGCAGCACGGCAAGCGTGGGCTTCGGCATCATGTGAAGCCGACCGGCGGTCGCCCGCTGGCTGATGCGCTGCCGATGGATCGCGGCATCGACGTCTGTGTCAGACGGGTCGCCTTCGGCCATGGCGCGGACATCGCCCCCGGCGCAGAAGGCACCGCCCGCGCCTGTCAGGACGACCGTGCGGACGTCGGTATCGGCCTCGGCCATCTCCAGCAGGCGGGCCATGTCCTGCAACATGGCGCGGCTGAGTGCATTGCGCCGTTCTGGCCGGTTCATCGTCAGGACGAGGACATCGGCCTCGAATGACGCCAACAGATCGTCCGTCGTACTCTGATATGTCTCTGCCATGGTGTCCTCCCTCAGCTGACCTTGACGCGCGATCCCGGTTCGGGTGGATCGTTGGGCGGCCCGGCGAAGCACTGGGCAATCGCCATCCAGCAGGTCGCATTCGGACCTGTCATCTTCAGATCCGTGTCCGCAATGCTGCGCGTCTGAGCTGTGACCTGGCAGAACTGGACGGCGTTGCCTTCGACGCGCTCGGCCTCGGATGGCTCACCCCACTCCCAGATTGCACCCGAGGGCGCCGGCAGCCGGACGTATGGCGTCGGCTGGGGAATGTCTTCGCCTCGATTGAAGAAGGTCCAGCCATAGGTGCTGACGCCCAGATGCGCGATGTTGCGAATGCGGTTGGTCTCGGTGCGGTCCAGCCCCAGGACATCGAACACCTCTTGCCCGTGCGCCCAACTCTCCATCTGCCGCGCGGTGATCGAGGATCGGACCGACATGTCCGGCCCGGCCCATTGCACGCGGGCCTTGGGATCCGCCGCGGCAAACCGCGGGGTCATCGCGCGTGCCGTGTCGATCCACATCTCTCGCAGAGCCTGCCCGCGCGGATTGCCCATCACGTTCCGCGTGGCTGCGACCATCGACCCGCCATGCGCTTTTCTTGCCTCTGAGAAGGCCGCGTACTCTGCTGCGAAAACCTCCGGCCGGAAGGCCGACTTGTCCGCCAGATCATTGAAGAAGTGCAGGTGCTGAAGCACGTCGTTGATCGTCCAGTCCTTGAATTGTGTGATCTGATCGAAGGCCGGGTCGGACAGTTCGACCAGAACCGCGTTCAACACCTCGGATTCGTCCAGAAAATCGCTGGCTTGCTGCATGTCTCAAAACTCCAGGATCACGGAACCGCTCAGGCGGACCGGAAGGCATCGAAGGCACCGCCGTCGACCTTCACGCCGAGTCCTGCGTTAAGCCTGTTCGTGGCGTTGAAGATGGCGACGATCTGAACGGTCTCCAGGATCTCGGCCTCGCTCAGACCGGCATCGCGCAGTCCGTCAAGATCGCCCTCGTTTGCGCGGTCCGGATCGACGGTCAGGTGAGAAGCGAACTCGGAAAGCGCGCGCTCGCGCGGCGACATCGGCGCCCGGCGCCAGTTGCACAAAACGACATCGATGGTCCGCTTCTCCATGCCATGCGCCCGGAGCGCGCCCGCATGGGTGATGATGCAGGCCTCGCAACGGTTCTCGAGGCTGACAACCAGAGCGACCAGTTCCCGCTCCTGCCCCGTCAGCAGGCAGTCATCACTGCGCATCAGGCGATTGACGAACCCCTGGAACAGCGTAAGCCGCTCCGGCTCGAAGGGCAGCTTCAGGAACTCGCGGATATAGCCGAGGCGCTTTTGCGATTCTTCCCACATCGCACGGATCGCGGGTGCCGGGTCCGAGACGTTGTCCAGCCGCAGCCACGAGGCACGGTGTTCCTGATCGGCCATCTTTTCTCTCCCCTTTTTCTTATGTGCCGGTCTCGCGCGTCAGGTGGTACTCGTCGAGATCGGGTTCGCGCGTCATTGTCCAGTAATCGACCAGCCGCCAGGGGATCGCCGCCGCGACGCGCCCCTTTGCGTTGCGATACCAAGGCTTCATGCCCGGATGGTTCCAGACAAGTTCGCGATGCTCGGCATCGACGCGGGCCATGTAATCGTCGTGCACGTCCTGCCGGACATCCAGCGCCGCGATCCCATCTTCCAACATCCGGACGATTGCACCAACCGCATAACGGGCCTGACATTCCGAGGTGAAGATCGCCGACCCGCCATGCGCCAGAACCGTGTTTGGGCCCTGCATGAAGAACATGTTCGGGAAACCCGGCGCTGTGATCCCCAGATGCGCCTTCGGATCGTCATCGGCCCAGTCCTGTTCCAAACGCCGCTCATTCCTGCCAGTCACGTTCAGGCGCGCGGCGTTCTGGAACACCTTGAACCCGGTCGCGAGCACGATGATGTCGGCAGAGCGGTCGGTGCCGTCTTTCGTCTGGACGCCGCCTGCCGTGATGCGTTCAATGTGATCCGTGACCAGTTCGCAGTTCGGTTTGCACAGCGCCTGGTACCAGCCGTTGTCCAGCAGGATTCGTTTCGCATAAGGCGGATAGATGGGCATGCACTTCGCCAGAAGATCCGGACGACCGTCGAGTTCCTGTTCGATGTGCGCCGCCATTTGTTCGCGGTGCCGGTCGTTCATCCGGTTCATGGCGCGCTCGGGATGCGGCCAGTCGGGGTCTCGCTTCAGCGTGCGCAGCAGGCCGTCGCCATAGCGCCACAGCATCGTGAAGCGGAACCACTCCGCATAGAATGGTACGTTCTCCAGCAGCCAGCATTGGCCCTCGGTCATCTGGTCTTGAAAGCGTGGAATGTGCCGCACCCACTGGGGCGTGCGCTGGTAGACGGTCAGGCTTGCGACCCGGTCGACGATTGTCGGGACGATCTGCATCGAGGACGCACCGGTTCCGATCACCGCCACGCGCTTGCCGGTCACATCCAGATCCTCGGGCCATTCGGCCGAGTGGAACAGAGGTCCGTTGAAGTTGTCAGCGCCTGGTATCGGCGCCTTGGACGGCAGCGAGAGCGGTCCGATCGCACTGATCAATGCCATGCCCGTCAGCGTCTGTGCGCCATCCGGTCCGGTGCACTGCACCCGCCAACAGGCTGAGCCCTCATCCCAGTCGCAGCGGGTTACCGCGGTCCCGAACCGGATGAACTCCCGCAACCCGAACTCTTGACTGCGAGAGATCATGTACCTCAGCAGGGCATCGCGCTTCGAGAAATAGCGCTCCCAGGGCTCACGTGACCCGAACGAGAACGAATAGGCGTGGTTCGGCGTATCGACCGCACAGCCGGGATAGCGGTTCTCCAGCCACGTCCCGCCGACCTCGTCGTTCTTCTCGAGGATCACGAACGGGATGCCGAGTTCCCTGAGATTGTAGCCGACCGTGAGGCCGCTCGCGCCCGCGCCGATGATGATGACCGGATGCTTGGCACGGTCGGCCATCGAAGGACCCGACCACTTTATACGCCGATCCGCAAAGCCCATCTCCTCGCGCATCATGGTGGCGTATTCGGCGGGCACACGCTCGCCCAGGCAGGTTTGCATCAGATCTGGCATCCGCTCCGCCGGATCATTGATCGCGGGATGAGTCGTACCCGCTGAAAGCAAGGCCTTCGCTGTCGCCCGCAATTCCGCCTGAGCCTCGGGCGACAGCCCCGCGTCCTCGTCCGCGATCAGGTTGACATCGCGCTGCGGCAGGAACGGTTCAGAGAGCCAATGATCATCACCCGTGAGGTGATAAACCACCATCAACAGCACGCGCAGATCGGCCTCGGCCAAAGCGGCGTCCAGCTTGGCTTCCGGCAATGACATCGGACTGGTCATACCCCGACGCTATGCTGGCCTGTACGATCCGCCAATCGCGGACGCGATGATCGCGGTCACACGCCTGAAAGGTCGAGGATCGTCTTGTGCAATGCCAACGGGATGGTGATCCCTTCGCTCGGCGTGCGTTTGCGGGCCTCGAGACGGCGTCTACCCGGCAGGCGGACACCTTCCTGATCCAGCATCGCTGCGAACAGGCGCTCACCGCGTTCGATCGCATCGCCGCCGCCGAACCGCGCCGGGTCAAAAGCCAGGATCAATTCGCCGCCGGTCGCCGGGCCGCCATCGCCGTTGTCTTGATCGCCAGCCTCAACCGAGGTGACCTCGCCGATCAGCGGGCCGCACATCAGATCGACCATCAGCGCAATCGCGCCGCCCTTGTAACCGCCGAACGGCAGCTGGGCGCCCGCCAGGATTGCGTCCGGATCGGTCGTCGGGTTGCCGTCTGGATCGAGCCCCGCGCCCTCCGGCAAAGGGTGCCCATCCCGCTTGGCGATCGAGATCTCGCCGCGCGCCATCATCGAGGACGCCTGATCCCAGACCATCGCGCCGCCATCGGCGCGGGGATAGGCAAAGGCCATCGGGTTGGTGCCGAAGAACTTCGTCTTGCCCCCGGCGGCGGTCATGTAGGGTGGAGAGTTCACAAAGGCCATCGCCGCGAGACCCTGCTCGGCCAGAGCCTCGGTCTCGGGCCACAGGGCCGCATAGTGATGCGCGCGGCGGATTGCGAGCGCGGCCATGCCGTTCTCGCGCGCGGCGTCGATCAGCGGTGCGCGCCCGACCTCGATTGCCAGCGGTGCCATGCCCCGGTCCGCCTCGACGCGTACCACGCATGGCCCCAACCGCTCGGCCTTCGGGTCGGCATGGCCGTTGATCTTGCCCGCCTTCAGCGATTTCACGTAGCCCGGCACCCGGAACAGCCCGTGCGACTTGCAGCCATCGCGCTCGGCGCCCGCCATGTTTCGCGCCGTCGCATCGGCATTGCGCTGATCGCAGCCGTTCGCCATCAGCGCCTTGACCGCCAGATCGTGCGCTTCATCCAGTGTCAGCCGGATCTCGTCCATGTCACTCTCCCGTGTTTTTCGTCTTGTGACGCGAGAGCACGTGCGGAGCAAGCGCGCGACGCTTGACGATGTATCGAGACTGGATCACTGTTTTTCTCAGGAAGGCGCGGGTTCGCCTCGCTGTCCTGCCCTGCGCCGATCCGGTTTGGGTCGGGCGCGTCACATCTACCGGAACAGGGAGACCGGACATGAAACATCTTGCACTGGGCGCCGCGTTTGGCGCCGCGATGGCATTCGGAGCATCTGCACCCGCAACGGCGCAGCAGCAGTTCATCTCGATCGGCACCGGCGGTGTCACCGGCGTTTACTACCCGACGGGCGGCGCGATCTGCCGTTTGGTAAACAAGGACCGCAAGGAGCACGGCATCCGCTGCTCGGCGGAATCGACCGGCGGCTCGATCTACAACATCAACACCATCCGCGCGGGCGAACTGGAGTTCGGCGTTGCTCAGTCGGACTGGCAGTACCACGCCTATAACGGCACCTCGAAGTTCGAGGATGCGGGCAAGTTCGAAAACCTGCGCGCCGTCTTCTCGGTTCACGCGGAACCGGTGACGGTCATCGCGTCGGAGGCCGCGGGCATCAATACGATTGCCGACGTCAAGGGCAAGCGGATGAACATCGGCAACCCGGGCTCGGGAACGCGCGGCACCTGGGAAGTGATGGAAGAGGCCATGGGCTGGACGCGCGGCGATCTGAAGCTGGCGGCCGAGATGAAGTCTGCTGAAACCGGCCAGGCTGTCTGCGACGGCAAGATCGATGCATATTTCTGGCTGGTCGGGCACCCGTCCGCACTGACGCAGGAAAGCTTGGCAACCTGTGCCGCCAAGCTGGTCGACGTGACCGGTCCTGCGATCGACAAGCTGGTCGAGGAAAACTCGTTCTACCGCAAGGCCGTGATCCCGGCGGGCATGTACAACAATGAGGCTGACGTCCAGACCTTCGGTGTCGGTGCAACCTTCGTCTCCAGCGCTGATGTGCCAGAGGAAGTTGTCTACGTGGTCGTCAAGGCGGTCTTCGAGAACTTCGATCAGTTCACCAAGCTCCACCCGGCCTTCGCCAACCTGAAGCCGGAAGAGATGATCACCGACTCGCTGTCGGCGCCGCTGCATCCCGGTGCGGTGAAGTACTACAAGGAAAAGGGCTGGATGTAATTCGGCCAGGATGGGCGGGGCGCCCATCCTACGGGGACACCTAAACATCGTGGGGTGCGGTACGCCGCGCCCTGCATCCAGGCGAAGGCCGCGGTGCGCGGTGCGCACCCTACGGCGGGGGGACACATGACCGCGCAAGAAAAAGATCTCGACCAATTCACGGCTACGGATACCGGCGGTCGCAATCCCATCGGCTGGCAGGGGCAAGTCATCTTCTGGGGGGCGCTGGCCTGGGCGTTCTTTCAGCTTTACATCGCGTCGGCGGTGCCCTTCTGGGTTCAGGAGCAAGTAGGCTTTGGTGTCGTCACCAATTCCGACGCCCGGCGTATTCATCTGGCCTTCGGATTGTTCCTCGCGGCCATGGCCTTCCCGCTGGCCAAATCCGGGCCGACCGACCGCATTCCTTGGTATGACTGGCTGCTGGCCGGCCTTGGCGTTGCAGCTTGTCTTTATGCTGTCGTGCTGCGCAACGAGATTGCCGTCCGCGCGGGCCTGCCGACCACTGGCGATCTGATTGCCTCGACTGTCGGGATGACGATTGTCCTGATCACCGTCTATCGCGCACTTGGATTGCCGCTGGTCATCGTCGCCTGTGTGTTCCTCGGTTACACGTTCTTCGGCGACGCCCGCTGGCTGCCCGAGGTCATGCAGTGGAAGGGTGCCAGCTATGGCAAGGCGATGTGGCACTACTGGATGCAAGGCGAAGGCGTCTTTGGCGTCGCGCTCTCCGTCTCGACATCGCTGATATTCCTGTTCGTTCTGTTCGGCTCGATCCTCGAGAAAGCCGGCGCGGGCAACTATTTCATCAAGGTCTCGTTCTCGTTGATGGGTCACCTGCGTGGTGGTCCCGCCAAGGCTGCCGTTGTCGCCTCGGCCATGAGCGGGCTTTACTCCGGGTCCTCGATCGCCAACACGGTGACGACCGGCACCTTCACCATTCCGCTGATGAAGCGCACGGGTTTCACGCCTGAGAAGGCAGGCGCCGTCGAAGTCGCGTCCTCGACCAACGGCCAGCTCACGCCACCGGTGATGGGGGCTGCCGCGTTCCTGATGGCCGAGTTCACGGGTGTCTCCTACACCGAGATCATCAAGCACGCGCTGGTGCCTGCCTTGGTCAGCTACATCGCGCTGGTCTACATCGTCCATCTCGAGGCCATGAAGCTGGGCTTGCAGGGCCTGCCGAAGCCCTCGGTCACGACGACGATCGCACAGCGTCTAATCGGCGTGCTGTCCGGCTTCCTGTTCGTCGCATTCCTCGGGATCGCGGTCTATTTCGGGATGGGCTGGATCAAGACGGCGTTGCCGGATCTGGCGTTTCCCGTGGTGATCGCACTCTGTACAGTCGGTTATCTGGCCCTGCTCTGGCGAGCCTCGCGGTTGGATGATCTGGTCGTCGACGATCCGGATGCACCGATCACCGAACTCCCGCGTGCTGGACCGACAGCAGTGACAGGGCTCTATTACATCCTGCCGATCGTCATCCTGATCTGGTGCATCGTGATCGAGCGTCTCTCCCCGGCCTTTTCGGCGTTCTGGGCGACACTGGCGATGATCGCGGTGACACTGACGCAACACCCGCTGAAAGCGATGATGCGCGGCGAGGGGAGCCTTGGCCGAGCGTTCGCGCGCGGGTGGGGCGAGTGGGTCGATGGCATGGTGTCAGGCTCGCGCAACATGATCGGGATCGGTGTCGCGACAGGAGCCGCGGGCATCATCGTAGGGACGATCTCGCTGACCGGCGCGCACCAGGTGATCGGTGAACTGGTCGAATATGCCTCGGGCGGGTACCTGATGGTCATGCTGCTCATGGTGGCGGTGATGAGCCTGATCCTGGGCATGGGCTTGCCGACCACCGCGAACTACATCGTTGTGTCGTCGTTGATGGCGCCCGTCATCCTGACGTTGGCCGCAGCGGACTGGCTGATCCTGCCGCTGATCGCGGTGCACCTGTTCGTGTTCTATTTCGGCATTCTGGCGGATGACACGCCGCCGGTCGGGTTGGCCGCGTTCGCTGCCGCTGCGAGCTCGAAGGGCGATCCGATCAAGACGGGTATTCAGGGCTTCGCCTACGACATCCGCACGGCGCTGCTGCCGTTCCTGTTCATCTTCAACACGGAACTGCTGCTGATCGATGTCGGCCCGTTGAAGGCGGTGTTTGTCTTCGTTGTCGCCGTCATCGCGATGATGCTGTTCGCCGCCGCGACGCAAGGCTGGTGGATGACGCGCAACAAGATCTGGGAAACTGCGATCCTGCTGCTCGTCGCGTTCACGCTGTTCCGGCCCGGCTTCTGGCTGGATCAGATCCAGCCGCCTTATGTCGAACACCCGCCGGATCGGGTCTTCGAAGTCGTCGGCGGCGCCCCGGACAACGGTGTCCTGACCTTCATCGTTTCCGGACCGGATTTTGACACCGGCGAGATGACCTCGACCACACTGCTGGTACCGATGGGCAGGCGGGCCGAGGCGATCGAACGGCTCGAAGGCGCCGGGTTGCTTGTCAATCTGGAAGACGGGTTCGCGAAGATCGAAGAACCTTTCCCGCAGACGCCCTACTTCGAGAAGATCGGGACGATGTTTGACTACTACGGCGACGATCCGGTCCACCTCTCGAATATCCAGACCGAGGCCAGTCGTATGCCGAAGGAGCTGTTTTACTTCCCCGCACTGCTGCTTCTGGCCGGGGTCTACTGGATGCAGACCCGCCGGAAAGAACAGGAGATGCCGGCATGAACCAGCCGCGCGACAGCCACGTCTTCCCGCGCCATTCGAACAACGTCCCGCCCATCGCTGTGGGCGGTCAGGGCTGCTACCTGATCGACGCCGATGGCAAGCGCTATTTCGATGGCTCGGGCGGTGCGGCGGTCTCGTGCCTCGGTCACGGCGATCCGATTGTCACGCAAGCTATCAAGGATCAGGCGGACAAACTGGCTTTCGCACATACCGGGTTCTTCTCGTCCGAACCGGCCGAAGAACTGGCCGACTTGTTGATCGCCAATGCACCCGAGGGGATCGACCGGGTCTATTATGTCTCGGGCGGATCGGAAGCGGTCGAGGCCGCGCTGAAGCTTGCCCGCCAGTACCATCTGGAACGCGGAGAGCCGCAGCGCCGTCACCTGATCGCCCGGCGGCAAAGCTATCACGGCACCACGCTCGGCGCGCTCGCGGCGGGGGGCAATGCCTGGCGCAAGAAGCAGTTTGAACCGCTTCTGGTCGATTTCACCCACATCGCACCGTGCTACGAGTATCGCGAACGCGAAGAGGACGAATCGGCCGAGGCCTATGGCCTGCGTGCCGCGAACGCGTTGGAGGCCGAGATAAAGCGGCTCGGCCCGGACACGGTGATGGCCTTCGTCGCGGAACCTGTCGTCGGGGCAACACTGGGGGCCGTGCCGCCCGCGCCCGGCTACTTTAAACGCATCCGAGAGATCTGCGACCAGTACGGTGTGCTGCTGATTCTCGACGAGGTTATGTGCGGCATGGGGCGCACGGGCACGCTGTTCGCCTGTGAGCAGGACGGCATCAGCCCGGACATCGTCACCATCGCCAAGGGGTTGGGCGGAGGTTACCAGCCGATCGGTGCCATGCTTTGTACCGGGAAGATCCACGATGCGATTGCGCAAGGGTCAGGTTTCTTCCAGCACGGCCACACCTATCTGGGGCACCCGATCGCCTGTGCCGCGGCGCTCGCGGTCGTTCAATCGCTGCTCGAGCGGGATCTCGTCGCGCGATCAGACGCGATGGGAGAGAAGCTGCAACAAGCACTCGTCGCCACCTTCGGACAGCATCCGAACATCGGAGACATCCGGGGCAGGGGACTGTTCCGGGGGCTGGAAATTGTACAGGACCGCGAAACGAAAGCTCCGTTCGACCCGTTGCTCGGGATCAACAAGCGTATCAAGATGGCCGCCTTCGAGGCGGGCCTGATCTGCTACCCGATGGGCGGAACGATCGACGGGGTGCATGGCGACCATGTGATGCTGGCGCCGCCGTTCATCCTGGAGGATGAGCACATTTCTGAGATCACCGACAAACTGTCGACTGCGGTATCCCAGGCATTGGCTGACGCCGCCTGACCTGATCAAAACGGCGGGCGCGGATACCGCACGCGCCCGCCGTCCGCTGCTGTCAGATCAGCAGATCCGGGTCGCCGGTGCCGCCGAACCGACGGGTGGCAGGAAGGCGGGGTTCAGTGCCTTGGTCTGCGGCGCGCGGATCGGCTTGCGGTGCACGCGCAGATCCATCGCACTCGTGTCGATTCTGGCCTTCCGGGCCAGGGCATCGCAGTTCTTCTCGTTGATCTCCCAGAGGCAGGCGCATAGGTGCCCGTCCTTCTCGGTGACCTTCTCGCCGATGATCTCGGCCGGCCAGCCGCAGGCGGCGAACACGCGGGTCATGTATTTCGGCGTGACAGAGACGTAGAACTCGACGCCCGAGCGCAGGCCGATCTGTGCCCCGCCCCACATCAGGCGCGCGGCGTTCCGCACCGAGTCCTTGCCGCGCTCGGCGACGAAGACGCGGGTGACTTCCCAGATCAGCGAGCTTTCGATCGCGACATCATCGGTCAAGTCCGAGAAGTGATCGGCGATCATCGTCGGTCCTGTCGTCGGCAACAGACGACCCGACGCCAGATGACGGCCAGCATCGTTTTTCAGGATAACGTAAAGAGGGTTCATCAGGTCGTACTGATCGATCTCGCGGCCTTCCGGGTCAATATCCAGATCCCAGCCCAAGTCTTCCTTGAATTGAACGCGGCGGTCCGTGAACATTTCGTTCGCCAGACGCGGAAAGTCGAAGAGATCGTTGCCGTAAACCAGGGTGAACATGCGGTATCGCTCCATCAGCATTCTGCTGACGAAGGGATTTACACACAAAACCTTAAAATTTCGTTCAAATTGTTCGCATCGCGGATTTTTCTAGAGTGTTAAACCGGTGGTATTATCCCCCTGTGGACGGCCAGTGCGATGGCGTTCGGTATGTTCAGTGCACCCAGCTTGTGCCGGGCGCTGTCGATATAGACGCGGAACGTATTCTCGGAGATCCCGAGCTGTTCGGACGCGCGTCCACGGCTCATGCCCTTGGCGATCAGACGCATGGCGTCCTTTTCGCGGGCGGACAAAGGTCGGGCTGACGTAGGCTGGTCGGCGCCGACAAGTCTGAGAACGCGCTGGTGCATGAAGTGCCCCAGCAGCATGAAATCGGTGCGGTGCTCGGCCAGGAAGGCCTGCCAGGTATCCTGCGAGCATTGTTTGTTGATCGTGAACAGCGCGAGCTGCCCGCCAGGTCCCCGGACCGGGACCGTGTAGCCCTGATTGCCGACGCCGAATTCCTGGGCCTGGACCCGAAACTCGCGCTCATCCCGGGATTCCCAGGAAAGCTCACCCCAGTCGACAGGGTCGAAACTGGCCGAGGCGCCCAGCAGAACCGGATCGGACTCGAAGAAATTGGCCTCGACATACCAACGCAACCACTCCTGCGGGTAAGACACCGCCGCAACCTTGCGTCCGGTCTGCAGGATGACCCCGTCGATATCCTGGAATTCCTGAACTTCAGGCTTTTCCAGTTCACGGGCGTCGATGCCGAGCGAAACTGCATAATAGGTAACGTGATCGACGTCATAGGTGCCGCGTACGACGTCAATGATAGCGCCGAATCCGCCCAAACTCGGCAGGGTCTGCAACCGTTCTAGGATCGTGTTCAGCCGTGTCGACATCCACCCTGCCCAGGTTTGCCAAGTCTCGCTCGTGGCTTTCGTTCGCAGCCACCAGGATTGCTACGTCCATCTCTTCTGCGAGTGCGACCATTCCGCTCTTGGCGGCCATGTCGCGAACCGAGACGAGAACCGTGACAAACCAATCGTTCATGTTCATCCTCCTGCAAGCATCGTTAACAGAGCGTTACCGAATGCCAGGACAACATCTCAATTTTTAGGGGAAACGGAAATTCACCAATCCTGTCTCCCCAGATCCTGCGAGGCAATGAGGTAAGGTTCCGTTAACTGTCTGAGTCGTTCGGCGATTTATGGATCAAACTGGGACATTCTTGCCCAAATGAAATACGTGCTTGCGTGCGGTTGTTCTCAGAATTACACCTGAGAGTTGGGAATATATGCACGTCAGTGAGTCGCCGGGCAGATCATGAACATCGACGGAAAGCGCATTCTGCTCATCATTGGCGGGGGGATCGCTGCGTACAAATCGCTCGAGCTCATCCGGATGATCCAGCGCGCCGGCGGCCACGTCACCCCGGTTCTGACGCGGGCGGGACAGGAATTCGTGACACCTTTGACGGTTGCGGGATTGTCGGGAAGCAAGGTCTACACCGACCTCTTCGATCTGACCGACGAGGCCGAAATGGGGCACATCCAGCTCTCGCGCTTGGCGGATCTGCTCGTCGTGGCTCCGGTCACCGCCGATCTGATGGCGAAGATGGCGCAGGGTCACGCCGATGATCTGGCCTCGACGCTTTTGCTGGCCACCGACACGCCCGTACTCGCGGCACCGGCGATGAATGTGCGGATGTGGCAGCACCCGGCGACGCAACGCAATCTCGCGACCTTGCGGGCCGATGGTGTCTCGATCGTCGGACCGAACGACGGCGATATGGCGTGCGGCGAGTTCGGCCCCGGTCGAATGGCCGAACCTGCAGAGATCGTCGAGGCAATTCGTCAGCATAAAGCCGTCGTCGGCGGCACCGGTCCGCTCGCCGGTGTTCCGATCCTTGTGACCGCGGGGCCGACGCACGAGCCGATCGACCCGGTCCGATACATCGCGAACCGTTCCTCCGGCACGCAAGGCTACGCCATCGCGACAGCGCTCGGCGATCTCGGTGCAGACGTGACGCTTGTCTCGGGTCCGGTCACACTGGCTGATCCGACGGGCGTGCGCACCATCCGCGTCGAGACCGGGCGCGAGATGAAGTCGGCTGTCGAAACCGCGCTACCAGTGCAGGCCGCTGTCTTCGCGGCCGCCGTCGCCGACTGGCGCATCGCCGCTCAATCGGATCAGAAGATCAAGAAGGACGGCTCCGGCCAGATCCCGGCCCTGCAGATGACCGAGAACCCTGACATCCTGAAGACCATCGCGCACCTGCCACCCGGACGCCGCCCCGCACTGGTCGTCGGATTCGCCGCCGAAACCGAAAACGTGCTTCAACACGCGACCGAGAAGCGGCTGCGCAAGGGTTGCGACTGGATCGTTGCCAACGATGTCTCGCCCGAAACCGGCATCATGGGCGGACAGTCCAACACGGTGATCCTGATCTCGGACGAGGGTGCCGAGACCTGGCCGACCCAGGGCAAGGACCAGGTCGCCCGCGATCTCGCCAACCGGATCGCCGAGGCTTTGGCGACGCGGGGCATTGCATGATCACAGTCGCCGTCAAGACATTGGACAATCACGACCCCGCACTGGCGCTGCCGCGTTACGAGACGGCATTGGCCGCGGGCATGGACCTGCGCGCCTGCCTTGCCCAGCCGGACCGGGCGCACGGCATCAAGCTTCCCAGCCTTGGGCGCGCGCTGATCCCGACGGGTTTGGCCATCGCGTTGCCCGATGGGACCGAGGCACAGGTGCGGCCGCGCTCCGGCCTCGCCGTCAAACAGGGGCTTACGGTGCTCAACAGCCCGGGCACAATCGACGCGGATTACCGGGGTGAGGTAAAGGTCCTGCTGATCAACCTGGGCGCCGAGACCGTCACGCTGAGCCATGGCGACCGGATCGCCCAAATGGTGATCGCGCCCGTGACCCAGGCTCACCTTGTCCCGACTGACACGCTGCCCGACACCGACCGCGGCGCGGGCGGCTTCGGATCGACCGGTTAGGTGGCGCAATGCTCAGACTTTCCCGCAAGACCATGCTGGCACTCGAAGCCGTGCTCGACGTCGCCTACAACGCGCGCCCCGATCCGGTACAGTCCAAGGACATCACCAGCCGCCAGGGCATTCCGCAGCGCTACCTCGAACAGGTCATGCAACAGCTTGTGCACAAGGGCATCCTGAAGGGCGTGCGCGGCCCGCGCGGCGGCTACACCCTCGCCCGCGAACGCCGCAAGATCACCGTCGGAGACGTCGTGCGCGTGGTCGATCAGATCGATGCCGAGGCCGAGAAGGATCCCGTCAGCCAGGCCGCCCTTGGCGAGCAGATCATCGCGCCCCTCTGGGCAGAGACACGCTCGATCGTTCTGGACAAGCTCGATCAGATCACAATGGAGGATCTCTGCCGTGATGCCCGGGAGCGCGATATCGAACACGGCGTGAAAGAAACTCCGGACTTCAATATCTGACCGCAACAGGCTGCCTCTTCCCTGCACATCGGCTGGCGTTCCGCCCCGTCGCCTACGACTTAAGCAGCGGTGACTTGATGACCGCCCGATGATACCCTCACCGCAGAGGACACCGGCATGCGCAAAGCGACACTTCTTCTTGCAGCAGTTCTTGTGACGGGCGCCGCGCATGCGGAGCAGTCCGCAACGGTCGAGGACGATTTCGGCATCCTAAACCCCCAGGACACTGGCCGGGAGATGCTGATACGCAAGATCGAGATGGGGGTCATCGACTCGATCACCTGTTCCCTGGGCATCAATGTCACCAAGAACGACAACCACGCGCTTGCCCGTCAACTGACCAGACGATGCGCCGAAGCTGGCTACACGAAGGCCATGACCTGGATGAGCCAGATGGAAAACAACGGGTTGGGCGGCGATTACGACCCGGACGCCTCCGCGGAGTGGGACCGCCGCGCGGCAGAGGCGGGCGATCCGGTCGGGCGCTTCAACCACGGTCTGAACCTGATCCGCGGCCACGGCATCGCACAGGACGAAGACCTTGGCCGCCAGTTCGTTGACCAGGCAGCCAGGGATGGGCTTGCCATCGCGAAACGCCTTCAAGGGGCGGACTACGACCTGAACGAAGTCACGCCCGATGCCGACAACTGGAAGTATGGCCCGCTTTTCTGAAGCATCCTGCCGGCGTTCTCGCTTGAAGACGGATGGGGCGGCTAGTGGTTCGATCGAGACGTTTGTATCCCGCGGCCGCATCCTCGCAAGCAAACGTCTCGATCAATAGAACCACTCGCAACTATATGTTTTCTAGTGGATTTTCCGACTCAGACATTTGGATAAGAGAATGCGGCGAGTGGATACCAAATGTCTGAGTCAATCCACTAGTGAGCGATCCTCGGAACCCGCTGAACGTGCGCTCCCCGTATCTCGACAAGTTCGAGAGTGGATTTCCATGAGCCATATCCGTCGGTCCGACGGTCCGACGCATAAGATCGAGACCCCCCTTTTGACCTACAGGACCTGCATCGCGCTCCAGGCAGATGTCGCTTTCGGAAAAAAGTGATCGCTGAAGAACCAAGAGGCGTACGGGTCTCGACCGCGTCAGAGGGTCTGCAAGCGACTCTACCCATCCTGTGTTGCCCCTTTTGTGCGGCAGAACTAACGTCGATCCCACAAGGCTGATTGGCTTGCAGGGGCGTCTCAAGGAATGTGCACAAGGTGCGCGCCGGGCCTAAACGCTACAGCACCAATCAAGCCATCCTCGCGATCATTATCGCCGTCTTCTCACTGTCTCTGGGCGATGCGATCATCAAGAACAGTGCACACGCGATGCCGGTTTGGCAGATGCTGATCCTGCGTTCTGCCGTGACCATTCCCGTATTGTGGTGGCTTGCCTGGCGCAACGGAGCCGGTCGTTTCCGGGTCTCTCGGTGGGTCATCCTTCGCAGTACGCTTCTGGCGCTGATGTGGTTGAGCTATTACGTCTCGCTGTCCTTGATGCCGCTGTCGATCGCGGCAGCGACGTACTACACGGGACCCTTGATCATCGTTGCACTGGCGGCCTTGGTTGCGGGCCGGTGGCCCAATCTTCTGACAAGCCTTGCCGTCGCGGCCGGGTTCCTGGGCGTTGTTCTTGTCATCCAGCCGAACCTGTCCGACTTTCGATTTGCTACGCTGTTGCCGCTGCTGTCGGCATTCTTTTATGCCGTCGCGATGATCGTGACCGCGCAGAAATGCCTCGACGACGATCCGTTCTTGCTCGCCATGATGCTGAATGTCGCGCTGGTATTCACGGGCCTCTGCCTCGCCGGTTTCGCGGGAAGCCCGGGGTCTTACGCACTTGGTCCGTGGCAGGAGATGGATCTGGCATTGGCGGGGACCGTGCTTGTGCTTGCTTTGCGCATCCTCATCGGCGGCGTCGGGGCAGCAGTCGCCTATCAGAACGGGCCGCCTGCCACGATCGCGGCTTTCCACTACTGCTTTCTCGTCTTCAACATACTCTGGGGAGCGTTGTTCTTCGCCGAGTGGCCCGGTTCCGTCGCATGGATCGGCATCGGCCTGATTGCGGGCGCCGGTTTGCTTGCGCTTCCGCGAAAGACAAAGCGGACAGGACCCGGATCTTGAAGGCGCAGGATGAAAGGCGTGCCGCAACCGGTACTGCCGCGATACTCCTTATCTTGGGCCTCCCTTTTTGCGGCAACCTCTTCGATGCCCTGCGTGCTTCCGCCAGCCCGCAATCTGACTGATAGTTTCTAAAGTGCCGATTGGAACTCTTTTGAACCAGGCGAGAGGGCCCGGTCCCTCGCGAAGATCAGGCGTCGATGAAACTCAGTCCCTTCGAAATCTCATCCGCCGCACGTGAAATCGCCGCTTCGTATCCGCGGGTTTCATCCAGCCGGAACATCGGGACCGACACACTGATGGCTGCAATGGGCGCTTGCGTCCGGTCCCGGATCGCCGCGCCGAAGCAGATGATCCCACGCTCGTTCTCCTGCTCTTCCCGGGCAACTCCCGCAAGGCGCGCCAGTCGGACAATATCCTTCACCCGGTTCAGATCCGTCACCGTGAAATCCGTGATCGCGGGCGTCTCGATCCGGTCGATCAATGCATCGGCGTCGGCCTCGGGGAGCGCGCTCAGATAGGCCCTGCCGACACTGGTGGAATGATACGGAATACGCGAACCGATTGTCGACATCATGCGCACGGTCTCCCGGCTCTCGATCTTGTCGATGTAGACCATGGCATCGTTGCGCGGCACGGCCAGATGCACGGTCTCGCCTGTCACGTCGCGAAGCCGCTCCAGCTCCGGACCGGCGACGCCCCGGATATCGTTCTGAGCCAAGGCTGTCCGGGCCAACTCGACCAGGCGAACGCCCAGACTGTAGCCACCCTGACTGCTCTGCCGGATCAGTCCTTCCGCCTCGAGCGAGGCAATGATCCGGTACAGCGTCGGTCGCGTCAGGTCGGATCGCGATGCCAATTCGGCACGGCTCAGCGGCTGCGCGCTCTCCGCAATCATCTGAAGCACCGCGATGCTGCGCGCGAAGCTCTGAGCGCCTTGTACCGACGAATTCATGGATACCCCATCGCGGTGGGCGCTTGACAGATTGATGGATTCGATGGAATGTCCATTTTGTGGAATATAGTCCATAATATGGACAAATGCAAGGGCAGACTTAATCCAGTGACAGGCGCAGACGCTCAAACCGTCCTGGTGACAGGTGCGACCAGCGGCATCGGGCTCTCAATTGCACGCGGCTTCGCCGAGGCTGGACAGAGGGTTATGGCCGTCGGGCTCGGGCCGCTTCCGGCCAGCGAACCGAACCTGGAATTCGCCGAGCTTGACGTGCAGGACGATGCCGCCGTCAAGGCAACGCTCGCGCCTCTGACGGCGCTCAGCGTCGTCGTCAACGCCGCTGGCATCATCCCGCGCGGCGCCGAGCATGATCCCGTGGTCTTCCAGAGGGTTGTCGACATCAACCTGAATGGCACCATGCGGGTCTGCGCCGCCGCCCGCGCAGCACTTTCAG
>JBHJIZ010000180.1:0-12686 GCA_050043005.1 Paracoccaceae bacterium
CGATGGCGACGGTATCGCGACCATCACCTGGGATCTGCCGGGTGCGAGCATGAACGTGCTGTCGATCGACGGCGTGCAACAGCTTGATGCTCTGGTCGATCAGGTTCTGGCCGATGAGGCCGTCAAGGGTACGATCATCACCTCGGCCAAGCCGGACTTCGCGGCAGGCATGGATCTGAGCGTGATTGCCTCGACCAAGCTGATGGCGATCGAGGCCGGGGGCGATCCGGCCCAGGGCGTCTTCGACATGGTGATGCAGCTGCACGGCGTGCTGCGCAAGATCGAGCGCGCCGGCGCTGATCCCAAGACCAACAAGGGCGGCAAGCCGTTTGTCTGGGCTGCGCCTGGAACCGCGCTTGGCATTGGGCTGGAGATCGGCCTTGCCTGCCACCAGCGCATCGCGGCGGACAATCCCAAGGCGAAGATCGGCTTGCCAGAGATCCTGGTCGGTATCTTTCCAGGCGCTGGCGGCACGACGCGGTTGGTGCGGATGCTTGGCCTGATGGGCTCGGCCGAGGCGCTGCTGCAAGGCAAGACCTATGCGCCGAAGAAGGCCAAGGCGATGATGCTGATCGACAAGGTCGTGCCCGCCGCGGACTTGCAGTCCGCCGCCAAGGACTGGCTCATGAATGCCTCGGAGAAAGATGCGGTCAAACCCTGGGACGAAAAGGGCTACAAGCTGCCGGGCGGCGGCCCGTATCATCCGAAGGGCTTCGAGATGTTCCTGGGCGGCGTCGTGCTGACCCATGGCAAGACGCAAGGTGCTTATCCGGCGCCGAAGGCCATGCTGGCGGCGGTTTATGAAGGCGCCATGGTGCCGTTCGACACCGCAATCAAGATCGAGGCGCGCTGGTTCACGAACGTCCTGATGAACCCATCCTCCGAGGCGATGATCCGCAGCCTTTTCCTGAACAAGCAGGCGCTGGAGAAGGGAGCCGTGCGTCCCGCTGGCGTTCCGGACATGTCGGTCAAGAAGGTCGGTGTTCTCGGTGCCGGTATGATGGGAGCGGGGATTGCATACGTCTCGGCCAATGCCAGGATCGAGGTCGTCCTGCTGGATCGTGATCTGGATGCCGCCGAAAAGGGCAAATCCTATTCGACCGACATTCTCGACAAGGGCATCGCCCGCAAGCGCGTGACCGAGGAGAAGAAGGCCGAGGTCCTGGGCCGGATCGCGACGACCACGGACTACGGTGACCTGAGCGACTGCGATCTGATCGTGGAAGCAGTCTTCGAGGATCCGGGTATCAAGAAGTCCGTGACCGAGGCGACCGAGGCCGTGATTCCGGCGGATGCGATCTTCGCGTCGAACACCTCGACCCTGCCGATCACGGATCTGGCCAAGGCATCGACCCGGCCCGAGCAGTTCATCGGCATCCACTTCTTCTCACCGGTCGACAAGATGCTGCTGGTCGAGATCATCAAGGGTGCCGAAACCGGCGATGCCGCGGTTGCCAAGGCGCTGGACTTCGTGCGCCAGATCAAGAAGACACCGATCGTCGTCAACGATGCGCGGTTCTTCTACGCCAACCGTTGCATCATTCCATACGTCAACGAAGGCTTGCGGATGGTCACCGAGGGTGTTGCTCCGGCCCTGATCGAGAACGCGGCCAAGCAGATGGGGATGCCTTTGGGGCCGCTCCAGTTGACCGATGAGACCTCGTTGGATCTGGGATTGAAGATCGCCAAGGCGACCAAGGCGGCGATGGGCAATGCCTATCCGGCCTCGGGCGCCGATGATCTGCTGGAAGAGATGGTCGAAAAACGTGGCCGTCTTGGGCGCAAGTCTAACGCGGGCATGTACGCCTACGACGAGAACGGCAAGCGTCAGGGCCTGTGGCGTGATCTGGGCGATATCTGGCCGGTTGCCGATGAACAGCCCGCGCTGGAAGACGTGCAGCACCGGCTGATGATGGCGCAGACGCTGGAGGCGGTGAAGGCGTTGGAGGAAGGTGTCTTGATGGACATCCGCGAGGGCGATGTCGGGGCGATTCTGGGCTGGGGCTTCGCGCCGTCGACGGGCGGTCCACTGAGCTGGCTGGACATCCTGGGCGCGGGCCGCGCCAAGGAAATCTGCGATGATCTGACTGCGCGCTTTGGTGATCGCTTCAAGGCGCCGGACTTGCTGGCCGACATGGCAGCCAAGGACGAGCAGTTCTACACGCGCTTTGCACCGGCCGAAGCTGCTTGAACCGAAATTCGGGCGGGATACGGTCCCGCCCGAAAGACGCGGCGCCATCGGGCGTGCACCATTAGAGGAAGTCCAACGAATCCTCGATGATCGTGCCTGTGGTGCCATCTCCCGTATCGTTCGTCTGAAGATCGCCTGCAGGTGTCAGATCCTCGAAGAAGCGTTTCGCGTTCTCGACCATCTCAACAAGGCCATCCGTGCTGTCGCCAACGGCCGGGTCTGCCTCGTCCTCGTGGGGATTGCTGACGATATCGTAGAGGATTGCCGACATCTCCTCGGACATCCGCTGGAGAACTTCGGGCGATGCGGTCGTCGGCGCGGCGCCGGGATCCGTCCGCAGGATCAGACCTTCCGTTTGTAGCGCCAACTCGAGCGCCAATTGATCCGGATCGATGTCACCACCGATCGAGGCGTCCTCGCCGGGCGTGTAGCCGCCATTGTCGTTGTCCGACCCCGAGGGATCTTCGGCGGGCGGCTCTTCGGCGGGTGGATCGCTCTTGTCGGGATCTTCTTTGGGTTCCTCCTCTTTCGGTTCTTCCTTTTTAGGTTCTTCCTTCTTGGGTTCCTCCTTTTTCGGTTCTTCCTCTTTCGGCTCAGTTTTCTTCTTGCCCGAAGGTGGTTCGGTCGGTTGCTCCTTCTGCACCTTGGTGGCGTCGGAATACTTCGTTCTCTTGTCGCCCGAGTTGAGCGGATTCACCCAGACCCAGGTGGTCGGATAGTCAGATTCGTTTGCGCTCTGGCCGCCATCGGGCTTCTCGCTGTCGACCGGAGTCCAATAACCTCCGCCGGTGTTCTTCGAGAAGCTGGAACTTGTGCCTCCGGCAGGTGGTTCTGGGTTGGGCGCATCGGGGCCGGGTTCGCCTGCTCCACCAGAATCGGGCGCTGCCGGGGTGGTTCCCTGCGCTGTAGGTGGTTGGGTCCCGACCTGAGAGGCATCGGAACGGTCCGTCCCGGAGAACGCAGAAGCATTGCCGTTACCCGTGGAACCCGACGGCTGCGTGGGCACCGAGGGATTCGCTCCTGGCGCGGTCGGATCCTGTGTCGCCGCGGGGGACTGAGGGCCAGTGTTCCGGCCCGGACCCGAACCGACATCCGGTCCGGTCTGGCCAGGCAGTTCAGGAACCGGCGCGCCGGGACGCTCCGGGTCCGCGAGCGTTCCGAGATCGCCGGGCAAGCCTGAGACGTCTTTATCCCAGGCCTTGTCCGTATCGTCGTTGTATCTTTTGCTGCTGCTCATCCGGACGAGAACCGTCGCCAGTTCGGCCTTGTCCTCGTCGTCCGGTGCAGTCCCTTCGGCGCGACGCAGCACGCCTTCCACAATTGGTTTCAACTCGTCGGGTTCAACCTTGAAGGTGCGATCAAAGATCTTCTTCATCAGCGTGTATCCAGCGCCCGCCGGGTCGCCGAACGCCAGTTGGACGCTGATTTCGATCGCGTCGATCGCAAAGGTCTGCAACGACTTGTCGAATTCCAGGCCTTTGATCCCCTCGGCAGAGGCTTGCTTGAGGATGTTCTGGGCGATTGTCTGCAACATGCCCGAGGCGACCTCGGCCGCTGCCTTGGCTGGGCCCTTGGTGACAAGAGCCTTGGCAAATGCCTGTTCGTTCCTCGGGTCGGATGCAAAGTCGTAGATCGCCTGCGCGGTTTGGTTCTTGATGATCTCCTTGATCCTTTGCGACTGGGCTGCTCCGCTTGAAGCGGTCGATTGGGTTCCAGAATTTCCGCTCATAAATTGCTCCATTTTCTGTAGTACTTAGTTTTCTGTAGTTAAATCAGCTATCTTTATTCAACGCCGATGCCGTAATTCTGGAGTATCGAATCATTTATTTCAGTATTATTTGGTACACATCTTTCTGTGGGGATTCGCAGCAATGGATGGCGAGACGTCACGTGGCGCCAGCTTGAGGTGCGCGTTACTCTCAAACGGCGATGTTCGGCAGTTTCACGGGGGGATGATGGCAGGTCACGTGCTTACCCTGAATGCGGGGTCGTCTTCGTTGAAGTTCGGTCTGTTCGAGCTTGCTGAGGTTCCGGTGGCCGTGGCGACCGGGATGGTCGAGCGCAAGGACGGCATTGCTGCGATTGAGCTGAGATCAGCGCTGGGCGAAACGCTGGTTGCCGAAGCGCTGTCGTCGGATGCTGCGCATTCTCAGGACGGGATGTACGAAGCGGTCCTGAAAGCGCTTCAGACGCATTATCCCGCGCGCGCTGTCGCGGCCGTCGGGCATCGCGTGGTCCACGGCGGGCTGAACCATGCTGCCCCCGTCGTCATCACTGACGAGATCAAGCGGGATCTGGAAGAACTGATCCCGTTCGCTCCGCTTCATCAGCCGCACAATCTTGCGGGGATCGATGCTGCGTCCAAGGCGTTTCCGGGCGCATTGCAGTTCGCCTGTTTCGACACGGCGTTTCACCGGAATCACCCGTGGGTGAACGACACCTTCGCGCTGCCGCGCGAGTACTATGACAAGGGTGTGCGTCGGTACGGGTTTCATGGCCTGAGCTATGAATACATTGCGGACCGCATGGAGCAGATCGCGCCGCATCTGCACGCGGGCCGGGTCGTCGTGGCACATCTGGGCAACGGGGCATCGATGTGTGCCTTGCTGGGTGGCCGCTCGGTCGGGTCGACCATGGGTCTCAGCGCGTTGGACGGGCTGCCGATGGGAACCCGCTGCGGCCAGATCGATCCGGGCGTGTTGCTGTACCTGATGGATCAGGAGGGTATGGACGCGCGCGAGATTGCAGAGCTTCTGTACCGCAAGTCGGGTCTCCTGGGACTGTCGGGGATGTCGAGCGATATGCGCACGCTGCAGTCAGCCGGGACGCCCGAGGCGGAGCAGGCGCTTGATTACTACGTTTTCCGCATCCGGCGCGAACTGGGCGCACTGACGGCGGTGTTGGGTGGGCTTGATGCTGTCGTCTTCTGCGGCGGTATTGGAGAGAACTCGGCACCGATCCGGCTACGGGTCTGTGAAGGGCTGCATTGGCTGGGGCTCGAGATCGACCGGATGAAGAATGTCGACAATGCGACGGTGATCTCGACCGATCTCAGCCGGGTGCGGGTGCTCGTCGTCCCGACGAACGAGGAACTTGTGATTGCGCGGGCGGCGTCGGGGTTGCTCGCCGCCTGAGGTCAGCGTTCGCTGGCGCCCTGTCGGCGGCGGTTCTTGTCGTTCAGCCAGTGGGCCACGGACCGCCCTTCGCGTACGCTGAGCCGTTCGGCCCGGGCGATTCGCATGACAAAGGCCGGTTCGTTCTCGCCCTTGCGCCGGTACTGGCCATATTTGCGGATCTTCGCCTTGGTGGCAGGCGCGAGGCCCGGGCGCGGTGCGAGGCGATCCACCCGGTTGGCACGGGCCGCAACGGTGTTTGCGCGTTCCTGAGCGCGTCGTGCCTGGCGTTGGGCACGGTGAGCGTCGCGGACGGCGCGGTCGGTATCAATCTCGGCCTGACGGGCCCTGGTACGGGTCTGGGCTTCGATCGTCGAGGCGCGGGCACGGCGCGTCGCCCGTTCCGCCTGACGTCTGGCGCGCTGAGCCTGGGCTTCGGCGCGTTCGGCCCGCAAACGAGCGCGTTCCAGCTCGAGCAACCGCCGCTCCTCGCGAGCAAGACGAGCTTCGCGTCGCGTTTGCCGGGTCAAGCGATGCACGTAGGCGCTTTGGTTGCGGGACCGTTCGACCTCGACTTGCTGCAGATAGGCATCGCGGGCGCGGCGTGTCGGGAAACTCAGGCCATCGGCGCGAAAGATCCGGTCATTCGGCGCCGGATAGCGCGTCTCGGCCCGCAGCCCGGACGATGACGTAACCGCGACGGGCGTACAGGCGGCAGCGCCGAGGGCCAGCATCAAGATGGCCGGGACAACTCTGATCGAGCACACAAACATGACCTTACCTTACGTCGTTGGTGACGGAAATGGTACGCCGATCCGCGCGATCTACGTCCCGGCACCCGCGCACGATGACGTGAACACGTCGCAAGATGCCGGATTCGGGGCGATTGGAATCGACATGGCATGTCGTTGGCGTGTGAGACGGTACCGGGGTCGTCAGTGTAGCCGGAAGAGACTGCAAAACCTCAACCGGAGTGGCTGCCATGAGCGTTTTCCCAATGGATCTGTCCCATGTGACTGGCGGGATCGAGACCGCGCGGGGACTGCCGAACGCGTTCTACACCGATCCTGCGGTCTTCGAACTGGAGAAGACCCAAGTCTGGGCCCGCAACTGGGTGGCGATGGCGTTCACGACGGATGTGCAGGAGAACGGATACGCCAAGCCGCTGACATTCCTGGGTCAGCCCCTGATGCTGGTGCGTGATGCCGAGGGGACGCTGCGGGTGTTCCAGAACATCTGCCGTCACCGCGGTATGATCCTGGTTGCCGAGGAAGGTCCGATCAAGCGGGCCATCCGCTGCCCGTACCATGCCTGGAGCTACGAGATGTCGGGCGCCTTGCGCACGACCCCGCATGTCGGTGGTCCGGGCAACAACCGCCATGACTGCATCAATCGCGCCAGCCTCGGGCTGATCGAAGTGCGCAGCCATCAGTGGATGGGGATCGTCTTCGTGAATCTGGACGGCCAGGCGCCCGCGTTCGAAGACTATGCCGGCGATGTGCTCGACCGCTATGCCGAGTTCGACAAGCCGCTGTACCGTTGTGGTGACGAGGGCACCTTCGAGATGTCGGTGCGAGGCAACTGGAAGCTGGCCATCGAGAATGGCGCCGAGAGCTATCACCTGCCCTGGGTTCATCCGGGATTGAACAGCTATTCGCGGCTGGAGGATCACTATCACATCGACACCGCCGGCCCGACCTGCGGACAGGGTACGACCGTTTATGACCCGGCGCTGAAGTTTCCGAAGTTCGACGGGTTGTCCGAGAAATGGGCCAAGGGTGCCGAGTACCCGATGTTGTTCCCGAACATCATGATGGGCTTTCAAAACGACCACACCTTCGCGTTCATCGTCATCCCGGAGACGCAGGAACGCTCCACCGAGCGGGTTCAGCTGTTCTATGCCTCGGACGAGGTTTCCGGCGACGACTGGCGCGAGATGCGCGAGAAGAATGCGGTCCAGTGGCGCGGTGTCTTCGAAGAGGACATCTTTGTGGTCGAGGGCATGCAGAGGGGCCGTCACGCCAGCGGTTTCGACGGCGGCAAGTTCTCACCCGTGATGGACAACCCGACCCACGATTTCCACGCCTGGGTCGCGCGCCAGATGTCCGCATGACGGACCCGCGGGCGGCGCTGGACGCTGCCCTGCTTGATGCGCATGACCGGAGCGATCAGTGCGCGCTGGTCGGTTTGTACGCGCGTGCCGCGGATCTGGCCGAAGCTGCAGGCGACCGTGATGCCATGTGCTTCTACCTGACCCAGGCATATGTCTTTGCGCTGGAAGTCGGGTCGGAGGACGCGGACGCCCTCCATGCCAAGTTGAAGGCCGAGGGGCGCGAGGAATAGCGCCCCTCGGCCGATTTCAGGCAATCGCGGCCTGCGTGGCGACCATCAGGATCAGCAATCCATAGGTCACAAGCGCGCTTGGCCCGTTCGGCAGCCTGGGTGTCCGAAGTGGGCCGACCAGGCGCGACAGGCGTGCTTCTTCCTCCTTCCGCATGGCGTTGTTGCTGTAGTGAATGGCGGTGTCGTACCAGGGTCCCATCTGTGCATCCTCCGTGAGAGATCCGATGCCCAAAGGAATACCTGACCCGTCCTGACATCATGCTGTCAGGAGCGCATGGACCCTCCTGACACCGTGCTGTCAGGAGTGTGTCTCTAAGGTGCTTCTTGAAGGGAGAATCGCCCATGCGCCGTGCCGACCGCCTGTTCGATATCGTCCAGTATCTGCGCCGCAACAAGCTGGTGCGCGCGAGCGATCTGGCCCGCGATCTCGAGGTGTCCGAGCGGACGATCTATCGCGATATCGCGGCATTGATCGCATCGGGCGTGCCGATCGAAGGCGAGGCCGGGGTCGGTTACCTGATGCGAGAGGAGATCGATTTGCCGCCGCTGATGTTCAATGTCGAAGAGATCGAGGCCCTGGTCTTTGGCGCCCGGATTGTCGAAAGCTGGGCGGACCCGGCCTTGGCAAAAGCCGCCGTGGCCGCCTTGCGCAAGATCGAGGCCGTGCTGCCCGAGAACCTGCAATCGGCGATGTCCGATGTCGCGATGGATGCCCCCGCCGGTCACTACGAGGAACCGATCTCGATCAATCGCACGACGCTGCGCGAGGCAATCCGGGGGCGCCGCAAGATCGACATCCAGTATTGCTCGAAAGCAGGGGACAGCAGTCAGCGGACCATCCGGCCTCTGCTGTTGTCATTCTTTGGTGCTGTCTGGAACCTGACTGCGTGGTGTGAGCTGCGGGCGGATTTCCGGACGTTCCGCCTGGATCTGATTCAGGATGCCGCGTATCGCGAAGAGACCTTTCTGGACGAGCCGGGCAAGCGTTTGGCCGATCTGATGGCGCGTTCGCCGGAGATGCGGTAAAGTTCTATTGAAGATTCTTTCTCCAGCACTTCTTCATGCCGCCGCTTGCCTTTGTCCACATCTGTTCTCGAAACTTGATAACTTTTGCTTTTCGGTTCACGGACATCAACGCTTTGCTTAGGTCAATGGCCTTCAACAAGGGTATCGGTTGGCTCAGGTTGAGACCACTCATGATGCTGTAGAGGCGGTCTGGTCCGGTCAGGTCGGCACGTTCGCTTTCTGAGATGCCCCCACGGACGTTCGAAAAACGGTCATGAAAGTTGCCGCGGTCGTCGCTGCGCGTGTCTTCTTTTGGACCTTCGACAAGGTTCCAGGTCGACCAAGTGATCCTGGTATGAACTTCATCCGCATCGGCGACGTCATACACATCCTCGCCCTTCATGATCTGGGTCGCAATTGCAACCGGTGTCTGAGGTTCACCAGTTTCATGATATGTATTTTTTACATCAAATCCAACTGCATATAGCCAGCAGCATATGGTTGCGTAATGTTTGTCGTCGACCAATCGGTTCCACGTATCTCGCAGTAAAGCCCAGTCACATATGTGGTGAAACGCAAGCTTTACGTCGGAGTCGCTTGGCTTGAATTGAATGTTGTAATCGCTGGAGCTGCGCCAGTTCGGTCGATCGGCGCGCTTACTCGAATTTCCCGTAAAAGTCCCGTCCCAGGGCATGGCTGATCTCCAAACAAATAAATCGTTTCATTTGACCTAAAATAATACAGAACGATGCGAAATTCATCGATCAAATGTCCGAGGAAGCTTTGAGACCCGTGCCTGGGGACGAGACGGCTCTCTCAGACATCGCTCGAAACCCTCGCCGTCGAGTTTGCCGCAATCACTTGTGGCGCTCGACCATTGTCCAGGATCGATGTCGTATTCAGGATAGGATTTAGACGGTTTCGCGCCGACCCGCATCCGGTTTACTGGTTTGGTGAAACTCGAAGGGAGATCGGATGATGCGCACTCAGGCCCGTGTGGTTGTGATCGGCGGCGGCGTGGTCGGCTGCTCGGTCCTGTATCACCTGACCAAACAGGGCTGGACCGACATTTGCCTGATCGAGCGGTCCGAGCTGACATCCGGGTCGACCTGGCACGCGGCGGGCGGGTTCCATACGCTGAACTCCGATACCAACATGGCGGCCCTTCAGGGTTACACGATCCGCCTTTACCGCGAGCTGGAGCAGATCACCGGGCAAAGCTGCGGTCTGCACCATGTTGGCGGGGTCACCATCGCGACCGATCAGGACCGGCTGGACTATCTGGTCACCGAGCGCGCGAAGCACCGTTACATGGGCCTGGATACCGAGATCATTGGGCCGGAAGAGATCCAACGGCGCTCTCCCATCACGAATGTCGAGGGCGTGGTCGGTGGGCTTTATGATCCGCTGGACGGGCACCTCGATCCGTCCGGGACGACCCATGCCTATGCCAAGGCAGCCCAGATGGCCGGCGCCGAGATTCTGTTGCGAACGCCTGTGACGGCGCTGACGCGGGTTGGCGATGAATGGGATGTCGTGACCGAGCAAGGGACGATCCGCGCCCAGCACGTGGTCAATGCGGCGGGCCTCTGGGCGCGCGAGGTCGGGGCGATGGCGGGCGTGCATCTGCCGCTGCACCCGATGGAACATCAGTACTTCGTGACCGATGATATCCCGGAGGTGCATGAGCGCGCCGAGGAACTGCCGCATGTCATGGACCCGGCGGGCGAGACCTATCTTCGGCAGGAAGGCCGGGGTCTGGTGATCGGCATCTATGAGCAGAAGGCCATTCCCTGGGCGGTCGACGGGACGCCGTGGGACTTTGGGCACGAGTTGCTGAATGACGATCTCGATCGGGTGGCCGAGCCCCTGGAGGCCGCGTTTCGGCGCTATCCGGTGTTGGGTCGCGCCGGGATCAAGCGCACGATCAACGGGCCGTTCACCTTCGCACCGGACGGCAACCCTCTGGTCGGGCCGCTCCCCGGGATGCCCGGCATGTGGGCTGCTTGTGCGGTCATGGCCGGGTTCAGCCAGGGCGGCGGCGTCGGCAAGGCGCTGGCCGAGTGGATGGTCGAAGGCGAGACAGAGACGGACGTCTACGCCATGGACGTCGCGCGCTTCGGCGACTGGGCGAACAAGGGTTACACGCGTCTGAAGGTGACCGAGAACTATCAACGCCGGTTCTCGATCGGATATCCGAACGAGGAACTGCCGGTTGCCCGACCGCTGGAGACGACGCCCGCCTACGGTATCTGGGATCAGCAGAACGCGGTGTTCGGCTCGGCCTATGGCATGGAGCACGTGAACTACTTCGCCTTGCCCGGTAAACGGCGGTTCGAGGAGCCAACCTTTCGGCGCTCGAATGCCTTCGACGCGGTTGCCGAGGAATGCAGGGCGGTGCGTGAAGCGGTTGGGCTGAACGAAATCCACAATTTCGGGAAATACGTCGTCTCGGGCCCCAATGCGGTGGATTGGCTGAACCGGATCATGGCGAATCGGGTGCCGGATGTCGGGCGTATGGCGCTGACGCCGATGCTGTCGCCGCGCGGGCGGATCATCGGTGACTTCACCATGGCGCGGATCGGGGAGGACCGGGTGCAGCTGACGGCCAGCTACGCAGCGCAGCAGTACCACATGCGCTGGTTCCTGAAGCATCGTGAGGCCGGGGTCGAGATCGAGAATGTCTCGAAATCTCTGATCGGGTTTCAGATTGCCGGGCCGAACGCACGCGAATTGCTGGGTCGCGTGACGGGTGCGGATGTCTCGAACGAGGCGATCCGGTTCCTGTCGGTGCACGAACTCTACGCGGGCCATATCCCCGTGCGGGTTCAACGGGTCAGCTATACCGGCGATCTGGGATACGAGATCTACTGTGCCTCGGACCATCAGGTTGCGCTGTACAACGCGATTGCCATGGAGGCGACCGGTCTGGGCCTGCGCGGCTTCGGGATGCGTGCGATGATGAGCCTGCGGCTGGAGAAGTTCTTCGGGTCATGGCTGCGCGAGTTCAAGCCGGACTACACCCCGGCAGAGGTCGGTCTGGACCGGTTCATCAGCTGGAAGAAGAACGACTTCATTGGGCGGGACGTCGTGGTGGCAGAGCGCGATGCCCCGCCTGCCCGAAAGCTGGCAGCGCTGTTGGTCGATGCCGATGGTGCCGACGCACAGGGTTGGGAACCGGTTTTTGACGATGGCGAGGTGATCGGTTTCGTCACTTCGGGCGGGTATGCGCATTACTCCCGGCAATCCGTCGCGATGGCGTTGATCCCGGCCGAGGATGCGCGTGACGGAAAGGAACTGACGGTCGAGATCCTTGGGCAGCAACGCCCTGCCGTCATCACATCGACCCACCTGGTGGATGCAGACGGTGCGCGGATGCGTGGATGATGCAACAGCGTCTGATAGCGCGCCGACAGACTTTCTAGCGCAGCGCCACGATATGGCTGGGGTCGGTCCAGTTGACCTTGAATCCCGCGGCTTTAAGAAGGGATTCGATCTGGTTCGCGGCACCTGAAAGGCCCTGTGCTTCCAGCAGGCTGAAATGCACCTCTACGCCGATGCACCGGATCTTCGTGTCTTTCAGGCAGTCCCCGAAACCGCGCAGGACATGGAGTTCGTGTCCTTCGACGTCGATCTTTATGACATCCGGAACAGAGTTCGGGGTGGCGTCGATGACCTCTTCGGCCCGGACGACTGTAATCTCGCTGTCCGAGCTTTCACCATCCGTCGCGGTGATACGATTTCCGACACCGGATGCGCTGTTTTCCTGCACGAAACTGACCGTGCCTGACTGATCGCTGAGGCCAACCTCATGCAACTTGATGTTGGAATGAGGCTGGATGGCCGGGCGCAGAATGGCGAGGTTCTTGGAACTGGGTTCGAAGCAATCAATACTGCCCTTTGGTCCCGTGAGTTCAACGAATATCAGCGTGTAGATCACGTGGTTTGCCCCGAAATAACAGATATGCTCGCACTGGCGAAAGTTGGCCGTCATCATGTAGTCATTAGCCTCTTCGTACTTGAGCCAGTAGACG
>JBHJIZ010000181.1:0-14859 GCA_050043005.1 Paracoccaceae bacterium
GATCCGCGCGATCCCGGCCCCGACCGGCGGCTCGCGCAAGTTCTGCGACCGGATGAACAGCTTTGCCCAGAAGGAAGGCCTGCCGGGCATGGGCTATATCTTCTGGCGCGATGGAGCAGACGGTATGGAAGCCGCCGGGCCGCTGGCCAAGAACATCGGGCCGGAGCGGACCGAGGCGATCCGCCAGCAGCTTGGTCTTGGCACCGGCGATGCGGCGTTCTTCCTGGGTGGTAAGCCGTCCACCTTCGAAGTCGTGGCCGGACGTGCGCGTGTCGTGATCGGCGACGAGTTGGGCCTGACCGAGACCGACCGGTTCGCGTTTGCCTGGATCGTTGACTTCCCGATGTACGAGAAGGACGCCGAGACCGGGAAGGTCGATTTCGAACACAATCCGTTCTCGATGCCGCAAGGCGGGCTGGACGCACTGGACGGCGACCCACTCGCCGTGCGCGGCTACCAGTATGATCTGGCCTGCAACGGCTACGAGCTGGTGTCCGGTGCAATCCGGAATCACAAGCCCGAGATCATGTTCAAGGCGTTCGAGATTGCAGGCTACGGACCAGAGGAAGTCGAAACGCGCTTTGGCGGGATGCTGAACGCGTTCCGCTACGGGGCACCACCGCACGGTGGGTGTGCTGCCGGAATTGACCGCATTGTCATGCTGTTGGCGGATGAACTGAACATCCGCGAGGTCATCATGTTCCCGATGAACCAGCGTGCCGAGGACCTGATGATGCAGGCGCCGTCCGATCCGACCAACGATCAGTTGCGCGATCTGGGTCTGCGGGTGGTCCCTCGGGACTGAGGATCTCTGTTACGCGATCGACGCCTGGCTCCGGCATGTCCCGCGCTTGACCCGGGACCGCACGGACGGTGCATGACCGGTCCCGGCTCAAGGCTGGGACAATCCGCAGACCGTGACGATGATCGGTGCCCGGCGTGGCGGACCTCAACGACCCGCGTAGCTGTCCGGCGTTGTGCCCGCGATCTCGAGGATCAGTTTGCGCCGCACGGCATCGGCAAAGGTCTCGGAGTTTTCTGCGGTGATCACGAAGGAGCCGGGCCCGCCGATGATGAACTCGCGGAACGCAGCTTCCAGGTTGTAGCTGATCGGCTGTCCGCTGCAGCTTCGGCACAGGACAGCGAGGCCGTTGATCGAGATCCCGGCAAACAGGACCTCGGCGCGGGCATCCGGGATGCTTGGGCCGTTCCAATTGTTGGCGCTGTCGGCCGAGAGATCGATGACCTTGCGCAGACCTTCGAACGCGTTCGTCTCGATCAGGCGTTTGCCGGCCAACAAGGCCGCACCAATGGCATTGCGCCCCCAGGCCTGGCGCGGCGGCTCGAGAAGGTCGGAGGCAAAGGTCTGCGCTGCCTCTTCTCCGTCGATCACGGTCCAGCCAACGACGACATCCTGAGACGTCGCATCGGCCCATTCGACATAGGTCAGCGCGATCTTGCCATATCCACTGTAGACGATCGCATCGATCACCGCCGGATCGGTTATGGCCTGCGCGTACCCTTGGCGCTGGAATTCGATCTCTTTCTGGTCGATCGATCCGGTCGCATCCGCCAGCAAGACAAGTTCGAGCGATACCGGCGTTGCCTCTTCGGCGCGCGCCGGGTGGACGGTGAAGAACAGCCCCGTGAACAGGATGGCGATCAAGGTTCCGAAGCAATCGCCAGTGGCACGCAGAGTGGGCATGGGCGGGGTCCTTTCGACCGGTCCCCGTATTATCTGGCGCGGTCCGCCCGCTTCGCCAGCGATCCGTCGTCCAGACTGACACCGCGCGCTATTTTGTCAGCAACAACTTGCCCTGCTTGGTGATCCGCAGCGTGTAGCTTTGACCATTGAGCATCAGAATGGCCTTCTGCTGGCCCCTGGTCAGCGCGACCGCATCATAGACCGGCACGGTATCGGTCGGCAGCGCCAGATGTGCTTCGCGAGCGGTGAGAGGTTCGTGCTTCATCGGGCATCCTCGCGGTGTTCGATCCGGTCAAAGAACTGTTCGAGGCTGAAATCGCAGGGCAAGCCTGCCTCCTGCATCATGGCCTGGATGGTGACCTCGCATCTGGCGGCAATGCCGGGTGCGGCGGGATCCACGGGATAACTGTTCGTCATGGCTCGATCTCCGGTGTTGAGGGAGTTCGGGCTGACCCGGCGCTGTGCCCGGTCTGGCTGGAACATGTCTTTATTCTGATTCTTTTAGTCGGATTTGTCAACCAGAACCGACCGAGCGGGTCGTCCGCGGCCAGCGTCCCGGGATGTGACAAACGGCACGCACCGTGCAAGTCACTCGTGGTAGAGTCGACGCATTCGGAATCGACCCATGGGGGGAACCATGACCGGCATAATTTTCCTGGACATCGCGATTGGCGTGATCTTCCTGATCCTCGTCTTCAGCCTGTTCGCGAGCGCGGTGCAGGAGGCGATCTCGGCTATCTTCAACCTGCGGGCAAAGAGCCTGCGGCGCGGGATCTACGGCATGATCGGCAACTCGGAAGAGTTCAAGGCGTTCTGGAAAAGCCCGCTGATCGAAAGCCTGAAGGGGCCGATGAACGTGTTTGAGAAAGCGGTCGGTTCGACGGATATCGCAGCCAAGGCGGACGATAACGAGAAACGCGCCCCGTCGGACGTGCCGACCGATGTGTTCACCAAGTCGGTGCTGCATCAGGTCCGCGCCGAGATCGAAAAGGTTCGCAAAGAGATCGAAGACGAAGCCCAGGACCTGAAGGACAAACTGAAGGCAGTCTCGCCCAGCGACATCCCCGGGCTGGTGGAGCAGATCCACGCCGTCGCCGCGTTGGAGCGGAGCCCCGAGCTTGTGAAGCGTATCAGCATCGTGTTGCAGGGCGGCGAGACGAAGGCCGAGACAATCGAAGCGGCGATCGGGACATGGTACGACAATGCGCGCGAGCGGTTCGCGGGCTGGTACATCCGGCGTATGCAGTTCTGGCTTTTCTTCATCGGTCTGTTCCTGGCGGTTCTGACCAATACCGACCCGATCCGGTACGCAGTCGAGTTGCACCACAACGATCAGCTGCGTCAGGAGGTTGTCGAGAAGGCCACGCGGATCTCGGCGCTCGAGGATCTGGAAGACGTGATGGAAGCGCTGGTTCCAGTCGAAGAACGCCCGGTCGCCGACACATCGGATCTGGAAGCGATCCAGAAGCGGATCTCGACCGAGTTGAACAACCTGTCGGGAGAGCTCGCAGCGATTGATGCGGACACCGGCTGGGGGCACTGCCGCAAGCCACCATACGCCGAGCAGTCCTGGATCGCGTGTCTTTGGGATACGATCAACCCGGTTGCCGAGGACCGACCGATCGATCGCAATCCGGTGCTCGGCTGGCTTCTGCTGGCGCTCGCCGTGATGCTGGGCGCGCAATTCTGGCTGGACGTTCTGCGGCGTTTCGTGTCGATCCGTTCGGCAGCGACCTCACCGTCCAGCGATGCAAACAAGACCCAGAAGACGTAGAACAACGGCGCGCGGATCACTGACGTCTTGATCCGTGCCGCCTGACGACGGAAGGCTTGCGTACCCGCGTTAGCCTTCACGTTACCGAACCAGGGCAGACAGACGTCATGGCAGTCTCGAAGACCACCATTGCCGCGATCCGCTTCGGATACGGGTTTCACCGCGACCAAGCGGCGCCCTCGGGTCCGGCTGCGCTGTTCGACACCTTGGCAGTCGCGCAACGGACGCCGATGCCGGTGCCCATAGCCGGGCTGACCGAGCGGCGGCAAAGGCTGGATGCGCTGATTGCCGAGCGTAAATCCGGTGGCAAGAGCCCTGAGTTTCAGAACATGCGCAAGGCGATGCGCCGCGATGCCATGCGCGATGCGGCCCAGGTGGTGTTTCGCAGGGCGGTCTCGCCGCACGGGTTCTATGAACGGCTCGTGGCGTTCTGGGCCGATCACTTCACCATCGCCGGACGGAATGCCGGGCAGTTGTTCATTGCACCGACCTTCGAGCCCGAGGCTCTGCGCCCGCATCTGATGGGCAGCTTTGGCGAGATGCTGAGCGCCGTGGTGCAGCATCCGGTGATGCTGAGCTATCTCGATCAGGTGTCGAGCTTCGGGCCGAACAGCCGGGCCGGGAAGCGGCGCGGCAAAGGATTGAACGAGAACCTGGCGCGCGAAGTGCTAGAGCTGCACACACTGGGCGTCGGAGGGCCGTACGCGCAGCACGATGTGCGGGAACTGGCCGAATTGCTGACAGGCTACGGCGTGCATCGCGGGTTCGGGAAGTTCCGGTTCTTTCAGCAACGCGCCGAACCGGGTGCCGAGACCGTGCTGGGCCAATCCTATGGCGGCGACCCGGCGAAAGCAGCCCACGCGCTGGAGTTTCTGCAGGACGTCGCCGTGCATGAGATCACGGCGCGGCACATAGCATCCAAGTTGGCGGTGCACTTCGTCGCCGACCAGCCCGATCCCGATCTGGTGGCCCATATCGCAGCAGCGTGGCGGAACAGTGGTGGAGACCTGCCATCGGTCTATCAGGCGCTGCTCGAACACCCCGCATCCTGGGAAATGCCGTTTGCCAAGATCCGCCAGCCGACCGGGTTGGTCGCAGCGACCATGCGCGCGATGGGTGTCACGGCGCAGGATCTGGACGGCCCACTGGCGCGCGGGCTGCGGCTGGTGCGGGCCTTGCGTGACCTCGGCCAGCCACTGCTGCAACCGCCGGGCCCCGATGGATGGCCCGAGGAGGCGGAAGCCTGGATCACGCCGCAGGGACTTGCCGCGCGTCGGAGTTTCGCGGGCAAGGTGGGTCAGTTGATCGCGAAACGTTCGGATGTCGATCCAAGGCGTTTTGCCGACGGCGTTCTGCGCGATGCCTTGAGGCCAGAGACCGGCTTTGCCGTTGGCGGCGCGCCGGACCGGTGGGAGGGCTTTGCACTTGTCCTGGCCTCGCCCGAATTCAATCGACGTTGAGGAAGGTGCCATGACGATCTCTCTTTCCCGCCGCGCCTTTCTGGGCAGTGCCTGCTCTGCCGCGGCCTCGCCCCTGGTAACGCCGGTCGTGTTCGCGTCGGCGCCGGGCGACAATCGGCTGGTCGTGATCATCCTGCGTGGCGGGATGGACGGACTGGGCGTCGTGCAACCGTATGGGGATCTGGGGCTTCGGGCATTGCGGCCGACGCTGAGCAGGCGTCCGGGCGACGGCGTGACCGATCTGGACGGGTTCTTCGGCCTGCACGAATCCTTCTCGGATCTTCTGCCGTTGTGGAAAGCCGGTGAGCTTGGCGCCGTGCACGCCGTCTCGACCCCGTATCGCGACAAGCGCAGCCATTTCGATGGCCAGGATCTGCTCGAGAACGGGGGGGCATCCTCGGACGGTCAGATGACCCCGGCGCGCGACGGTTGGTTGAACCGGGCGCTTTCGCTTATCCCAGGCGCGCGGGCCGATACGGCGATGGCCGTCGGACAGGACAATCTGCTCTTGCTGAGCGGCGATGCTCCTGCGGGCGCGTGGTCGCCGACCAACGAGCTGTCGCTGGAGGAGGACGAGCGCCGCTTACTCTCGTTACTTTACGCGGGCGACCCGCTGTTCACCCGGGCGCTGGAGGGTGCTGCGATGCTGTCCGACCGATCCGAGGGGCGGGCGGCCCGCGAAACCGGTAAGACGCTGGCACAGTTCACGGCGGACCAACTGAACGGACCATCGCGGATCGCCGCCTTCTCGCTGGGTGGGTGGGACACACACAAGACTCAGTCGAACGCGCTCAAGCGTCCGGCGAAGCAATTGACCCAAGCTCTGCTGACGCTGAAATCGGGGCTGGGTCGGAACTGGGAACGCACCGCAGTGATCGCGATCACCGAGTTCGGGCGAACAGCGCGCGAGAACGGATCGGCCGGGACTGACCACGGCACCGGCGGCGCGATGCTGCTGGCAGGCGGCGCCGTGCAGGGCGGCAAGGTCTTCGGGCAATGGCCGGGGCTCGGGCAGAGCGATCTCTACCAGAACCGCGACCTGCTGCCGACGGATGATCTGCGCCGCTATGCAGCCTGGGCCTTGGCTGCACAGTTCGGCCTGCGCGGCAGCGATCTGGAACGCAGCGTGTTCCCCGGCGTGGATCTGGCAGGGAACCCAGGGATCGTCTGAACGCCCGGCGCGCCGGGGCGACCTCCTACCGATCCCTGACCGGCTCCAGCCACAACTCGACCGTTCCGGGAGGCGGCTTCGCGCCCTTGTAGGCCGTCAGATCGCGCAACTCGATGTCCGCACGATACCCGGATTTGGCCAGCACCCCGTTCATGAGATTGCGAAGTCTTTCGGCCTGCCCGAAATCCGTATCGAAGAAATAGCGTATGTCGTGCGTGCCTGCTGCGTGTTTCGTGCGCTCGGCGCCGGGCAGAGTGAACCCCTTGGTGTCGAGGCGGTCGGTCAGCGCAGTCAGCACGTCCCGGGCAACACCGGCGAACTGGACATACACGGTCGTGTCGCCCGGCGGCGTGATCGGCTGGGCCGGTTGCTCGATCTTCGTCGCAACACCAGTGTCCGGATTGATCAGAATGGGCTCTGGAAACGCACGGGATTTTGCTGCCTGTGCGATCTGCTCGGGATCGGCCGCGCTGACCTGATATTCGACACCGGTCGGCGCCTTTTCACGAACTTCACGCAACTGTGCCTCCAGGATGACCACCTGCGCTGCCAGATTGGCGACGTTCACCGCGACCTCGTCGACATAATCGATGCCGGCGACATCCTTCGCCTGGAGCCGCTGCCCCTGTGCCGTGACCTGGGCCTCGGTCTCCTGAATGTCGCGATCGATCGCGTCAATGCGGCCGGAAATCGACTCCGAGAGATCATCGATCTTCTTCTTGGCCGTCAGGAGTTTTTCTTCGCTATCCAGAATCAGCTCGATCCGGCGTTGCTGGAATTCGTCGACCGCCGCGAGCCGCTCGGACGCCTTGAGGGTCTGCTTGCTGGCATCGCGCGCCGCCTGATCGGCATTGCGCACGGCACCGGCAACAGCGTTCTCGGCGAACGTCTTGGCCGTGTCCTCCAGGCTCGACACGATGTTGTAGCCGAAGAAGCTGATCACGCCGAGCGCGATCCCCCCGACCGTGCCATAGAACCGGAACAGGCGTCCGCGCACACGCGTTTCGATACGTTCCGAGAGACGCCGTTCCAGCAATTCAAGCGCGTTGTCATCCAGATCCATGGTTCTGCTCCACGATTGGGCGCTGTGCGATGCCGCGCGCCAGAGCTGTGGTTTCCGTGAGCCAGTATACCGCAAGTGCTTGCCGTTGGCATGCGGGCGCGGCCAAGGTTGCGCACCATTCGAGAGTGAGACCAATGAGCCACACGACACCCCTGGGCGATCCGATCGGAGCACCGGTCGAGAACTGGACACCGCCGCCGCGTCCACCGCGCACGGTGATCGAGGGGCGCCATGTGCGGCTCGAGCCGATCTCGGCTGTCCGGCACACCGACGATCTGTTCGGGGCGTTTTCGGCTGATCCGGACGGGGCCAACTGGACCCATCGGATGAACGGCCCCTACCCGACGCGTGAAGCACTGTACGCCTGGCTGGCCGAGATCGAGGCGAAGGACGACATGGTCTATTTCGCCTATGTCGACAAGGCCTCGGGCAAGGCGCTGGGCAACGGTGCGTTCATGGCCATCGCGCCAGCGGCGGGATCGATCGAGGTCGGCTCGATCATGTTTTCGCCCGCAATGCAGCGCACGGCGTTGGCGACCGAGGCGATGTATCTGAAAATGAAGTGGGCGTTCGAGGCAGGCTATCGCCGTTACGAGTGGACCTGCGATCCGCTGAATGCCGCGTCGATGGGCGCGGCGGAGCGGTCCGGCTTCACCTACGAGGCGCTGTTCCGGCAGGCTTATGTCACCAAGGGGCGCAACCGCGACAAGGCGATCTTCGCGATCATCGACCGGGATTGGCCCGGCGTTAGTGCTGCGTTCGAGGCCTGGCTCGACCCGGCCAATTTCGATGCGGACGGTCAGCAGAAGCAGTCGCTGCGGGATCTGACCGCGCCGCATGTGCACGCGCGAACCGCGCCATCGGATCGAGGCATGACCAACGCGCTTGGCCAGCCGGGCGATGTCGAGGTGCCGGACTGGTCACCGCGGCCCGTACCGGGCGATATGGTGCTGGAGGGGCGATACTGCCGGTTGGAACGGTTGAGCATGGCGCACGCCCCTGCCCTGCACGCCGCGCATCTGCGGGACGCCGAGGGGCGCAACTGGACATACCTGCCCGATGGTCCGTTCGAGGATCTCGAAAGCTACACTGCCTGGGTGGAGACGGCGGCCAAGAGCCCGGATCCGCTGCAGTTCACGATCATCATCGAGGATGGCCCGGTGGGCACGGCCTCTCTGATGCGAATCGCGCCAGAGGCAGGATCGATCGAAGTCGGATACATCACGTTCTCACCGCTGCTCCAGCGGACTGTTGCCTCGACCGAGGCCATGTTCCTGATGATGAAGTGGTCGTTCGAGGCCGGATACCGGCGCTATGAGTGGAAATGCAACGATCTGAATGCGCCCTCGCGGCGCGCAGCACAACGTTTGGGTTTCTCCTATGAAGGTGTTTTCCGGCAGGCGCAGATCACCAAGGCCGCCAACCGCGATACCGCCTGGTATGGCTGTATCGACAGCGAGTGGCCTGCCTTGAAGGCGGCGTTCGAGACATGGCTGGATCCTGAAAACTTCGACGCGGACGGACAGCAACGCCAGTCGCTGAGCGACCTCACCCAGCCAATTCTTGTGGCAAAGGGGTAATCGGCGTCCACAATGGCGAACGACACAAACATGCGGCTCTATACCTCGGCGACCTCGCCTTACGGGCGAATTGTCCGGGTCGTGATCCGCGAACTTGGCCTGCTGGATCAGATCGAAGAGATCGTCCCCGTCACCCGTCAGGCAGGCAGCCCGTATTACGATCTGAATCCCTCGGGGCGGATTCCGTTCCTCGTGCTGCCAGACAGAACCGGGTTCGAGGGATCCGGTCTGATCTGCGATTACCTGGATGCGCTGGACGGGACACCGAAACTGTCTGCGCCGTCAGACGATACAAGATGGACGTATCAACGGTACGAACAAGCCGCATTGGCCATGATGGACGGTCTTGCGGTCTGGGGCCGCGAATTGCGCCGCCCGGAGGCAGATCGCTCGGAGGAGATCCTGGCGCACGAGGCTGCTCGTGTTACGCGCTGCGTTGCGTATTGGGCCAGTCAGACCAAGCATGTTTTGATGACCGGGGATCTGAACCGGCTCCAAGTCATCGTCGCGGCGGCTCTGGAGATGGACCACCGCATTCCGGAGTTCACGTGGCGCGCTGCGCATCCTGCGCTGGCCGCCTGGCTTACCCGCATCAGCCTGCGGAAAAGCATGGTGGATACGCGGCCCGATGCTCCGATCAGCATTGCCTGACGCGACCCGTCCGGCAAGAGTGACATCGGATGCGATGTTCCTTGGGGGACGGGATGAAAACTCAGGTCGGGATCATCGGCGGCGGCCCCTCCGGGCTTTTGCTGGCGCAACTGCTGCATGGGGCGGGGATCGAGAGCGTCGTTCTGGAGCGCCAGCCGCGCGACTATGTGCTGGCGCGCATCCGCGCGGGCGTGTTGGAACAGGGTACGGTCGATCTGCTGCGCCGTGCAGGCGTGGCCGAGCGCCTTGACCGCGAGGGTCAGATCCACACCGGCTTCTACCTGTCGTCTGGCGGGCGCATGGCGCGGATCGATCTGGAAGGCCTGACCGGCGGCAAGACAGTCACCGTGTATGGTCAGACCGAGGTGACGCGCGATCTTTATGAAGCCCGGGACGCAACTGGCGGCGTGGTGATCCACGAAGCGGCCAGTGTCACGCCGCATGATCTGGAGACCGATGCACCGTACCTGACATGGGAGAAAGACGGCGCAACCCATCGTGTTGACTGCGATTTCATCGCCGCCTGTGACGGGTTCCACGGTGTCGGGCGCAAGTCGATCCCGGCGAATGTGTTGCGCGAATACGAAAAGGTCTATCCATTCGGCTGGCTCGGCATCCTGTCGCGCACCCGGCCTGCGCATCACGAGTTGATCTATGCCAACCACGAACACGGATTTGCGTTGTGCTCGATGCGGTCGGACACGCTCAGCCGCTATTACGTGCAGGCTCCGCTGGATACGGATCTGGGAGACTGGTCGGATGATCGCTTCTGGGAAGCCTTGCGCACGCGTCTGCCAATGGATGTCGCGGACGGGATCGAGACCGGGGCGTCCATCGAGAAATCGATAGCGCCCCTGCGGTCCTTCGTGGCCGAACCCTTGTCGTACGGGCGTCTATTCCTGGCGGGCGATGCCGGGCACATCGTACCGCCAACCGGGGCGAAGGGGTTGAACCTGGCGGCGTCGGACATCCACTATCTGTCCGAGGCTCTGATCGCCCATTACCGGGACGGAACCGAGCGTGGGCTGAACGAATACTCCCAGACAGCGCTGCGCCGGATCTGGAAGGCCGAGCGGTTTTCCTGGTCGATGACCATGCTGCTGCACCGCTTCCCGCAGGAGGGCGCGTTTGGCCAGAAGATCCAGGAGGCAGAACTGGACTATCTGACGAGCTCCAACGCGGCGATGACCGCAATGGCCGAGAATTACGTTGGCCTGCCGTTCTGAGGCTTCAGCCCTGCCCGTTGCCCCGCAGATGTCTTGCGCGACGGCGAGAGACGACCTAGGTCGTGCATGATCGCAGCCAGTCATGGTCATCCGGAGACCCCCCACAAGGCCGGGCATGACACCGCCAATCCTTGATCAATCCCACGGGAGATACGCGATGCCAGACCGCCGCCCAGATGTTCTCGACTTTCTGCTGACACGCCGGTCGCGCCCGGCCAAGACCCTTGGTCCGCAAGCACCGGACCGTGCCGAGTTGGAGACGTTGCTCACCGCCGCGAGCCGGACCCCGGATCATGGGAAGCTGGTACCGTGGCGGTTTCTGGTGCTGTCCGACACGGGACGGCGCGCCGGGATTGCCGACCAGGCAACCGCGCGAATGACCGAGATGGGCCTTGAACCTGACAAAGTCGAAAAGAACGCCAAGTCGTTCTCGTATGGTGGCGTCATCGTGGCAGTGATTGTCTCGCCTGCGGCGTCGGACAAGATCCCGCTTTGGGAGCAGGAGATGGCCGCGGGCGGCGTCTGTCTGGCACTCCTCAATGCGGCCTTGGCCGCGGGCTGGGGGGCGAACTGGCTGACCGGGCCATTGTGCCGGGACGACGTTTTCCTGACCACCGCACTCGGCTGCGCACCGGGAGAGAGCGTCGCCGGATTCCTCCACATTGGAAACGAGACGGTCACGCCGACCGATCGCGATCGGCCGGATCTGACGGCGATCACCGAATGGGCCTGAGGGGCATCGGATGGCTCTGATCGGCGATTTTCTGCGCGCTATCGGACAGCTCCCGGACGGGCGATTTCTGATCGTGTTCCTGAAGGCGCTTGGTCTGACGATCGCGCTGTTGTTCGGCATGACCGCGGGGGCGGGATGGCTGGCCAGTTTCATTCCGACGGATCTGGGTGAATGGTGGCTTGTCGGGCGCGTGGAACTGCCGAGCCTGGGCCTGCAAACGCTAGCCATCGGCGCCGTTCTGTTCGCCTCGTCCTTCCTGATGATCCCGGTTGCGGCAATGTTCGTCGGGCTGTTCCTGGACGAGATCGCCGATGCGGTCGAGGCGAAGCACTATCCCGATCTGCCGGAGCCAAGACGGTCAGGGTTGGTCACGGACCTCTTGAAGTCGGTGCGTTTCGCGGCCCTGGTGATCGTGCTCAACATCCTCGCATTGGTCATCTATCTGCTGTCCGGGCCACTGGCGCCCGCCGTATTCGTCGCGCTGAACGGCTATCTGCTGGGACGCGAATACTTCGAGATGGTCGCAGCACGCCACCTGCCCGCCGGCGAGGCTGCAATTCTACGCAAGCAGAACTTCTGGCGGACCTGGCTCGCGGGGGTTCTCATGGCGATCCCCTTGGTGATCCCGGTCATGAACCTGATCATTCCTGTGCTGGGTGTGGCGACGGTCACCCATCAGTTCCATCGCCGCTGGCACGCAGCCCGCGCGGTCTGAGGCCCGTCTCCGCCCATCACATTTCCGGTTTTTTGCACTGCAACAGGTGACAAGCAGAGCGGCCCACCCCACGCTCTGCGCCAAGGCGCCGCGAATGGTTTGGCTCTTTTGTGACAGCAGTGTTACAATTCATACTCGGTTAACCATGACGAGATTGAATGAACACATGAAAATCATTGTATCTGGCTTGATCGCGCTGCTGCTTGCAGCTTCCCCGGCACTTTCATTAGACCGCACGTGGGTTACGCAAGCCGAAGTTGACAAGGCCTATAATGGAGATACCTGCAAGCATTACGTGAACAGGGCAAGATTTAAGCACCGTAACCCTGATCAGGAGTTCGTCGTCACGCTGGCCGATGCCTGTTTGTCCGCCAAGGCGTCCCTGAGCTCCGACAATTACAAGGAACGCGACGCGGCCCAGAATTTCCTGATCCGGCTTCGTGTTCTGCGCAACACAATCATCGACATGAACATGGAACGGGCGTTCGGCAAGAGCTACACGGCCCGAACCCGCATGAAGTACAGTGTCGGATCCATGATCGAACCTGTCCGCCGCGTCAGTTCAACCGGCGAATATCTGATCGCACGGGAATTGGGGCTGCTCGCCGCCTATCGCACCTGGCTTGGCACCGGACCTACGATCGCAAAGGCACCCGCGACCCGGTGAGCGTGCGACGTCATCGCTGCGATGGTGGCGTCATGAAGGTCACGTCATCCAGTGTGACCCACAGGATCACGAAAGTCAGGTAGACGACGACGAACAAAACGACCGCGATGCCGGTCGTGATCAGGATTTTCTTGCGGATCATCGCGTCGGTCGGCGCGCTCGCGGGTGTTCCGGGCAGCACATCGCCATCCTCGAGCTGACTGACCTGCCCGAACGGCAAAACCATGAAGAAGACGACCGCCCAGATCACCGCGAACAATACGATTGCCGACGTGATCGTCATGCCTGCTCCAGTTCGACAAGTGTCCCGTTGAAGTCCTTGGGGTGCAGGAACAGTTCCGGCTTGCCATGGGCGCCGATCTTGGGTTCGCCGTCCCCCAGCACGCGCGCGCCGTCATCCTTCAAGCGGTCCCGTGCGCTCAGGATGTCGTCGACCTCATAGCAGATGTGGTGAATACCCCCTGTTGGATTCTTCTCCAGAAATCCGGCGATTGGCGCGCCTTCGCCCAGGGGTTCGAGGAACTCGATCTTCGTGTTCGGCAGTTCGACGAAGACGACCGTAACGCCGTGATCCGGCTCTGCCTGCGGCGCCGATACCGATGCGCCCAAGGTCGAGCGGTATAGATCGGATGCCGCCTTCAGGTCCGGTACAGCGATTGCTACATGGTTGAGCCGCCCGATCATCCTGTTCTCCCATCGGCAAGGACTTCAATCAGCGCGCACGGCGTACCTGCGAAGTTCCGCGCCATATGCGCTAAGGCCTAGAAAGCACGAGCATTCCGGAAGTCTAGACGCCGCGCTAAGGACCACCATCTAGATCAGGCACATAAGGTTGGCAAGTCCATAGGCCAAAGGGCCGGAGCAGTCACTGGGCGCGCAAGATCTAACGGCTGGGCGTGGTGAGCGCACGCTTGCGAAGCAACCAGGCGTCAAGCTCTGGTTTGCCGGTGGGGGCAAAAGCTGGCTTTCTATCAGACTCGCTGGTAACGGAGCTTGCGTTTGTCTCCGGCGCACGTTCGTTGTTTGCACAGGCGGCAACCAACGTTGTTGCGACCAGGGCTGTAGCACCAACGCGCATGAACATTATCGACCTCCCGCATGCAGAAAACGTCCGGTCTGGAGAATGGTAGTGCGTCCGGGCTTTCCGGCGATCCGTAGGCAGTCAACTCAATGTGAAGATAAGCCCCGCCCGAGGGGGAGCGGGCGGGGCTTTCCGGCAGGAGGGGGTGCCGGAGGGGGGACGGGATTGATCAGCCGCCAGCCGGGCCGCCGCCGCGGCTGCGGCGAAGATTGAGGATCCAGGCATCAAGCTCGGGCTTCCCGGTCGAGGCATAGCCGTTCAGGACAACCCGATCCGCAACAGAAAGCGTGTGTTTCTGATCGCCCGATTTCGTGGCCGTCTTCGTGCTCGTCGCACCCGTCAGATTTCCGAAAATGCGCTCAATCGCAGTTGGCTGCGGATCGCTCTTCACCTGATCCTGAGCGGTGGCAGCGGTTGCAGCCAGAGCGAGCGCGGCGGCAAGGGTGCCTACGAGGACTTTCTGCATGTCGTGTCTCCTTCCGGTGTGTCGTGACGTCCAGTGCGTCTGTGACAGGAAGGTGGTGCCGTGCGTTCTGAAAACCTATCAAACGCGGATCAATCGACCGTGACCGTGACGTGAACGTCACCCTATAACCGATAAGGAAGGCCGCGCCGATCTGAGCGGTCAGAATTCAGCAACCGCCGTTACGCCCGGAACAGCTTTGATCGCGCCCCGGATCTCGGCCGAGATGGCGTATTGCCCGGGCAGATCGATCTGGACCATGCGATCTTCCTCGACCAGGGGAAGCATCAACCGCACCGGACCCTCGCCCCGGCGCCTGCGTGCCTTGGTCGAGACCAGCTCGAGCCGGCTCCGGATGGATTGCAGCGCGGCCGCATCGTCGATCTCGATCTCCAGGCCAACATCGGCGGCGTCCTCGGCCACTGTCTCGACCGGTTGGACGGCGCGCAGCATAAGACGTGTCTGTTCGTCCGACACCTCTGCCTCGACATGGCAGACCAGATTGCGCCCGGCCTGCAGCAGGTCATCATTGTCGGACAGGACGGCTGAGAACGCCATGACCTCCCAGAG
>JBHJIZ010000182.1:0-22452 GCA_050043005.1 Paracoccaceae bacterium
GACAACCCGGACTGGGAGAAAGTACAACGCCAGATCTGGGCTGCATGGAATCGCAGTGGATCGGATTCGATGGATTTGCTGGCGCAGCGCGCTGACCGGGCGATGGCTGCCGAGGATTACGAGGCTGCCCGGGCTTTTCTGAATGATCTGGTGCGTCTGGCGCCGGATTTTACCGAGGGATGGAACAAGCGCGCGACGCTTCATTTCATGAACGACGACTACGGCAAGTCGCTGGACGATATCGCCGAGGTGCTGCGCCGCGAACCCCGCCATTTTGGAGCGTTGTCTGGCCTCGGGATCATTCTGGACCGAATCGGGGATCAGGCCGGGGCGCTCGAAGCCTATCGCCGCGCTGTCGCGATCCATCCGAACCTGCCGGGCGCGCAGGACGGCATCAAGAAACTCGAGAAACAAGTCGAAGGCCGCCGCCTCTAAGCACGGCTACGTCGCTGCGACCCAGATGGCAGTTGCGGTAGCGGGGCTTGCTCCTTACCAGCGACTATATGGCGGAGATCCTGCGGGCGCCCATGTTCGATCAAACTGAGTCCACGATCACGGCGGTTCTGGGTCCGACCAACACCGGCAAGACGCATTATGCGCTCGAGCGGATGTTGGGCCGTGAGTCCGGCATCATCGGATTGCCGCTGCGCCTGCTGGCCCGCGAGATCTATGAGAAGCTGGTCGCGCTGCGTGGGCCCAACGCCATCTCGTTGATCACCGGCGAGGAGAAGATCGCGCCGCCTCAGGCGAAATTCCATGTCTGTACGGTCGAGGCGATGCCACTCGACCTGCGAGCGGATTTCGTCGCAATCGACGAGATCCAGCTCTGCGCTGATCCGGACCGTGGGCACATCTTCACGGACCGGCTGCTCCATGCGCGCGGCCGGTACGAGACGATGTTCCTCGGTTCCGACACGATCCGACCGCGCATCGCCAGTCTGGTGCCGAAGGCGCGGTTCGATTCGCGCATCCGGTTCTCGACGCTATCCTGGGCCGGATCGAAAAAGATCTCGCGGCTGAAGCCCCGCACCGCCGTTGTCGCGTTCTCTATTGATCAGGTCTATGCGATTGCCGAGTTGATCCGGCGTCAGCGCGGTGGTGCTGCCGTCGTCATGGGGGCACTCAGCCCACGCACCCGGAATGCTCAGGTCGCGCTCTATCAAGAAGGTGACGTCGATTACATGGTCGCGACCGACGCCATCGGCATGGGGCTGAACATGGATGTTGACCACGTGGCCTTCGCGGGGGTGTCGAAGTTCGATGGCCACCGGTCACGGGCATTGATGCCGAACGAGCTTGGCCAGATCGCGGGCCGGGCCGGGCGCTACAAGAAGGATGGCAGCTTCGGCGTGACCGGCGAGGCGCGGCCCCTGGATCCCGAGGTCGTGGACGCGATCGAAAACCATCGGTTCAAACCGCTGGAAAAGCTGATGTGGCGAAACTCGGACCTGCAATACGGTACGGTCGATGCGCTGCTGCGCTCGCTTGATGTCTCGCCCGAGGACCCGGAGCTCGTCCGCGCCCGCGAGGCCGAGGATCAACTCTCATTGCGCACATTGTGGGAGGATCAAGACATCCGGGATCTCGCGACCCGGGGCGACCGTGTGAAGCTGCTTTGGGATGTCTGCCAGACACCGGACTTCCGCAAGGTGTCACCTGCGGAACACGCCGCACTCCTGAGCCGGATTTACCGCTTTCTGCTGGAAGACGTGCACTGTATACCCTCGGGCTGGTTGGCGGGCCAGGTCGGGCGTGTTGACCGTACGGATGGGGATATCGATGCCCTGTCCAAGCGGTTGGCGTTTGTTCGAACCTGGACTTATGTCGCGAACCGTCCCGGCTGGGTCGAGGATCCTGCGCACTGGCAGGGTGAAACCCGGGCGGTCGAGGACAGGCTTTCGGATGCATTGCATGACCGCCTGACCCAAAGATTTGTCGACCGGCGCACCAGCGTGCTGATGCGGCGGCTGAAACAGAAGGAGCGGCTCTTGGCCGAAGTGAACGACAAGGGCGAAGTGACGGCCGAGGGACAGTTCCTGGGCCGCATGAGCGGGTTCCGGTTCACCGTGGACGAGACGGCGAGCGGGGACGAGTTGAAGACGCTGAAATCGGCGTCGCTGTCCGCGCTGCAGGCCGAATTCGCCAAACGGGCGGACAAGCTTTATCTCAGCCCTGACACCGAGATCGACGTGACCGACCAGGGTGGGCTGATGTGGGGCACCGATGCGGTCGGCCGGGTCGCGAAAGGCGATCAACCGCTCGAGCCGAAGATCAGTGTCTTCGTTGACGAGATGGCCGAACCGGCGGTGTCCGAGAAGGTCGAGCGGCGCCTGCGCCACTGGTTGCTGCGCCGGATCAACGCGCAGTTCGAACCGCTGGTCGCCATGCGCGATGACGAGGCGATCACCGGCCTTGCGCGCGGGGTGGCGTTCCAGTTGGTCGAGCATTTCGGGATCATCCCCCGCCGCCAGATCGCGGACGACGTGAAGGCACTGGCCCAGGAAGAACGTGCATTGCTGCGCAAGCACGGTGTGCGTTTCGGTCAGCACTTCATCTTTATGCCGGCCCTTCTCAAGCCCGCTCCAACACGGCTCAGACTGCTGCTCTGGTCGATCAAGCAGGACTTCGATGAGTTCGGCGAAGCGCCACCCCCGGGGCATGTTACGATCCCCGCGGAAGAAGGGCGTCCCCAAGGCTATTACGAAATGGCCGGGTACCGCAAAACCGGCAGCCGTGCGGTCCGCATCGACATGCTCGAGCGTCTGGCCGACATGATCCGCCCCATGGACGTGCGCGGGGGATTTGAGGCGACGCAGGACATGCTCTCGATCACCGGCTGCACGCTAGAACAGTTCGCCGATCTGATGTCGGGGCTGGGATATCTTGGTCAACGGGGCGAACGTCCCAAGAGCGAACGGCCGAAGCAGGAGCCTGAGCAACCCGCAGAGCGCAAAGCCGAAGACACGGCGGACGATAAGCCGGCCGAAGGTCCGGATGCGTCCTCTACTCCAGATGATGCCGAGATTGCAGCTTCTGAGGCGACCAATGCTTCAGGTGACACCTCGTCGGCAGAGGACGCGAATGCTCTGGCGAGCCAACCCGCAAAACCTGACGAGGAAAGTGCCGAAACGGCGGCGCCGCCGCCGAACGAAGATGTCGCGGAAGATCGCACCGTCCAGCAAAACGCCATTGCCGACGGTGAACAAACCGTCTCAGGAGAGACCGCTTCTGAGGCTGCACCTGAGCCGACGAATGTCGAAGAGACAATCGAGGCGAGCGGAGCGGAGAACCCGGACCCCGTCGAATTGCAAGTCAACGCAACTGGATCGCCAGAGCCGACCACGAACGATGCGCCTGCCGAGGATACATCGAAGGATACACCTGCGGCGGACGAAGCCGAGGTCTTCTACATATTCAAACTGAAGCCGCGCGGCAGGCCGCAGCACCGCGGTGGGCGTCCCTTCAATCGCAACCGCGACGGCCAGCCGGGCGGCAATGACGGTGATCGTCAGCGTGCGGATCGTTCGCAGGGCGAGCGCGGTAGCGAGAACAAGGGCAAGCCGCGTCATGCGAAGGGCGATGGCAAGCGATCCGATGGCGAGAACTTTGGAAAGGGCAAGGGCAAAGGCGGCAAGAAGCCCCGGCGCGAGGACAAGAAATCAGGTCCTCGTGTGATCTCGGCGGGACCGAAGAAATCCGACAAGCCGATCGATCCCGACAACCCGTTTGCGGTGTTGCAGCAACTGAAGAACCGCTGATCGATGAGCGAAGCGGCGGCGAAGGTTCGCGTCGACAAATGGCTTTGGCACGCGCGGCTCTTCAAATCGCGCGGGCTGGCGGGTGAAATCGCCTCGTCCGGATCGCTGCGGATCAATGGCGAGCGGGTGTCCAAGGCTTCGCAGTCCGTGAAGCCGGGCGACGTGCTGACATTCCCGAAAGCCGGTCACATTCGCGTCATCCAGATCGACGCAATCGGCGCGCGGCGCGGTCCGGCAACCGAGGCTCAGGCGCTGTACACCGACCTTGATCCGCCCCAGCCAACGCCGCGCGAGGAACGTCCAACGCCAATCCGGCGCGACGAAGGCGCCGGGCGACCAACCAAGCGGGAGCGGCGCGAAATCGACGCACTGCGGGGTCGCGACGCTTGAAGCGGCGGTGTCCAATCCATATGACACTCATGCAATGCACTGGATGGTGGGAGCGCCGCTAGATGACATATGTCGTCACCGACAACTGCATCAAATGCAAGTACACGGATTGCGTCGAGGTGTGTCCGGTGGACTGCTTCTACGAAGGCGAAAACATGCTGGTGATCCACCCGGACGAGTGCATCGATTGCGGCGTCTGTGAACCGGAATGTCCCGCCGACGCGATCCGCCCGGACACGGAAGACGGGATGGAGAAGTGGGTCGGGTTCAACCAGAAGTATTCCGAGCAATGGCCGAACATTACCATCAAGAAGGATCCGCCCGAGGGCGCGGAAAAGTTTGACGGCGAGGAAGGCAAGTTGGAGAAATACTTCTCGGAGAAGCCCGGCACGGGTGATTGACACCTCGACCGGCGTCTTTGGACGCCGAAGGCGTGGTGATATGCGCGTTACGTGACGTTTTAATGTCGCGTGACTGGAAATTTGTCACCGAATCTGCTATCTAATGACTCGTCAACCATCTTGGCGCCGAGTTTTCAGGCCTTGAACGGACCGAACTCGTGCCCGAGGTAGCAGGGAAAAAATCGAAGAACGCTGTCAGATGCCAAAGAGCGTCGACGGTTTTTTTTGCCCGGCGCGATATGTGCGCGCCTGCTTCGCGAGTATAGACCTGGAGAGAAAATGCCCAAGAAGACCGCCCAGACACTGGAATTCCGTGCAAATGACTTCGTGGTTTATCCCGCGCATGGCGTTGGCAAAATCGTCTCGATCGAAGAGCAGGAAGTGGCCGGCATCAAGCTGGAACTGTTCGTGATCTCTTTCGAGAAAGACAAGATGACGCTGCGCGTGCCAACTGCCAAGGCCACGTCGGTCGGCATGCGGTCGCTGTCCAGCCCGGATCTGGTCGATGAGGCGTTGAAGACGCTGAAGGGCAAGGCGAAGGTCAAGCGGGCCATGTGGTCGCGTCGTGCGCAGGAGTACGAGCAAAAGATCAACTCGGGCGACCTGATCTCGATCGCCGAGGTCGTGCGCGAGCTTCATCGCGCCGAGGATCAGCCGGAACAGTCGTATTCCGAGCGGCAGCTTTACGAAGCAGCGCTCGAGCGTCTGACCCGTGAGGTCGCTGCCGTTGAGCGTCTCGACGAAGCGAACGCGGCACAGAAGGTTGGATCGGTGCTCGAGGCCAAGAAGGCCGCCTGATACCTGCGATCCTTGTGAATACGAAGCCGTCGGGGCAACCCGGCGGCTTTTGCTTTTTCCGCACCGACCGCTCGGCCGCTGGAATTCGCAATTTGAATCAGGTTTTCACGGAAATTTAGGGATTGCGCCTTACACATACCCGCGACTGCAGTCACTGCGGTGGGTCGTGAAGAAGGCACACCGAATCCACTCTCGGCCCTTTGGCAAAGGGTCGCTGGACCGGCCGGTCCAAATGAGATCTCCCAGGGCGGATGCCGATGGCGTGCTCGACCCTTGAGACGAGAACGAAGCGGGCGCAAGACTTCGCCTTTCGTTTTCTCTTTCTGAGATTTTCCACACCGCTGCCACGTCTCCGTGTGCAACGCGGGATCGCCGTGTTGTCAGTCGTTGGCGCGCGATAGCATCCGCGCGATCGCATCCACGTAGACTTGCGCACCCAGCTTCAGATCCTCGTCGGACGTGTTCTCGGACCAATGATGGCTGATGCCGCCGATCGAGGGCACGAACATCATTGCGGACGGAATGTGCGGAGCAATAACCTGTGCATCGTGGCCAGCACCTGACGGCATGACGAGGTGATGGTCCGGCGCCAACGCTTGCGCAGCCTCGAGCACGCAAGACTGCGGGCCGGGAGACATGATTGCGGGTGTCGATTGTCCAAGCGGTTCTATGGTTGCCGGGCACGGCCCTTCCGCGTCGATTTCCGCCACAAGTGTGCGCAGCGTCGCGACCATGCGATCCAGTATCGCCAGATCGGCATCCCGGAACTGAAACAGCATCTCGGCATGACCTGGAATGATCGATGGCGCACCCGGCTCGAGCGTGACTCGTCCCACCGTCCAGACTGAATCGGGCCCGACGATCTTGGGAAATTCCTCTTCGATCCGGTGCCACAGCCGCATCAGCGCCTTGCTTGCGTCGCGCCGGATCGCCATGCGCGTCGTCCCGGCATGGTTCTGGTCGCCCTCGAACGTGATCCTGTATTGCCAGATCGCGACGATCGAGGTCACGACCCCGATCCGCAGCCCGTCATCTTCCAGCCGGCGACCCTGTTCGATATGCGCTTCCAGAAATGCCGAATAGCGGTCTTTCTCCAGCGCAAGGCGCGGTCGCCCCGCCAAACCTGCCTCGGCGAGAAGATCACGGAGCGATCCCCGGCCCGAACGGTCTTGCGAGGCATCCATCATTGCCTCGGACACGTCACCGACAAAGGATTCTGATCCCAGGAACGATCCGCCCGAGAAATGCCCTTCCTCGTCGGCGAACGCGATCACGTCCACGCCGCCGGGTCCGCCAGCCTCGGCCACCGCCCGTGCAGCCTCGAGCGCATAGATCACGCCCAGCGCACCATCCAGCCATCCGGCCTTGTTCTGGCTTTCGATATGACTGCCCGCCAGAACGAACGGCCCGGCGCCCGGCGCGCGACCCATGACGTTGGCAATTCCGTCGATCGTCACGTCGTGACCGATGGCGCGCAACTTCGAGGCAAACCATTCACGCGACTCGATATCCTGAGGCGACAGAGTCGGGCGATGCACGCCGGTTTTGTACGCTCCGATTCGCCGGAGTTCGTACAGATCGGCCAGCGCGCGTTCGGCGTTTGCCTCAATTCCGGTCATCTGCATGCCTCCTGCGCATCTCGTCACCGATATTGTTCGCATCTGATCAGAATTATTGCAGCGCAGCAACGGTTCGGGTTGACACTCATGGGGGGTGGTGCATCTGATTTGATCAGACGGTCAGGGTGGTGGGTTCGCGGAGCGGAACCTGGGAGAGGTCAGCAATGATCCGGCGTCCGATCAGTCACAACCACAACTCCGCACAGGGAGCACGCACATGTTATTGAAACACATCACGAAACTTCTGGCCGCGACGGCACTGGGCGCAACGTTCGCCACGGCTGCGCATGCGGGTCCGGACGATGACAGCCTCGTCATCGCCTGGGGATCGACCGGCCCGATCGAGCACGTCGACAACTACGTGAACACCAACCGTACGGGGATCTGGTTCAGCCGCATGGTCTGGGACCAGCTGATCTACCGTGAACCAAAGACGTTTGAATACAAGCCGCTGCTGGCTGAAAGCTGGGAGCAGCTGTCCGACACCGTCTGGCAGTTCAAGCTGCGTCAGGGCGTGAAGTTCCACAACGGCGAGGCCTTCAACGCCGACGATGTGGTATACACGTTGAACTGGATCTCGAACCCGGACAACGGCGTGAAGGTCCAGCGCAACGTCAACTGGATCAAGGAAGCGCGCAAGGTTGACGAGTATACTGTCGATCTCGAGATGAAACGCCCGTTCCCGCAGGCGTTCGAGTTCCTTTCTGGCCCGATCACGATCTATCCGAACGAGTACTATGCCGAAGTGGGCCCGGACGGGATGCACAAGGCACCGGTCGGCACTGGTCCGATGAAGGTTGTCTCGATCAAGACCGCCGAGGAGTACGTCTTCGAGAAGAACGAAGACTACAACTGGGGCTCCCCCAAGGGCGAGGCACAGGTCGCGAAGATCGTCGTTCGTGAAATTGCCGATGTGCAGACGCAGATTGCCGAGCTGTTGGCCGGTGGCATCGACATCACGGCTGACATCACCGCAGACCACGTTGATCAGATCGGCGGCGTGCCAGGGTTTGTTGCCCTACAGGCAGGCACGATGCGTACGGGTTACATCGGCTTTGACTCGGCCAACCGCTCGGGCCACGAACCGGTCAACAAGCTGAAGGTTCGTCAGGCCATGGCGCACGCCATCGACCGCGAGAGCCTGGTCAAGAACCTGATCCGCGGCGATGCCGGCGTCATCCATACGCCGTGCTTCCCGACACAGTTCGGTTGTGATGTGAATGCCGCCGTCAAGTACGACTTCGATCCGGAAAAGGCCAAGGCTCTGCTGGCAGAGGCCGGGTATCCGGATGGGTTTGAGATCGACTTCTACACCTTCCGTCCGGCAGACTGGGCCGAGGCGATCATGGGTGATCTTGCCAAGGTCGGCATCAAGGCCAGCCTGACCAAGATGCCGTACTTCGCGCTGCGCGACAAACAGCGCAACGAGGGTACGACGCCGATGTTCCTGATGGACTGGGGCTCGTACTCGATGAACGACATGTCGGCCATCACGTCGCACTTCTTCAAGAAGGGTCCGGATGACTTTGCGCTGGACGAAGACGTCGCAACCTGGCTGGAAACCGGTGACACGTCGTCCGATCCGGCCGTCCGCAAGGCCAACTACTCCAAGGCGATCGAGAAGATCACGGGCGAGGTCTACTGGCTGCCGATGTTCAACCATGTCCGCAACTACGGCTACCGCGAAGGGCTGAGCTTCATCCCCTACCAGGATGAGATCCCGCGCTTCTGGCAGTACGGCTGGGGTTCCTAATCGAGACCCTATCGGGTGCGGTTCGCCGCACCCTCTCTGCGCCCTTTGACCTAGGGCATGAGACACTTCCCTTCCCCCATGCGGGGGAGGGTCCGGGAAAGGGGGAAATCCCCCGTCAGGGTGATCTGCAGACATGCTCGCTTACACGCTGAAACGCTCGTTCGTCGCCTTCCTGATCCTGATCGTGGTGTCGGGGCTGACATTTTCGCTGTCGCACCTGTCCGCTGATCCGGCGCTGACCATCGGCGGAGAGCAGGCATCGGACGAGGATATCGAGGCGATCCGGATACTCTATGGTTTTGACCGGCCGATCTACGAACAGTATTTCAGCTGGCTCGGCCGCGCCCTGCAGGGCGATTTTGGCGAAAGCTATCACTACAAGGCGCCGGTGGTCGAAATGATCTCCGGTCGGATCGGCACGACGATGACGCTGGGTGTGCTGGCGATACTGTTTGCTCTGATCATCTCGATCCCGCTCGGCACACTTGCCGCGATGCGCCCGAATTCAATTATCGATCGCTTCGCGCTGCTGATCGCGGTGTTCGGACAGGCGCTTCCGACCTTCTGGTTCGCCTTGATGATGATTATCGTGTGCGGCGTTTGGTGGCGCTGGGTGCCGATCTCGGGCAACACGACCTGGGCGCATTTCGTGATGCCCACCATCGCGCTCGGCTACTACGCGACGCCCGCGCTGATGCGCCTGACCCGGGCAGGCCTGATCGAGGTGCTGGGCTCGGACTATATCCGAACCGCGCGGGCAAAGGGCCTCTCGCCCACGGTGGTGCTGTTCAAGCATGCGCTGCGCAATGCAATCATCCCGGTCGTCGCTCTTGCAGCCGTCTGGTTCGGCTTCATGCTGGGCGGCTCGATCGTGATCGAGACGATCTTCAACCTGAAGGGGCTGGGCTGGCTCAGTTACGACGCGCTGCTTCGATCCGATCTGCCGGTTGTCCAGGCAATCGTGCTGATCTTCGCCTCGTTCTATGTGGTTCTGACCTTGCTGGCGGACCTTTTGAACGCCTGGCTTGACCCGAGGATATCTGTGCGATGACCGACGCTGCCCTGCCATTGCGTGGTCAGCAGACCGCGGAAGAGATCCTCGAGCCTTCCCCGTTCTCGAAACTGCGCAAGCGGATCTTCAAGAACCACAGCTTCCTGATCGGTGCTCTCGTGCTGATCGTGATCATTGCGATGGCGTTGCTTGCGCCGGTCTTCGAGGCGTTGGGCTGGATACATGATCCCTACGAGCAGGATCTGGCCTCTCGGCTGATGAACCCGTTCTGGCATCAGGCGAAGGTCAGCGAGGAACATCTTCTCGGCACCGACAAGGTCGGCCGCGACTATCTCAGCCGCCTGATCTACGGCGCTCAGATCTCGTTGCTGATTGGCTTCTCGACGATGCTGATCTCGGGCTTCATCGGCACCGTGCTGGGCGTGACCGCCGGTTACTTCGGTGGCCGTGTGGACATGGTGGTGAACTTCATCATCAACACGCGCCTGGCGATGCCGGTCTTCCTGGTCGCCATGGCCGCGGTGGTGGCGTTCGGCGCGGCGCTCTTGGTGGTCATTCTCGTCCTAGGCCTGTTCCTGTGGGACCGGTTCGCTGTGGTGATGCGAAGTATCACCATGCAGGCGCGCGATCTGGATTATGTGAAGGCCGCGCGCGCGATGGGCTGCTCGACGCCATACATCATCGTGCGCGAGATCTTCCCGAACGTGATCGGCTCGCTGACGGTCGTCGCAACGGTCGAGATGGCGAACGCGCTCCTGCTGGAAGCAGCTTTGTCATTCCTGGGCTTCGGTGTTCAGGCACCGACACCCAGCTGGGGACTGATGCTCAACGAAGGCCGCGAGTACATGTTCTTCTCGCCCTGGATGCTGGCGCTGCCGGGGACCTGCCTGTTCATGCTGGTGCTCGCGATCAACCTGTTCGGCGACGGGTTGCGCGACGTGACGCTGGAGCGCGAGAGATGAGCGGCGACCTGATCCTCGACGTCCAGAACCTGAAGGTCGATATCCCGGTATCTGCTGGCATGTTGCATCCGGTGCGCGGAATCTCATTCTCGGTCAAGCGCGGCGAGACACTGTGCATCGTCGGAGAGTCCGGCTGCGGCAAGTCGCTGACGTCGCTGTCCTTGATGGGTCTTCTGCCGAAGACGGCGATCCGCACGGCAGACAGGCTGGATTTCCTGGGACAGGACATCCGCAATCTGCGCGAGCGCGAGATGGCCGCGCTGCGCGGCGTCAACATGTCAATGATCTTTCAGGAGCCGATGACCTCGCTGAACCCGGCCTACACGATCGGGAACCAGCTCGAGTAGGTGTATCTGCGCCATATCGAGCGCGACCGGCGAAAAGCGCGCGACCGGGCGATTTTCCTGCTCGAGAAGGTTGGTATTTCCTCGGCGGCCTCGCGCCTTGGGCAGTATCCGCATCAGCTCTCGGGCGGATTGCGCCAACGCGTGATGATTGCGATGGCGCTGATGTGCGGACCGGACCTGATCATCGCAGACGAGCCGACCACAGCACTGGACGTGACCATCCAGGCGCAGATCCTGCATCTGCTGGCCGAACTGCAACGCGAGTTCGACATGGGGCTGATCCTGATCACCCACGATCTGGGCATCGTCGCCCGTGTCGCGGACAAGGTGCAGGTGATGTACGCTGGCAAGACGGTCGAGGAAGGTCCCTGCGAGGCCGTGTTCGATCGCCCGCTTCACCCCTATACCTCGGGTCTTCTGAAGTGCATTCCTGTGCCGGGCAAGACTCAACGCGGCGCGCCGCTGGGATCGGTGCCGGGGATTGTGCCGAACCTGGTCGGCGATCTCCAGGGCTGCATGTTCCGCAACCGGTGCGAATTTGCGATGGCGGGGTGTGCCACCTTGGGGGATGAGCCGACCCGGATGGACGACGGCCACGCCTATACGTGTCTGCGCCCGCCAGAGATGGCTTTGGAGCCAGCGGAGTGATGCTGAAGATGACGCCTGCACTCGAAACCGACGATGTGACCTGCGTTTTTCAGGTCTCCCAGGGCTTCATGAAAGGGATCAAACCGCTGCGTGCCGTCAACGGCGTGGCGCTGAAGATCCCGAAGGGCCAGGTGGTTGGGCTGGTCGGCGAATCCGGCTGTGGCAAGTCCACGCTGGCGAACATCCTGCTCGGGTTGCAGAAGCCGACGACCGGCGATGTGCGCTACAATGGGGAGAGTGCTGCCAGCTTCAACCGCAAGGACGTCGCCCGGCGCATTCAGCCGATTTTTCAGGACCCGTATTCCAGCCTGAACCCGACCAAGACAATCGCCTCGATCGTCTCGCTGCCGCTGCGCATCCACCAGACCTGCGCACCCGAGGAGATCGACGGTAAGGTCCATGACATCCTTGATCTGGTTGGCCTGCCGCGCCGGGTCGCGCAGAGTTATCCCTCGCAGTTGTCGGGCGGGCAGCGCCAGCGCGTGGCGATCGCGCGCGCGCTGATCATGAAGCCGGAAGTCGTGATATGCGACGAGCCGACCTCGGCGCTTGATGTGTCGGTGCAGTCTCAGATCCTGAACCTGTTGCAGGACCTGAAGGCGGAACTCGGCTTGACCTATCTGCTGATCAGTCACAACCTTGCGGTGGTCGAACACATGGCCGACCGGGTGGCGGTGATGTATCTCGGGCGGATTGTCGAAGAGGCGGATTCCGAGACGCTGTTCGCCGACCCGCGCCACCCATACACCAAAGCATTGCTGGACTCCGTCCTGACGCCCGATCCGCGCCTTGGCGTGCCCGATACACATCTGGGCGCCGTGTTCCCGAACCCGATCGACCCGCCGTCGGGCTGTTCGTTCCACCCGCGTTGTGTGTCGTGCATGGACATTTGCTCGCGCACCGCACCGAAGCAGGACGTCGATGGTCCGCACATGACCGAGTGCCATCTGTTTGGCGCCGAGGTGAAGACTCCGGAACCCGCAATCTGAGATAAATCCGAGCGAAATTTTCAGCGCCCCCAATATCGCTAGCAAAGCATGCCTATGGTTACCGTCCGCCTAAACCGGCGAGCGCATAATCAGGCAAACAAAGGGGGCTCATGGCAGAGGCCAGGGAGCACCCAATGAAGACCTTCATCGCCTGTCTGGGAACCGAGACGAACTCTTTCTCCTCGATGCCGACGGGCATGCAGACCTTCCGCGACTCGATGTTCTTCGAAGGCGATGCGACGCAGCACCCGCCCGGCACATTCTCGCTGCCCTTGCACGTGTGGCGGCGCAGGACCGAGGAGATGCAAGGCACCGTGGTCGAAAGCCTCGCCGCGTTTGCCACGCCCGCAGGCACAACCGTGCGCAAGGTCTACGAGGATCTGCGCAACCGTATCCTGGAGGATCTGCGCGCAGCGCTGCCGGTCGATATCGTGCTGCTTGCCATGCACGGGGCGATGACCGCGGAAGGCTACGAAGATTGCGAAGGCGACATGCTGGCCCATGTGCGCGGGATCGTCGGGCCGGACGTGACCATCGGTGTCGAACTGGACCTGCATTGCTCGATCACGCCGGAGATCACGGCGAACGCCGATGTCGTCGTCTTGTTCAAGGAGTATCCGCACATCGACGTTGGCCCGCGCGCCGAGGAAGTGTTCGAGCTGTGCCGCGCCGCCCATGCCGGTGAAATCAAGCCCGTGACAGCCGTCCATGATCTCAAGATGATCAACAAGTACCGCACGCCCAAGGAGCCGATGAAGACCGTGGTTGCCGAAATGCAGGCGGCCGAGGGCAAGGACGGAGTCCTTTCGGTTTCGTTTGCGCATGGCTTCCCTTGGCAGGACGTGCCCGGGACTTCGGGCAAGATGCTGGTGATCGCCGATGGCGATGTTGCGAAGGCCGAGGCGACAGCGCAGGCATTCGGCAAACGGATCTGGGATCTGCGCGACGATCTGGTCGAGCCGATGCTTACCATCGATGCCGCGCTCGATGCGATCGCGGCCAATGCCGCCGATAAGCCGATTGTGCTGGCGGACGTGGCGGACAATGCGGGCGGTGGTGCGCCGTCTGACAGCACGTTCATGCTGCGGGGCCTGCTGGATCGGAAAATGACCGATGTGATGTCCTGCCATTACTGGGACCCGGTCGCTGTCCGCTTCTGCGTCGAAGCGGGCGAGGGCAACACCCTGACCCTGCGGCTTGGTGGGAAGTGCGGGCCGTCCTCGGGCGATCCGGTTGACGTCGTGGCGACCGTGAACCGGATCGTCGAGGGGGCGACCCAGACCTTCGGCGACTCGGTGAACCAGATGGGCACAGCGGTCTGGCTGACCCTTCAGGACGGACCCGACGTCATCGTAAACACCAAGCGCACCCAGGTGTTTCATCCGGACAGCCTGACCCAGATGGGCATCGATCCGGGCGCCTATCGCGGGATCGTGGTGAAGTCGAGCCAGCATTTCTATGCGGGGTTCGCGCCGATTGCATCGTCGGTCCAGTACATCTCTGGCGAAGGCGCGATCCCGCCGGACTTCGCGACGATCCCGTTCCAGAAGTTCTCCGACGCGTATTGGCCAAAGGTGGCGAACCCCGCCTGAGCAGGCTCCATCGTGCTCACGTTCGCGTGTTCAGCTTGACGTCAGGTCGATCCAGTTATGGAATGGCTTGCCGGGAGACGGAAAGGCCATACCTCTCGGTTATCAGACCACGCTCCGCGCGAAGCCCGCGATCGGAGCTATAAGCATGTTCGATCCGACACCCGGAGGAGATCAGAATGACCGATGCGAAACTCGATCGCCGCGCGCTGCTTGCCGCAGGCGCTGCCTTGCCCGTGGCCGCAGCGACGCTGGGCGCCGCCCCGGCGCTGGCTGATGGCCATGCCGCCCCGAATGCCGTCAAGCACAGCTTCAAGGTCGGCGATCTGGAAGTCGCGACCCTGCTGTCCGGCATGGCGGTGCGCGACAACATCCAGTCGATCTTCGGGATGAACGTCTCGGCAGAGGAGTTCTCGAAGGTCTCTGCCGCGAACTTCATCCCCAATGACCGCTCGATGTTTGTCTTTACGCCGACGGTGGTGAAGACGGGCGACGAGGTTGTGCTGTTCGACACGGGTCTTTCCGCAGGCGGCTTGTTGCCGGCGCTGAAACAGGCAGGCTACGGCCCCGAGGACGTAACTACTGTCGTCATCACGCACATGCATGGTGACCACATCGGCGGCATGACGGATGACGGCGTTACACCAACGTATCCGAACGCCAAGTTCGTGACCGGTCAGGCGGAGTACGACGCCTGGGCGGCACAGGACAACGAGCGCTTCAATGGCAAGGTCCGCCCGTTCGCCGAGAAGATGACCTTCATCGGTGACGGTGCCTCGGTCGCGCCGGGCATCACGTCGATGGCAGCCTTCGGCCACACGCCGGGTCACATGGTCTACATGATCGAGTCGAATGGCCAACAGTTGGTTCTCGCGGCGGACTCGGCCAACCACTACGTCTGGTCGCTCGCCTACCCTGACTGGGTGGTCTAGTTCGACATGGACAAGGCCTCCGCCGCCGCGACCCGCAAGCAGTTGTTCGGAATGCTGGCGGCCGACAAGATCCCGTTCGTCGGCTACCACATGCCGTTCCCGGGCGTCGGCTATGTCGAGACCGGCGGCGAAGGCATGTTCCGCTACGTGCCGCACAGCTATCAGATGCTGATGTGAGTTGAAGCCGGGGTGGGCGAGGCGCCCACCCTACGCCATGGTTGTCAGGATTACCGGCAAACCCGGTATCCGAGCCAGCTTGCCGTTCGTTGAGCATGTGCGGACGAGGCGACACAGTGTGCTCCCAATGGCGCCTTCCCCTTGCAGGCGGCTTCAAGTCTGAGCAACGGCAATTCAGAATGTTCAAGGGCCTCTTTGGATCCAAGAAAAGTCGTTGGCTAACGGAAGAGAGCATACGTGCCGCAATGCGCGCGCAATCAACGCACCCGTTCGAAAGCGGGTGTAAGCACTACTGCCTGTCATCGGACAGTCGTTATGCGGTTCTTGTCAGAGAGCATGCTGCCTGGGTTGTGCCAGGATCGGAAGTTGAGAAATGGCATTACGGCAATTACCCGCCAAAGCATCGTGGGGAGTCCCGAGACGTAATTAACATCTTCAAGCTCAGTGCAAGTGACGGCCCAGGTTATTGGTGTAAAGTCATCGTGCCGACAGACGTGCGCATCACCAGTCTTCGCACCACCCCCATTACGACTTCAGAATTTCGCTTGGAGACCGATCGGTCAACGCATGTCATCCCTTACGCTGATCTGGATAAGCTCATGTGGAGCTTGATGACGGGAGAGGCGCAGTCCGAAGTGGACATTGTCCAGACCTTCAATCGGTTTGTTGGTGCATCTGCATAGATCGGTCGTCCACGCAGATGCAGCACGTGGTGTTATTGGACGCGACTGAGCGTGCTGGTACGGCTACTCAGCTTCCAGCGTGTCGCTGCAGAAGACGTCTCGTAATCAGTGGCTTGGTTTGAAGACCCTGCACTCGATCGCGTGCCTACCGCATCAATGCGACATCAGCACGGGTATGTGCGTTCGTGAGACGATGTCCCGCGTGACGCCACCCAGGATCATCTCGCTGAACCGCGAGTGCCCATAGGCCCCCATCACCAGCAACCCGGCGCCCGACTCGGCACAGGTGTTGAGCACGATGTCCGAGATCGCCATCCCCGCCTTCGGCTGGGAGTTCAACGACGCAGAAAGACCGTGGCGGCTGAGATGCTCCATGATATCGCGGCCCGGCATCCGAACCTCGTCTTCCTCACCAACGTGCAGAACCGTGATCGAGTCCTCGGTCTCGAGCAGATCCATCGCGTCCGACAGTGCCCGCGCCGCAGCGCGTTTGCCGTCCCAGGCGATCACCGCGCCGCGAGAAAACTCCAGCATCTCGAACCCGCGCGGTGCGATGAGGACGGGACGTCCGCTTTCCAGTGCGATGGTGTCCGGGTCCGGGTCTGTGTAGATCGAGTGACTGTCAGTGTTCGGCTGTCCGACGACGGTCAGATCGTAGGTCCGCGCGAACTGCGAGATGATCTCGTTCGGGAAGCCGCGCTCGCACAGGAACGTGGTGCGCAGCCCTTGTTCCTCGGCCGCGATCAAGGCCTCGAACTTGGCCGAAACCTTGTCCTCTGCTTCGCGCTCGTTGCGCTCGAGGATGTCGAGCGCCGCCTCGGTCATGTAGGCTTCCATCTGGATGTAGGTCTGCGGCAGAGAATGCGCGAACAGCCCGGTCAGATGGGCATCGACCCGGCGGGCCATGTGCGCGGCCAGCTTGACAGCGCGGTCGGCGGTCTCGGTCCCGTTATAGGCGACAAGAATGTTGCGGATCGACATGGGGCGTCTCCTTCTTTCTTATGGGAACGACGGTATCGACACCCGTGATTATGCACATTGATCCGGATCAAACGCCCGATCGGTCGACGCGCTGAACTGTCAGCCAGGGCGCGCAGGTACGATGAAGCCGCCTGGATCGTCGCCGAACAGGACCTCGACATCATAGGATCTGTTCTCAAGGATCTGGCGTTGGTTCAGGTAGGCCTTGTCGGTGATCTCGCCTTGATCGGGATCGGGCGGTTCCAACAGAAACCTTGCACGCGCCGCATAGCGCGACGTGCCACCGCCCCGGGATTTCAGGTCTGCCAAACCGTGGGCAATGGCATCGCGAATGCCGGGCGTGTCGACCACCGCCTCGAAAGCGGACGTCTCGGGCAGGGCACAGGCACGGCGGCAGGCGGGCGGGTTCGGGATCAGAAGGAATGCGACGAAATCCCGATCCTGTCCGGCGACGACGATGTCCTGGACCAGTGGCGCGAGCGCGTCGATCCCGGCGAGGCGCAGTTCGCCCGAACTCACCCAGGTTCCCGAGGACAGTTTGAAGTCCTCGGACACGCGGCCATCGAAGCAGAGACCCTTGGCCGGATCATCCGGATCGGCCAGGCGCAGCGCATCGCCGATGCGGTAGAAGCCGTCCTGGTCGAACGCCTCGGCGGTCCTCGCGGGGTTGCGGAAGTACCCGGGCGTCACGTTCGGCCCCTTCACGCGCACCTCGTGCTTACCGCCATCCGCGACCAGTTTCAGCGTGGTGCCCGGCACGGGCAGGCCGATGTTGGCCGCGTCCTCGGCGGGAAAGTGGAGATGCGTGGCCAGTGGAGACGTCTCGGTCGAACCCCAAGACGCGACAAACGGCAACTCGGATCCCACGGTCTCGATGGACATCTTGCGAAAGGTTTCGCGGACGCTGGGGGGCAGGGCCGCACCGGCGTTCTGGGCCAGGTCCATGTTGAAGAAAATCTCGCGGAGTGCTGTGTCTTGCGCCAGTGCGTCGGCAAGCATTGTGTAGCCGCGTGGCACGTTCAGCGCCATGGTGGGACGCACGGACTTGAAATTCTCGATCGTGCGCCCGATCAGCGGTGCGACCGGCTTTCCGTCGTCGATATACATCGAACCGCCATTGCGCAGCACCATGTTGGTGCAGAAGTTCGCGCCGAACGTGTGGCTCCACGGTAGCCAGTCGACCAGGACTGGCGGCCTGTGCTTCAGGTGTGTCCAGATCTCGCGATGCGCCTCCTGGCTCGCGGTCAGCATACGGTGCGTGTTGATCACCGCCTTAGGCGTTCCGGTGGACCCGGAGGTGAACAGGAGCTTGGCGATCGTGTCGGGTCCGACCTTGTGAAAAGCGCTTGAGACAGCCTCTGCCGCGTCCGGAGTGCGTGCGTCTGAGAACAGGAGCGAGCGGCGCCCGGCGCCGTCCGCGCTGGCCAGGATCAGGCCGCGATGGCAGGGTGCGATCGCGTCCAGAGCGGCTGCAAAAGGACCGGTGTCCTCGACATAAATGACGGCAGGGTCCAGCAGCCGTGTCATGTCGGTCAGCTTGCCATGATCCTTCGACATCAGCGAATAGGCGGTCGAGACCGTCGCGATCGGCACCCCGACATGCATCGCGGCCAAGGACAGAACGCCCAGGTCCACCGCATTGCCGGACAAGGCCATCACGGGACGCTCGGGCGACGCCTGGGTCGACAGGATCCAGCCAGCGACTTCGCGCATGTCGATCAGGGCATCGGCATAGGTCAGCGTGCGCCATCCGTCCCCGTCGCGCTCGGCCAGGAAGACCCGGTCCGGCGCCTCTCGCGCCCATCGAAGCAACCACTCGGTGACGCAGCGCGCACCTTCGGGCAGCGGCAGCGGATGCTCGAGCAAAAGACTGCCGTCCGCCGCGTACGACGTCATTACCCGCGGTTCCGCGAACAGGGCGCCGTAGCGGTCCTGATCTGTCGGTGTCATGGCATCCCCTCGCGTTCGCTGCGTGGCGCGCGCGTTTGTTGTTATTGTTAACGACAGGATAGCGGGTATTGCCGCATAAGGCACGTCTCAGGGTGGTTTTCCTGTCGCTCGGTCCGGCTCCCAGATCAGGATCAGGAGTGCCAGCAGAACTGCAGCGACGCCGATCCAGACGGGTGGTGCGATCCAGCCATGGCCCAGCAGTCCCTCCCACAGCACGATGAAGACGGGGACCAGATAGCCGTAGGCCATCACTTTTGCCGCGGGCAGACGCAGGGTCGCGAACTGGAGCAGGAAGAACGTGAGTGCTGTTGCCATCACCGCCAGGTAAACGATAGCCGCCCAGGCGATGGCGGGTAGTGCGGTCCAGTCGGTCGCCATGATCGCCGGAGCCCCCCAAAGCCCGGTCACGCAGAAGCCGCCGCAAATTCCCAGGAACGAGTAGGCGACCAGCGGTTCACCGCGGTTCAGGAAGCGGCTGAGCGGCGTATAGAATGCATGACAGGCGCAGCCGAGGAAGAAGATCTGCTCACCCGGTCCGACCTGCAAGCCGAGCAGCGCCTCGACATCGCCGCGAAAGATCACCCAGACCGCCCCGCTCCCGGCCAACAGCAGTGACATCGCCATAAGCGGGGTCGTCACCTGCCGCATCAGGATCCAGCCGAACCCAGCACTCATCAGCGGGATCAGCGTGAACACCGCACCGGTCGACACCGGGTCCGTCAGGCGGAGCGCCTCGAACATCAGGATGAAATAGGTGCCGAGCAACCCGCCGCGCAGCAGGTACCGCCATGCCGCCCGAAGGTGCGCACGCCGCAGAACGCGCGCCGCCAGGACACCCATGATCGCCGCGCCGAGCGCGAACCGTGCCGCCGTGACGGCCGTTGGATCGATGTGGGGTGCCGCAAGATCCCCCAGCGAAAAAGACACCGAGATCGTGGTCGCGAACAGCAACATGGCGGCGTGACCAGACAGAGCCTGGGCGCGCGTGGTCATGGCTGGACGCTCGGTTTTGCGGCAGCTACGATCTGCTCATGCGTGCCGAGACATACAGCACCTGGTTGCCCGAGGGTCGCGTCCTGCGCGACGAGATCGTGCCCGCGCGCGCGGCGTGGAGCGCACGCCTCTCTCGCGGTCAGCTGCTGCGGCTGATCGATCTGGAAGGTCAGCAGGCGATCGACTTTCTGTGCTTCGGGGCACGGCCCCATCAGGATCAGGTCGAGCGCTACCACATGCAGAACACGATCAAAATCCCGAAGAAGATCTATCTGGGCGCGGGCTCGGTGCTGTATTCGCAGTTCGCCCGGCCGATGATGACGATCACGGCGGACACGGTCGGGCCGCACGACACGATCTTCGGGTGTTGTTCCTTCCACGTGGACCGGGTGCGCTATGGACAGGTCAACGGAGAATGCTGCCAGCGTAACTTCGAGCACGAGATGGCCCGGCACGGTCTTGGTCCGGAACACGTGGTGCCGAACATCAACTTCTTCATGAACGTGCCCGTCGGCGCAGATGGTGCAGCGCAGATCACCGACAGCGCGTCCCGCCCGGGAGACTATGTCGACTTGCGCGCCGAGATGGACGCGATCGCGGTGTTGTCGAACTGTCCTGAGGAGCTGAACGCTGCCGTGGGCGATGGCCCGACGCCGATCCGCGCGGTCGTCTGGGAGCCGGGCGAGGCGCAGGCGACATGACCGACAACAATATCGACCCTGCTCGCAAGGCCGAGATCGATCGCAAGATCCGCGCAGCCGAACGCGCCCGCCGGAGCAAGCGCGCCGAGCCGCCAAAAGGCTCCGCCATCCGGGAGGCAGCGGTCGCGCGCAAGCTCGAACGCGCAGAAGGAAAGGCGTCTCCATGCGCGCCGCCGATGTCCGTCAATGAACGCAAGGCGCTGGAACGCATCGAACGCCAGAACCGTCTCAAGGCCGGTGGCTCGACTTATCGAGAGGTCCTGACCCGCGTCGGCCTTGGCGATGTCGACAACGCGACCCTGCTTCTGTTCGCGTTCACGCTCCTGACGATGCTCTTTATCCCGCTCGTCTATGTGGTGAGCAGTTAGAACCCTTCCTCCGCGATTGCATCCGTGAACCGGTGCACGCATCATTGAGCGAACGGTTTGGCTTGGTACCGGGGGCTTTGATGGCGGACGACAAGCAAGAAGTGCTGGAACTCTATAAGGTCTTGGTCGGGACCGTCACTGCGAACGAACAGCGCCGTCAGCAGATCAACTCGGTGTTCCTGTCGCTCATAGGGATCGGTGCGGCTGGTCTCGGGGCATTCTACCAGTCCGAGAAGCCGGTTGAGCTCCTGTTTATCGCTGTACCGGGCATGTTCCTGAGCGCAATCTGGTGGGCGCAGATCAGCTATCTCAGGCGCCTCGCGTCGGCCAAGTTTCGCGTCATCGAAACCATGGAGAGCCAATTCGTCATGAAGCCTTTCACCGATGAGTGGAGCATCCTTAGCGCTGCGTCGCGCAAAGCACGTTTGTCAGAGATCGAAGGAATCGTGCCGCAGGTCTGTTTCGCTCTGTGCCTGCTGTACACCGCATACCGGATCATCCCGATCGCACCTTAGCCCCTGATTCAAATGAACAAGTCGCCCGAACGCATCTTTATCAGTTACCGCCGCGATGACAGCGCCTTTGCCGCTGGCAGGATCTATGACCGGCTGACGGATCATTTCGGCGAGAAGAACGTGTTCTTTGACGTCGACTCGATCCCAATCGGCGTCGACTTCGTCGAATTCCTTGGCAACGCAGTCCGGCAGTGCACCGCTTTCGTTTCGATCATCGGTGATCAGTGGCTGGGTGCTCGCGACAGTGAGGGTAACCGACGCCTGGAAAGTGACGAAGACTTCGTTCGAATCGAGATTGAAGCTGCCCTTGAACTTGGATTGCTGGTGGTCCCCGTTCTGATCAACGGGGCAGAAATGCCGCGTGCTGCCGAACTCCCTGAATCCGTCCGCCCGCTTACCCGCCGCAATGCACTCAGTGTCAGCCATGCGCGCTTCAAGGCCGATGCGGACGGAATGGTGCGCCTATTGGATGAAGCTCTGCAACGCAAAACCGAGCAGGAAACAGAGCGCGAGCGGATGTTAGCGGAAGCCGCAGCGCGAGAACGCGAAGTCGAAGAGGCACGCAAGGCCGAAGAAGCACGCAAGGCCGAAGAGGCACTTAAAGCCATAGAGGCTGCCGTACGTGGGGGCATGGTGGCTATTGGAGCAGAACGCGATGCAGAAACTGAAAAGGAGGAAGAGGTAAGGAGGCAAAGGATAAAGGAAGTCCAGCGCGCTAAAGAGCTTCAGTTAGCTGAAGAGGGGGATAAGCGGGGATCTGAGGCAGTGTGGCACTCTGAAATTCTCAGAGCCCAACCCGATATGAGGTGAGCGGTTGCTGCGGGATGTGATTCTGTCCGGTGGCCACACTGGACGGAGCATACAATGCCATTGACTGAAACCGCCC
>JBHJIZ010000183.1:0-22338 GCA_050043005.1 Paracoccaceae bacterium
GCGATAGTCGAACGACCATCGGCAGTGGATCTCGTGCTCGCCGGTCTGGGTAAGCGCGGTGCCGCAGGTTTCGGCGTTCAGACGTTTGGCGAGGTCGGCGATCTCATCGGGTGCGACGCTCTCGGTGGTTTCCTGCTCAACCAGCGCTGTCAGGGCCGCACACCGGGGCGTATCGTCAGCCCCAACAACGTGCGGGATCAGGCCAAGCAGAAGCGCACTGGCGGCGCGCCTCCCCATCGATATCGCGTGCGGGATCAGAAGTGGATCGCCCGACCGTAGGCGTCCAGCACGCTCTCGTGCATCATCTCGGACAGCGTCGGATGCGGGAAAACGGTGTGCATCAGGTCTTCCTCGGTGGTCGCGAGCTGACGACCGACGACGTAGCCCTGGATCAGCTCGGTGACCTCGGCGCCAACCATGTGGGCGCCCAGAAGTTCTCCCGTTCCCTCGTCGAAGATCGTCTTGATCATGCCCTCGGGTTCCCCCAGCGCGATCGCCTTACCGTTGCCGATAAACGGGAAACGTCCGACCTTGATCTTCTTGCCGGCGTCCTTGGCCTGAGCCTCGGTCATGCCGACCGATGCGACCTGCGGCTGACAATAGGTGCAGCCCGCGATCGAATCCGGCTCGACCGGGTGAACGTTGTTTTTGCCCGCGATCAACTCTGCGACCATGACGCCTTCGTGTGATGCCTTGTGGGCAAGCCACGGCGCGCCCGCGATGTCACCGATTGCATAGACGCCTTCGACGCCAGTGCGGCAGTAGGGATCGGTCACCACGTGCGTGCGGTCGATCTTGACGCCGAGTTTTTCCAACCCCAGCCCCTCGGTGTTGCCGACAATTCCGACCGCAGAGATGACGGTGTCGAAGTCGTGCTTCTCGACCTTGCCGCCAGTTTCGATATGCGCCGTCACCTTGCCTTTCGCACGGTCGAGCTGTTTGACCATGGCTTTTTCCATGATCTTCATGCCCTGCTTGACGAAGGACTTCTTGGCGAAGGTACTGATTTCGGCGTCCTCGACGGGCAGGATACGGTCCATGACCTCGACCACTGTCGTCTCCGAGCCCAGCGTATTGTAGAAGCTGGCGAACTCGATCCCGATGGCGCCCGAGCCGATGACCAGCAGCTTCTTTGGCATCCTCGATGGGGTCAGGGCGTGTTTGTAGGTCCAGACCAGATCGCCGTCGGCTTCGAGTCCCGGCAGCTCGCGCGCCCGCGCGCCCGATGCGATGATGATGTTCTTCGCGGTCAGCTCCTGCGGCTTGTCGCCGGTGACTGTGACCTTGCCCTTTGCAGAGATCGAGGCCTCGCCCATGATGGTCGTGACCTTGTTCTTCTTCAGCAGGTGGCCGACGCCGGAGTTGAGCTGTCCCGCAACGCCGCGCGAGCGTTTCACCACAGCGTCAAGGTCATAGCCGATCTTGTCGGCCTTGAGCCCGAAATCCTTGGCGCGCTCCATCAGGTGAAAGACTTCCGATGATCGCAGCATCGCCTTGGTCGGGATGCAGCCCCAGTTCAGGCAGATGCCACCCAGGTGCTCACGCTCGATGATGGCGGCCTTCAGGCCCAGTTGTGCTGCCCGAATTGCGGCAACGTACCCGCCCGGGCCTGCTCCGATCACGACGACATCAAAGGTGCTCATGGCGATCTCCTCCGGAATTCCGTTGCCTCGAGCCTATGGCGGCATCGGATCGGATGCAATTCAACCCGCGGAAAGATTATGGCGAAGTTCGTCTATGCTGCGGTGCAACATTTCGTCTTTTTGTGCTGGTGCGGAAGGAGCAGTCGTTCATGCTCCGCACGTTACCGACCCGGTGAACATGGTGCTTCGCCACAAAGTCCAGGGCCGATAACGTATGGCGCATCGCAGGATCAATAAAAGCCCGCCTTGGGAAGGAGGTTCAGGCTTGGATCTCCTGCACCTTCATCACGAGGTCGTTCCAGTTGCGTTGGTTCTCGATGTCATGTTCGAGCCCTTGCTCATCAGCGATCGTGAACCGCTTGATCGCCGGCGTTTTGCTGGTGGCCTGATAGAGCCAGTATGCCTCGGCCTTGAGGGCCTCATCGATCGGCTTGTCGATCGACTCGTAGACCATTTGCTTGCAGGCGTTGATGGACTCCGCTGGGAACTGCGCGATCCGGTCGGCGAGTGTATCGACATAATCACCGATTTCGTCCGGATCGAGCGCTTTGTTGATCGTGCCCATCGCTTCGGCCTCGTCGGCCTCGAAGTCCCGTGCGCTCAGAATGATCTCCAACGCACGACCCAAGCCTGTTTGGCGCGCCATGCGGGAAGCACCGCCGCCACAGGGCAGAATACCCATGCCGACCTCCATCTGCATGAACTTGAACTTTCCCCGTGCGGCAAAGCGCATGTCCAACGCCAGCGCCAATTCATGGCCGCCGCCACGCGCGAAGCCTTCGAGCTTCGCGATGGTCGCCTGTGGAACCTTGCTGATCCGCTCGCACACAGATTGCAGGTCGAGAAGCTGCGCCTCGTCCCGCGAGACTGCTTCCGTCGACATGTCTTTGAGAAGCTCGGTATCGTAGTGGCACACCCAGATCTCGGGGTTGGCCGACTGAAAGACGACGACCTTGGTTTCCCGGTCACGCTCCAGCCGCATGGCAAGACTGTTCAGGTCCGCCAGCATCTCCTGGCCCTGCACGTTCACGGACCCGAAATTGAAGGTGACGGTGGCGATCGCGTTCTCGACTTTCACGTCGAACGTCTGGAAATTTTCGTATTTCATCGTTGTGTCCCTATCTCGGCCTCGGCTTGCGGAAGTCGGACCATTGGTCAGTTGAGGTTCGTCGAAGCACAGATGCTGGACGTCGGTCCGTCATCTCACTCTGAAATATTATTCAGATTTCGAGATTAAATGATGCTAATCGTGCTTCAGAATTCGGAATACTGATATAATCCGGATAGAACTAAACGGGTTCCGCGTTTCAGACCGACTGTGAGAGACGGTTGGCTGAGAAGGCCAAAGCCTTCGCGGAATCAGTGTGCCGTTCTATGTTGTCCGGCAAACAGCACCGATATTGCTCGCCATTAAATATTATATTGACATTTAAAATGGTGATTATATATAGGCCCCACCATAAGCACATAGGGGACCTTACCGATGGCACTGAAAATTGAACTCGGCGACAAATTTTACCTCTTCCGTCACGGCAATAACCCAAAGATTGATCCGGCTGAGGATCATCTGCTGATCACGGCGCATGGCGGATACGCTGACGCGCTTGGCCCGCTGAAGGGCACCGGCAATGTGAAAGTGCCGGACTGGTGTCAGTTGTACTATTACGCATCGCACGGATCGACTCTGAGCGATCCCGGACTTTCAGATATCATGCGCGGCAAGTACCAGGTGAAGGAGGTCAAAGCCTCGGGCGTCTCGGTTCACAATTACGAGCTGTCCAAGTTTCAGGGCAAGCACGGCGGCGGCGAAATCGAGAACTACGCGGCGATCTCGAAGTGTATCGACTATGCGTCGAACAAAGCGGTCAATCCGAAATACGTATCGCCCGGAAAGATGGGGCTTCCGGCCTCGAGCCACAGCAACTTCGCGTTCAAGTTCGACGTGCTGACCGTCCGGAACCGCAAGTTCAAGTCGGACCCGAGCCTGAGTGACGTGTTCGCCGCATTGAAGCAGCACGGGTATCGCTACGAGAATATTCACTGCAGCTTCTGCCGCAGCAACATGCGGCCGTTTACGAAATCTTCGTCGCAGAGCGCGCAGCAGTGGGGCGCTCACTGATCGAAGAACGATCTTGAAGCCGGATCAATGGACGCGCGGACCGAGCGGCCCGCGCGTTTCAACCCATGTAGCCACCGGCTTCCCGGTACGCCAGTTCTGCGGCTTTGTCTTTCCGGCCAAGTGCTGCGTTCCGGGAAGGAAAGCGGCCAAACTTCCGGATCACATCCCGGTGCCCGATGACGGCGCGGCGGCCCTCTTCCGTGATGCCGGGCATTCGCATCATGAACAGGCGCACGGCCCGTTCCTGATCTGCGAGACTTTCGGAGTGTTCCAGCGGCAGGTAGAAGAACTGGCGTTCTGGTTCAGGCGTCAGCAGGTCGAACCCGCGCCCGATCGCCATCTTCGTCAGCGCCAGACAGAGCGGGTCGTGGGCATACGCCTTTGCAGTCCCACGGTACAGGTTCCGCGAAAACTGGTCGATCAGGATAAGCGATGCCAACGTGCCACGCGCAGTTGCAGCCCAGGACCGCAGTCTTCCTGCACAAGCTTGTGTTTGCAGCGCGCCGAACTCCCGCGCGATTCGAGAATCCACGCCCTCATCCGGTTTGTACCAGCCTTCGGGGCCGACTTCCTCGAGCCAGAAGCTCAGTACACGATCAATCTCGGTCTGCTGCATGCGTCATCCGGCAGGCACGGGTGCGGTGTCCTGGTCTGCCGCCTCCTGAGCGTCTTCCAACGCCGCCTCCCAGGCAGCATCTGTCGCAACCTGACTGACCACAGGGCTCATGGCAACCATCGGACCGGTTTCGTCGACAGGAGTTGCAGGACGTTGTGTCATGCGCCACAGGGCATAGACGAAAATGCCGCCCATCGCCCCGGCGATGACGAGGAAGAAACCGGCAGGGCCAACATTTTCCATCGCGTAGCCGACGATGATCGGCGCGATCAGAGCACCGACGCCATTGATCAGGATCATCCCGCCCGCGGCCGAGGCCATGTCTTCGTGCTCCAGCAGGTCGTTCACGTAGGCTGCAAGCAGCGAATAGAGCGGGTTGGCCATACCGCCCACGACGAAGGCAAGTGCGGTGAGGAGGTAAACCCCTCCGGCCATGCCTGCCAGCGTGGCGCTGACGGCGCCGGTCAGGGTGACCATTGCGATCAGGCGGCGGCGGTCCATGCGGTCAGAGAACCAGCCGATCGGGATCTGAAAGATCAGACCGCCCAGGTAAATCGCACCGATGAAGATCGAGATCTCGACGTTCGACATGCCCAGATCGGCCGCATAGACGGCCCCCATCCCGAACAGGCACCCAAACACCGCGCCCAGCAGGCACATGCCGACACACCCCAGCGGCGAAGTGTGGAAAAGCTCGGTCAATGGCATTCGCCGGGTCGCCTCGAACATCGGGACGGGGCTGGACGACAACAGGATCGGCGCAAACGAGATTGAGACCAGCACCGACATGATGACGAACAGGTCATAACCACCCGGATCGGCGACGTTCAGCAGCGCCTGCGCGACGATGATTCCGATCATCTGCACGAAGACATAGGCCGACATCGTCTGGCCACGCGTCTCGTTGGTGGCGCCGTCATTCAGCCAGCTTTCGGCGACCACGTAGACACCCGACAAGCAGAACCCCACGAGAACGCGCATCACGAACCAGGCGACTGGATCCACCACGGTTGCATAAAGAATGAAGGCCGCCGAGATCATCGAGGCGAGTGCCGCAAACACCCGGACGTGTCCGACCCGGCGCAACAGATATGGTGTGACCTGAGTTCCGCCGAGGAAGCCGACGAAATAGGCCGACATCACGAACCCCAGGACCGACGGGCTCATCCCCTCGGCATCGCCGCGCACGCCCAGAACGGTGCCCTGAAGGCCGTTGCCGACCATCAACAGCATCATGCCGAGCAGCAAGGCCCAAGAGTTTCTGATGGCAGTCAGCATGACTGGTTTCCCCACCGGTGTTCGCGTCGCCTCAGCTAGCCCGAATCCGCGCCGCGACTCTATCTTGTCCGCGCCACGATGATGTCGCGTTCATTCCCTCGGCGGTTGCGTGCTCGGCAGCAACAGGGAGCTGTCACCATAGGAATAGAAACGGTAGCGTTCCGCGACCGCGTGCGCATAGATCCGCTGCATCCGGCCGGTGCCCATCAGGGCCGAGCCCAGCATGAACAGCGTCGAGCGCGGCAGATGGAAATTGGTCATCAACCCGTCGGTTGCGCGGAACCGGTGGCCGGGGCGGATGAATATGTCGGTGTCACCACGGAATGGGTGGATGATGCCTGCCTCATCCGCTGCACTTTCAAGCAAGCGCAAGGCCGTCGTGCCCGCCGGTATGATGCGCCCGCCGGCAGCACGGGCCGCGTTGATCGTCTCTGCGGTCTCCGGTGATATCTCGCCCCACTCGGCGTGCATCTTGTGGTCGTCGGGGTTATCCGTCTTGACGGGCAGGAAGGTCCCCGCGCCGACATGCAGGGTGAGACGGGCCGAGAGGACGCCTGCCGCGTTCAGGCGTGCCAGCAGGGCGTCATCGAAATGCAGGCTCGCTGTCGGGGCGGCCACGGCACCGGGACGTTTGGCGAAGACCGTCTGATAATCCTCGGTGTCCTGCGCATCTGCCGCGCGGCGCTGAGCGATGTAGGGGGGCAAGGGCATCACGCCAGCCTCGGCAATCGCCGCGTCCAGATCAGGGTCGGAGCGGTCGAAGGCGAGCCTGATCTCTCCGCCAGATTTGTCTTCGACCCTTGCCGTGAGCGCGCCAAATGTGACCCGATCGCCTGCCGCGAGCCGCTTTGCCGGTTTCGCGAGCGCCGTCCAATCCGTGTCACTTTCGCGGTGGATGAGCGTTGCCTCGATCTTTGCAACGCCAGACCCGGTGGTCGTCTCGCGGCGCCGTTCGCCGAACAGCCGCGCCGGGATCACCTTGGTGTCGTTGAAGACCAGAATGTCGCCCTGCCGAAGAAGCCCGGGCAGATCGCGCACATGCGCATCATCGATCGCATCGCCCCGCGCCACAAGCATCCGCGACGCGGGCCGGGGCTTGACCGGTCGCAAGGCGATCAGATCCTCTGGCAGATCAAAGTCGTAAAGATCCATTTCCATGAGCGGCCTGAGGTATTGAAGCGCATGATCCGCACCAGGCGCCAATGCGAGGAGACGCGCCGAAGGCGAGTCTCCGAGGTATGTCGCATTCAGGGCCATCGGCCCTGAATTCCGAATAGTTCTAAGCTCCGAGCCTACTTTTTGTGTGCGGCCTTCAGCGCCTGATGCAGATCCGCGATCAGGTCTTCCGCGTCCTCGATCCCGATCGAGATCCGCACCACATCGTTACCAGCACCTGCGGCCTCGCGCTGTTCGTCGGTCAGCTGCCGGTGTGTTGTCGAAGCCGAGTGGATCACCAGTGAGCGCGCATCGCCGAGGTTGGCGACATGGCTGAACAGCTCCAGCGCATCGACGAACTTCATGCACGCATCGTACCCGCCTTTCAGCCGGATCGTGAACAGCGCGCCCGCACCGTTAGGACAGACTGTCTTGGCGAGCTTCGCATAGGGCGAGGACTTCAGCCCGGCATAGGTCACTGCTTTGACGTGCTTGTGGCCCTCGAGCCATTCCGAGATCTTCTCGGCGTTCTCGACATGGCGGTCCATGCGCAGCGAAAGTGTCTCGATCCCCATTAGCGTGTAATGCGCCGCCTGCGGGTTCAGCGTCATGCCTAGATCGCGCAGGCCGACCGCGATGCCATGGAAGGTGAATGCCATCGGCCCGAAGGTCTCGTGAAAGCGCATCCCGTGATAGGCGGGCTCAGGCTCGCTCAGCGAGGGGAACTTGTCGCTCTCGGACCAATTGAACTTGCCGGAATCGACCACGGCACCGCCGGTCACCGTGCCGGTGCCCGTCAGGTACTTGGTCATCGAGTGGACGACCAGTGTCGCACCATGTTCGATCGGGCGGCAGAGATACGGCGTGGCCGAGGTATTGTCGACGATCAGCGGAATACCGTTGCGATCAGCGATCTCGGCGAGCATGGACAGGTTTGCGATGTGTCCGCCCGGATTGGCGATGGACTCGCAGAATACCGCCTTGGTCGCGAAATCGATCGCGCCGTCGATCTCGTCTTCGTTATCGATGTCGACGAACTTGGCTTCCCAGCCAAAGCGCTTGATTGTCTGGCTGAACTGCGTGATCGATCCCCCATAAAGCCGGTTCGAGACCACCACGTTGTCGCCCGGTCCCATCAGCGGGAAGAGCGCCATGATTTGCGCCGCGTGGCCCGAGGAACAGCAGACTGCGCCGACGCCACCCTCCAGCGTTGCCACCCGCTCCTGCAGCACGGCCACGGTCGGATTTGTCAGGCGCGAATAGATGAAGCCCACTTCCTGAAGGTTGAACAGCGCTGCGGCGTGGTCGGCATCGCGAAAGCAGAAGGCCGTCGTCTGATAGATCGGTGTCTGCCGCGCTCCGGTCGTCGGATCGGGTCGCGCGCCCGCGTGAACCTGCAGCGTATCGAAGCCAAAGGTCTTCTGAGCCATCTGGTTTCCCTCGTCTTAAGTGTAGTTTCTTGGAATTTACGGTTTTTTGGCCGTACCCGGCAATTGCAGGCTGACATACCCCAATTTTGACGTCACGACACCTGAATTGATGCCGCCCCTGCTCAACTCGCCCCAAAGGCGCTGGTATTCCATCTTGGGGCAGACATCCATCAGCACCTCGACACCCTTCTTCTCGGCACGTTTGGCCGCAGCCTTGTCGATGACGCCGATCTGCATCCAGATCGTCTTCAGGCCGCGGTGCAGGAGTTTGTCGAGCGCCTCGTCGACGACGCGCCCTGCGTCTTCCGACCGGCGAAAGATATCGACCATATCGACCGGACCTTGCTTCTTCGGGATCGTCGCGAGCGATTTGTAGACACTGTTCCCAAACGCCTTTTGGCCTGCATATACCGGGTTCACCGGCAGGATCTTGAACCCCTGGTTCGCAAGATAGCGCGCGACGAAGTAGCTGGGCCGGATCTGATTGAGCGAGACGCCCACCATGGCGATCGACCGGGTGCGCGACAGCACTTCACGCAGGTACGGATGTGAGTAGTCATGGATCATGGTGCCGGACAGTGCCACGATCGGCCGATGCGCGGGAACAGGCAATCCGGCCGGGCGCATAAAAAAAGTCCGCCGGGGGTTCTTTGGGGGGAGAAGCCGGCGGACATCAAGTCGGAACGAGGGACAGTGAGTCACAGAGCGGGGTCGTTCAAGCTCCGCTCCGTCCATACTAATATGGCTCATCAGTTTACAATCTGTAACCCTTCGTCGCAATCTCGTGATGCGTTCCTGGCTAAGTGATTGAATTTAAATGAAATCCAATCTGAAATTATTGCCGCATCTCGGAAAGCGCGACGGCCGCGGCGTTTGAAACGTTCAGTGAGCCGAATTCACCTGCTGGCGTGATTCGCGCGAGCGTTGTGCAAAGCGCGCGTGTGCGGGCACGCAGGCCGGGTCCCTCGGCGCCCAGAACGATTGCCGCGGGCATCCCGGAACTGTGTTTCGCCGCGTCTCGCAAGTCCATCTCGGCTTGCCCGTCCAAGCCGATTAGCGTGTACCCCATATTGGCCAGTTCTAGCATCGCATCGCCCAGGTTGCGCACGCGCAGATAGGGTTGCCGCTCGAGCGCGCCGGATGCCGACTTTGCCAGCGCGCCCGTCTCTGGCGCCGCGTGATGGCGGGGTGCTATGACGGCTCGTGCCCCAAAGACCTCGGCCGAGCGCATTATGGCGCCGACGTTGTGAGGATCGGTCACGCGGTCGAGCAGCACCAGACGGCTTGCCTCACCACCGGGGTCGGCAAGGTCCTCGAGCCGTCCCCAATCCAGCGGCAGAACTTCCAGCGCTGCGCCCTGGTGGACGGATTGCGGATCGAGCGGAGCCGCGAACCTGCGGGCATCCGACATCTCTGGTTCGAGCCCACTCGCTGCGATGGCCTCGCCCAGCCGATCGGCGGCGTTCAGGGTCACGATCAGTCGGCGTTTCTCGCGCCTTGGGTTGAGCAGAGCATCGCGGACGGCGTGCAGGCCGAACAGCCAAACCGGTTCCGGGCCCGCCTTGCGCGCGCGGTCTTTTTCGACCGCCCATTTGGGTTTTCTGCCAGGTGCCGGGTCGGGCAAGCACGTCTTCCTTATGTAGGTATTCGCGCCACGGCGCGGAGGATTCCGCTGATGATGTCCGAGCGGACAAAAGTCACGTAATTTTCCGTTAACCGGATATCCGGCGTCGGAGCGTGATACAGGTGCAGCCGGTCAGACCGGCGGTCCGTCACCTCCGAACGGCCAGATCCCCGCCCACATGTGGATGTACCCGACGACGACATAGACCACGAGTGCGACCACCGCGTGGATGCCGAGCCCGAGGATCGATGCCTTCTTTTCGAGCGGCGGTTTGCCGTCACGCTTGTTTGTTCCGATCAACGCGATCACGGCCCATGCGAGGATGCCGCCAAACAGGATCACGCTGGCCACATCGCCATTCACCAGCAGGTGCGCGAGCGCCCAGATCTTGGCTGCGGCAAGCTGCGGATGGCGGATCTTGTTGCGGATCACACTGGGCATGTTTCCGGCGATGAACACGAAGATCGCGACCAGCATCAGCAGGTTGTTGAGGTGTGTCAGGAAGGGCGGAGCCAGCCAGAGCTCGATGTAGTCGGCGCTCTGATAGCCTTTGACCATCAGCACCACCGAGGCGAGCGTCAGCACGGCCATGATACCTTTTGATGGCAGCTCACCCACTGCATTTGTCAGTCCCGCCCGGGCGCCCGGGGCCTTGATCGCCAGCAGGTGGGTCGCGAACCAGAGGATCAGTCCGAGGATCAGCAGGGTCATGCGCTTTGCTCCAATGGTTGGTCAGCCGCGAGGGCTTTGATGGCGTCGGCGCGCGCGAGCAGTTTGCGCGCGGTCTCGACATGCAGGTTTTCGACGATGCGGCCATCCACGACCGCAACGCCCTGGCCACCGGCCTCGGCCTCGGCGAATGCAGCCAAGTAGCGCTCTGCCAGCGCGATCTCATCGGCGTCGGGTCCGAAGACCTCGTTCGTGACGGCAAGCTGCGCCGGGTTGATCAGCGTTTTACCGTCAAAGCCAAATTCGCGGCCCTGTGTGCACGAGTCGCGCAGTCCCTCGTCGTCCTTGTAAGCGTTGTAGACCCCGTCGAGAATCGCTTGGCCGTTTGCGCGCGCGGCCAACATGCAGAGACCGAGGGCCGTGATCACCGGCAGCCGTGTTTCGGTGTGCTGCGCGTCCAGCTCCTTGACCAGGTCATTGGTCCCCATCACCAGACAGGCGAGCCGCGGTGAAGCCTCTGCGATCCCGGCGGCGTTCAGCATCCCGCGTGGCGTCTCCATCATCGCCCAGATGGCCATATCGCTTCGGGCGCCTGCGGCGTCCAGACGGGCGCTGACGTCGTGGATCGTCTCTGCACTCTCTACCTTGGGGATCAGAACGACATCGGCGCCCGATCTGGCGGCGGCGATCAGATCGTCGGACCCCCAGGGTGTATCGAGACCATTGATCCGCACGATCAGTTCGCGTCCGCCATAACCGCCCTGCGCCAGCGCGGCGGTGACCGTGTCGCGTGCAGCCGGTTTTTCGGCAGGCACGACGGCGTCTTCCAGGTCTAGGATCAACGCGTCGGCGGCCAGCGACCGTGCCTTGTCCAGAGCACGCGGCTTTGAGCCCGGCATGTAGAGAGCGGATCGGCGCGGGCGCGCGGTGTGGTCGGTCATGAGGCCTGCCTTTCGGAATTGGCCGGACCCTAATGCAAGGTTAACCTCGACCGCAATGCGCGGCTCGGGCGCAGCACCGCGACGTCAGGGAGGGTCGAATGTCAGAGGGCAAATTGCCGGAGGAAGGCGCGGGGCGGCCGGATGCCGACATGTTCGGCCGGGCGTTGGGGCCGGGGATCGGGATCAACCTGCTGGTCACGGATGTCGAGGCGTCTTTGCGGTTTCAGGTCGAGGTGTTGGGGGCAGAGGGTGCCTATTGGGACCGGGATTTTGCAATCGTCTCGGCCTTCGGTTCGACCTGGATGCTGCATCATGACCGGACCTATCGCTCGCATCCGTTGAAAGGGATCGCCGAAGGTGCAGAGGGGCGTGGCGCCGGGCTGGAGATCAGGCTTTACGGCTGCGATCCGGATGCCGCGACGGCACGTGCCGAGATGCGCGACGACATCGTTCTCGCCGGGCCCGCGGACAAACCGCACGGACTGCGCGAGGCCTATCTGGTGGACGCCGAAGGGTACCTGTGGGTGCCTTCGGTGCCCAAGGGCTAGCGGCGCAACACCGAGCGCACGATCGCGACTCACATGTTCTTAACCCTGATTCGGAATACTGATCGGCACGAATCGCAAACCCGTCGAAGCGGGAGGTAACCTAACGGATCGGGAACGCGACGCGCTTTAACATGGAGAGGTTTCTCTGCCGTTAAGGGCAGGGCGGTTTCTACCTCTCCGTTCTGAAAATGCGGCCGAGCGCCCGGAAAGGTTACTATGACTGGACTATTCGCCAAATACGCCGCACTCGCGCTGGATCCCGTGTGTGTAGCGTTTTCAACGACGGCACAGGCACAAACGGTGTGTGGTGCGCGTGGCGACATCATCGCACAGCTTGAAAAGAAGTATGGTGAAACGCGCCGTTCGCTCGGTCTTCAGCAAGGGCGCGGCGTCGTCGAAGTCTATGCCTCGGCGAGCACTGGCAGCTGGACCATTCTGGTGACGGATGCGCGCGGCAAGAGCTGCCTGATGGCGGCAGGCGAAGCGTTCGAGATTGAAGACATCGCCGAGGTCGAGACACCGACTTGAGCGGGACGGCCTGAGCGGGACGGCCTGAGCGGGATAGCGATGTCGGTGAAACCTGAGTTTCGCGGGCATTCGCGGACGGACGCCTGATATCGTCCCGCCCGGCCCTCATTGCCGGGGTTATCTGCGAGCCGCTTTGGCAGCGGCTCGCATATGGATCAGAACTTCATCGATCCGCCGATCGAGAAGATGTGCGCACCCCCATCATAGGTGACCTGCGTGCCGGGTGCTGCATTGCGCAGTCCCACGACAGGATCATCCAGCGCGAAGAGATACGAGTATCCCAGGTCCAACGACATGTGATCGTTCACGTCGTAGGTGCCCCCGACCGAGAGCCAGATGCGATCCTCGTCCGGGACACGTGCCGTTCGGTTCGTCGCGTTGGTCGAGTTGATCTGGCCGGCGAGAAAGTCATCGTTCGTCGGCGTCTGGTCGTACGCGGCGCCAAGCCTGAGCGTCAGGGCCTGGGTTGCGTCGTATTCGCCGCCAACAGCCAGGAAGAAGGCGTCGTCGTAGTTTTGTTCGTCCGACACGGTCAGCCCGGGGATATCCGAGAAGGTCGTCTCGATCTCGTCGAACACCGACCACTGCTGCCATTGCACCTCGCCCATCAATCGAATGTCATCCGTCAGGGATTGGATGATCCCGGCGGAAATCGTTCTGGGCAGTGCGGCGTTCGCTTCGACCGTCAGCGGCACGCCTGCAAGGCCCGCAAGGGCCGCGTTGCCAGCCTGCGCAGCGACCGCGTTTGCACCCGTGGCAGAAAACGTTCCGTCACCGATCAGGGTGAGGTCATATCCGTTGTCATAGGCAATGCCGATCTGCGTACCGGCGAAAGGCTTCCAAAGCGCGCCGGCGGAGAAACCTGCATCGATCCGGTCGCCTTCCAGATTCAGCAGCGAAGACGTGAGCCGGGCGTTCGCGTAGATGATATTCCCCGACACGGCCAAGGTCAGGCTGGGATCCGGCTGATAGGCGAAGGTCGGCGCAATGACGATGGTTTGCAGCTTCGACGTCAAGGCGTCCGCCGCGACGGCGCTGCCGGGTTCGTAACTAGTGATCAGCCCGAACGGATTGTACATCGACAATCCGACGAGGAATTCGGGATCGAACCGGTACCCGACATAGCCGTTTGGCAGACCTGCGAACCGGTCTGCGTCGACACTCTCGCCAGTTGTGTTCACGCCGCCGTCCGCGATCGGCTGGATCAACGAGAGGCCGCCCGAGATTTCGACATCCTCGACAAGGCCGATGGCGGCCGGGTTGAAGCCCATCGATTGCAAGCCGCCAGAGCCTGCCGTCGCACCTGCGAACGAGAGGCCTTGCGCTTTTGCGGATCTCTCCTTGAGCGCGAAAGCGCCTGCATGTGCAGTTCCTGATGTGACTGCAGCGGCGGCGACTCCGGCCGCAAGCACGCAAAGAATGCGCATTTTCATGGTTGGTTCCTCCTGCAGCGGGTCCTCCCCCGCAAGTCTTGTTTGTGATGCGTTCCGGGTGACTGCCCGGAATTCTCGTCGTGGATTTTTTTACAGAGCCGTACCGCAGGTTGAGCCGTGATTCTTCCCGGCTCGCACCTTAACGGCAATCGGTCTGAGCATTTTCTCCCCCAGGTCTGAACTGTGACCGTTCTGTGTATTGCCCGAATCAGGAAGCACATCTGACGCTTGGTAAGTCAATTACGATTCGATCTGGCTGCGCAATTATGGCGAATTTTCTCGCGCCCCTTGGAAATTTTGTTAGTCACAATTCGCTTCAAGCCGGGATCGGATCGGGCCTGTGCACCGTCAGCTCTCGTCGTCGATTGCTCCGAATCGCCGCGCGCCCTTGCCAATCGGGACCAGATGGGGCAGTCAGCGCGCCGACCGCGGCTCCCTGTGCGTCCCGACGCCATCGCAGCCGCCGAGGACAACCAGCAAGGAGACTGTCATGCCCAGAAGCAAGATCGCGCTGATCGGCGCCGGTCAGATCGGCGGGACTCTGGCCCACCTGGTGGGTCTGAAGGAACTGGGCGATGTCGTCCTGTTCGACATCGTCGAAGGGATTCCCCAGGGCAAGTCGCTCGATATCGCGGAGAGTGCTCCGGTCGACGGGTTCGACGCCAAGTTGAAGGGCACGCAGGATTACGCTGACATCGCGGGTTCGGACGTCATCATCGTAACCGCCGGTGTGCCACGCAAGCCGGGCATGAGCCGCGACGATCTGCTGGGCATCAATCTCAAAGTGATGAAGGCAGTCGGCGACGGGATCAAGGAACACGCGCCGAACGCCTTCGTGATCTGCATCACCAACCCGCTGGATGCGATGGTCTGGGCGTTGCAGCAATTCTCGGGCCTGCCGAAGGAGAAGGTTGTCGGCATGGCGGGCGTGCTCGATTCGGCGCGGTTCCGGCATTTCCTGGCCGAAGAGTTCGATGTCTCGGTCAAGGATGTGACGGCATTTGTGCTGGGTGGACACGGCGACACGATGGTGCCGCTGACGCGCTATTCGACGGTTGCGGGCATTCCGCTGCCCGATCTGGTGAAGATGGGCTGGACCACGCAGGAGACGATGGATGCCATCGTTCAGCGCACGCGCGACGGCGGTGCCGAGATCGTTGGCCTTCTGAAGACCGGCTCGGCGTTCTATGCGCCCGCGGCCTCGGCAATCACCATGGCGGAATCGTATCTCAAGGATCAGCGGCGTCTTCTGCCGTGTGCGGCTTTTGTCGACGGTGCCTATGGTCTGGACGGGATGTATCTGGGCGTGCCGTGCATCATCGGCGAGGTCGGGATCGAGAAGATCGTCGAGATCGAACTCGACAAGGCCGAACAGGCGATGCTGCAGAAGTCGATCGACGCGGTGTCGGGCCTGGTCGAGGCCTGCAAGGGGATCGACTCGACGCTGGTCTGAGCCGAACGGAACGCTGAGCTAACACAGGGGTCACCGTTGGTGGCCCCTTTTTTGATGGCCCCGTTCTTAATGGTCTGTGCACGCGGGAATGCGATGTCCTGTGTTGAGGCTGTGTCGGCGGGCCGCAGGGCGCCTAGAACAGCGGCAGTTGAAGTCAAGACGGGCCAAGGGTACACGGCTGTCGAATTCGCGATCAGAAGCGGCGTGTTTACTATTGATCGCGAGTGAACCATCGATGGGGCCGTCCGGCCCAGCCTCGAGGAGGGCGCGATCTCATGAACATCCATGAATATCAGGCCAAGGAATTGCTGCGCAGTTATGGTGCGCCGGTCTCGAAGGGGCACGCCGTGCTACAGGCCGACCATGCGCGCGAGGCTGTGGATGACCTGGGTGGGCCGGTCTGGGTGGTCAAGGCGCAGATCCACGCGGGCGGTCGCGGCAAGGGTACTTTCAAGGAGGCTGACGCGGGCGAGAAGGGCGGCGTGCGCGTCACCAAGGATCCCGAGGAAGCCGTTCAGTTCACGCAGCAAATGCTCGGCAAGACGCTGGTCACCAAGCAGACGGGCGACGCAGGCAAGCAGGTCGGCCGGATCTACATCGAGGATGGCGCGGCCATCGCGAACGAGTTCTATCTGGCTCTGCTGGTTGACCGCGAGACATCGCAGGTGTCGTTCATCGTCTCGACAGAAGGCGGGATGGACATCGAGGAAGTCGCCGAGGAAACACCGGAGAAGATCCTGACGTTCTCGGTTGATCCCGCGACCGGCGTGCAGCCCTACCACGGCCGCAAGGTTGCCAAGGCGTTGGGCCTGAGCGGCAACGCCGCCAAACAAGCGAACAAACTGACCGGCACGCTATACAAGATGTTCACCGAGAAGGACGCGAGCCTGCTCGAAATCAACCCGCTGATCCTGACCGAGGCGGGCGATATCGTTTGCCTCGACGCGAAGATGAACTTCGACTCGAACGCGCTCTACCGGCACCCGGATCTGGTCGCTCTGCGTGACGAGACCGAGGAAGATCCGAAGGAACTGGAAGCCTCGAAGCACGATCTGAACTACATCGCGCTGGATGGTGAGATCGGCTGCATGGTCAATGGCGCGGGTCTGGCCATGGCGACGATGGACATCATCAAGCTCTATGGTTCCGAGCCCGCCAACTTCCTGGATGTCGGCGGCGGCGCCACGAAAGAGAAGGTGACAGAGGCGTTCAAGATCATCACCTCGGACCCGCAGGTGAAGGGCATTCTGGTCAACATCTTCGGTGGCATCATGCGCTGCGATGTGATCGCCGAGGGCGTGATCGCCGCGGTCAAGGAAGTTGGTCTGCAGGTGCCGCTGGTTGTGCGCCTGGAAGGCACGAACGTAGAACTGGGCAAGCAGATCATCAACGACTCGGATGTCGACGTGATCGCTGGCGACAATCTGGCGGACGCAGCCGAGAAAATTGTCAAAGCAGTCAAAGGGGGCGCCTGAGATGGCTGTTCTGGTCGATGAAAACACCAAGGTGATCTGCCAGGGCCTGACAGGCTCGCAGGGCACCTTCCACTCCGAGCAGGCGATCGCCTACGGAACCCAGATGGTCGGCGGCGTGACCCCGGGCAAAGGCGGGACCGAGCATATCGGCCTGCCGGTTTTCGACTCGGTGCACGAGGCGATGGCCAAGACCGGTGCGAATGCCTCGGCGATTTATGTCCCGCCGCCGTTCGCCGCGGATGCGATCATGGAGGCGATCGACGCCGAGATCCCGCTGGTCTGCTGCATCACCGAAGGTATTCCGGTGATGGACATGATGCGGGTCAAGCGGATGCTCGACGGGTCCAAGACCCGCCTGATCGGACCGAACTGCCCGGGCGTGATAACGCCTGATGCCTGCAAGATCGGCATCATGCCGGGCCACATTCACCGTCGCGGCAATGTCGGCATCGTCTCGCGGTCAGGGACCTTGACCTATGAGGCCGTCGGCCAGACCACGGCGGCGGGTCTTGGCCAGTCGACCTGCATCGGAATCGGTGGCGACCCGATCAAGGGCACCGAGTTCATCGATGCGCTGGAATTGTTCCTGGGCGATGACGAGACGACATCGATCATCATGATTGGCGAGATCGGCGGCTCGGCTGAGGAGGACGCCGCCGAATTCATCAAGGACGAGGCCGCTAAGGGCCGTTCGAAACCGATGGCAGGCTTCATTGCCGGGCGCACGGCACCTCCGGGACGGCGCATGGGCCATGCGGGCGCGATCATCTCGGGCGGCAAGGGCGGTGCCGAGGACAAGATCGATGCCATGAAGTCCGCCGGGATCGTGGTCGCCGACAGCCCGGCCCATCTGGGCGAGTCGATCCTCAAGGCCATCGGGTAAGCAGGGCGCGGCGGTGTGGCACATGCACGCCGGCTCGTTGTTTGGGACGCCGGTCAAGGCTTGCTTAACGCCTTGATTGAATGAATGATGCGCGCCGTCCGGTTCCGGTCGGCACGAGTCGCAACGGCATCGTTCACGTGGTGCCAAACACAAGGGGAAGGGCCGCCGCAAGCGACCCCTTGGACATATGACAGAAGTCAGCTCGAACGAGCAGTTTCATGCCTCCAGCTTCTTGCAGGGGCACAACGCCGAATACGTCGAACAACTTCATGCAGCCTATGTGAAGGATCCAAACTCGGTCGACCCGAGTTGGGCGCAGTATTTCGCGTCGTTGGGCGAGGCGCCCGACCAGGTTGTGTCCGAGGCCGAGGGGGCACCGTGGGCACGGGCTGACTGGCCACCTGGGCCATCGGACGAGAACACGGCGGCGCTGGATGGCAACTGGGATGCGTTTCCCGATGCCGCGACGCTTGAAAAGAAGATCCGGGCGAAGAAGGCCAACGGTGCAAACGGCGCCGCGGCGGCGGCTCCCGATGAGGCGTCGATCCGCAACGCGGTGCTCGATTCGATCCGGGCGATCATGTACATCCGGTCGTTCCGGTCGCGCGGTCACCTGGGCGCCAATCTCGACCCGCTGGGCTTGCAGGGCGGGGTGAAACACCCGGAATTCGACCCGAAGTTCTTCGGCTTCTCCGAGGCCGACATGGATCGGCCGATCTTCATCGACAAGGTGCTTGGGCTCGAGACGGCGACGCTGCGCGAGATCGAGGCGATCCTGAAGCGGACGTATCAGGGCAACTTTGCGCTTCAGTTCATGCATCTTCAGGACCCCGAGCCGAAGAGCTGGCTGCAACAGCGCATCGAGGGTCTGGGCAAGGAGATCAGCTTCACGCCTGAGGGACGCAAGGCGATCCTGCAGAAGCTGATCGAGACCGAGGGGTTCGAGAAGTTCCTCGGCGTCAAGTACATGGGGACGAAGCGGTTCGGTCTGGACGGCGGCGAAAGCGTGATCCCGGCGATCGAACAGATCATCAAGCGCGGCGGTGCTCTGGGTGCGAAAGAAGTCATCATCGGCATGCCGCACCGGGGTCGGCTGAACATCCTGGCGAACGTCATGGAGAAGCCGTTCCGGGCGATCTTCAATGAGTTCCAGGGTGGCAGCTTCAAGCCCGAAGACGTCGATGGTTCCGGCGATGTGAAATACCACCTGGGCGCGTCGTCGGACCGGACCTTCGATGGCAATGAGGTGCACCTGTCCCTGACCGCGAACCCAAGTCACCTGGAGGCGGTCAATCCGGTCGTCCTCGGCAAGGTGCGCGCGAAGCAGGCGCAGTATGGTGACGAACGGACGGGCGTGATCCCGCTTCTTTTGCACGGTGATGCAGCTTTTGCGGGACAGGGCGTCATCGCGGAAGGCTTTGGTCTGTCGATGCTGAAGGGTCACAAGACCGGCGGTACGATCCACATCATCGTGAACAACCAGATCGGCTTTACCACGGCGCCGCACCACAGCCGTTCTAGCCCATACCCGACCGACATCGCGAAGATGGTCGATTGCCCGATCTTCCACGTGAACGGCGACGATCCCGAGGACGTGGTGCATGCGGCGAAGGTCGCGACCGAGTTCCGGCAGAAGTTCCAGCGCGATGTGGTGATCGACATCTTCTGCTATCGCCGCTTTGGGCACAACGAGGGCGATGAACCGATGTTCACCCAGCCCCTGATGTACAAGGCGATCAAGAAGCACAAGACGACCGTGCAGATCTATGGCGACCGTCTGGTCAGCGACGGCCTGATGACCGACGCTGCGCTGGAGGACACGAAAGCCCAGTTCCAGTCGTTCCTGAACGACGAGTTCGAGGCCGGGAAAGAATATCGGCCCAACAAGGCCGATTGGCTGGATGGCCGCTGGTCGGGCCTCGCGACCGGTGAGGGCGAGTATCAGCGCGGTCAGACCGCCGTGCCGTTGGATACGCTGCGTGAAGTCGGCTCGGCGTTGACCAAATTGCCGGAGGATTTCACACCGCACCGCACGATTTCGCGCCTGCTCGAGACGAAGCGCGAGATGATCGAGACCGGTCAGGGGATCGACTGGGCGACGGCGGAGGCAATGGCGTTCGGGTCACTGCAGCTCGAGGGGTACAAGGTCCGCTTGTCGGGACAGGACTGCACACGCGGCACGTTCAGCCAACGCCATTCCGGCATCACCGATCAGAACACGGAAACGCGGTATTATCCGCTCAACCACATCCGCGAGGGTCAAGCGAGTTTCGAGGTGATCGACTCGATGCTCTCGGAATACGCGGTCCTGGGCTATGAGTACGGGTTCTCGCTGAGCGAACCGAACGCGCTGGTGCTGTGGGAGGCACAGTTTGGCGACTTTGCCAACGGTGCGCAGATCATGATCGATCAGTTCATCTGTTCGGGCGAGCGCAAGTGGCTGCGCATGTCCGGGCTGGTTATGCTGTTGCCGCACGGATACGAAGGCCAGGGGCCCGAGCATTCGTCGGCGCGGATCGAGCGTTACCTGCAGCTTTCGGCCGAGGATAACTGGATCGTCGCCAACTGCTCGACGCCTGCGAACTACTTCCACATCCTGCGCCGTCAGTTGCACCGGAGCTTCCGCAAACCGCTTATTCTGTTCACGCCGAAGTCGCTGCTGCGGCACAAGCGGTGTGTCTCGACCATGGAGGAACTGGCCGAGGGGTCTTCGTTCCACCGTGTCCTCTGGGACGATGCCGAGCAGGGCAATTCGGAAACCCAGCTCAAGCCCGATGCCGAGATCAAGCGCGTCGTGCTGTGCTCTGGCAAGGTCTATTTCGATCTTCTGGATGCGCGCGATGAAGCTGGATTGGACGATGTCTATCTTATGCGGCTGGAACAGTTCTATCCGTTCCCGGCGCTCAGCCTGACCCGAGAGCTTGCCCGGTTCGCCGGTGCCGAGGTCGTCTGGTGCCAGGAAGAGCCCAAGAACCAGGGTGCATGGTTCTTTGTCGAACCGAACATCGAGTGGGTTCTCAGCCGCACGCGTCCGGCGGGGGGCCGGGCCGAATATGCCGGGCGCGCTGCTTCGGCTTCACCGGCGACGGGGCTCGCATCACAACACAAGGCCGAGCAGACCAAGCTGGTGCGCGACGCGCTCGGGCTCGGCGAATAAGAGGGACAGATAATGACAATAGAGGTTCGGGTCCCGACGCTGGGCGAATCGGTGACCGAAGCGACGGTAGGCAGCTGGTTCAAGCAGCCGGGCGAAGCCGTGGCTGCAGACGAGATGCTGTGCGAGCTCGAGACCGACAAGGTCGCGATCGAAGTGCCGGCGCCCGTGGCGGGCGTGCTGACCGAGCACGTTGCCAAGGAAGGCGACACGGTCGAGGTCAACGCCTTGCTCGCAACGATCGAGGAAGGGGCTGGCGCGGTTGCGGCGGCGCCGGCCGCAGCGGCCGCCGAGCCTGCTGCCGCAGCGGCACCTGCGCCAGCGGCTTCTGGGCCGAAGGACATCGAACACGCACCGTCTGCGAAGAAGGCAATGGCCGAGGCCGGGTTGTCGCCCGATCAGGTTGCTGGCAGTGGCCGCGATGGGCGCATCATGAAGGAAGACGTCGCAAAGGCTGCTTCGGCCCCGGCGGCGCCCGCTCCGGCGGCTCCGGGCGTGGCGGCACCCGCATCAGACGGTGCACGCGAGAAGCGGGTGAAGATGACGCGCCTGCGCCAGACCATCGCGCGCCGCCTGAAGGAAGCTCAGAACACCGCTGCCATGCTGACCACCTTCAACGAGGTGGACATGACCAGCGTCATGGACTTGCGGAACGAGTACAAGGATCTGTTCCTGAAGAAGCACGGCGTGAAGCTCGGCTTCATGTCGTTCTTCGTGAAGGCCTGCTGCCATGCGTTGCAGGAGGTTCCCGCAGTGAATGCCGAGATCGACGGGAACGAACTGGTCTACAAGCATTTCGTCAACATGGGCGTGGCCGTCGGGACGCCGACGGGGCTGGTCGTGCCGGTTGTTCGCGACGCCGATCAGATGGGCTTTGCCGACATCGAGAAGACCATCACAGGATTGGGCGAGAAGGCGCGCGACGGCAAGCTGAGCATGGCCGACATGCAGGGCGGCACGTTCACCATCTCGAACGGTGGTGTCTATGGCTCGCTGATGTCCGCGCCGATCCTGAACCCGCCGCAGTCCGGCATTCTGGGAATGCACAAGATCCAGCAGCGCCCCATGGTCGTTGGTGGCGAGATCGTCGCGCGGCCCATGATGTACCTGGCGCTGAGCTATGATCACCGGATCATCGACGGCAAGGAAGCGGTCACATTCCAGGTGCGTGTGAAAGAGGCACTCGAGGACCCGCGCCGCCTTTTGATGGATCTCTGATCCGGAGGACCCTGTGCTTCCAGCGATCGTGCCATACCTGACCGTCACGGACGCCAGGGCTGCGTTGGAATTCTATGGTGAAGCGCTGGGTGCCGAGACGCGCATGATCCTTGAGGAAGAAGCGGGAGTTTTCCATGCGCGGGCGCGGATCGCGGGCGGCATCGTGATGCT
>JBHJIZ010000184.1:0-10061 GCA_050043005.1 Paracoccaceae bacterium
CAGCCCGGGCCATGGCCCTGTGTTTCGCGCGCCATCCGGATCTAAAAAACGGGTACCGCCTGGTTGTTGCCGGCGGGGGTGCCGCCAATTGCACCATCAAATCCGCGCTAGGGTCGCTGTGTCAAAAGGAAGGCTGGACGATGATCGTTCCGCCGCCGAAATTTTGTACGGATAATGGCGCCATGATTGCGCAAGCGGGGTTGGAGCGGTTTCAGCGCAATATCGTCGGCACCCAAGCGGACACGTTGGCCATGGCCGCCCGCGCCCGCTGGCCCCTGGCTGACCCGGTGGCGGGCGCGCAGCGCGTTGGCGGCGGTGGGGGTGGTGGCGGGCCGGATTGGAAGGCAGGCGCCGTCCGAAGGACGCGCCCTGCCGCGCAACGAAACCGAGCACGGTAAAAGGAAAGAACCATCATGCGGATTACGCGCCGGACTGCACTTTCGGCGATCGGGGCTTCGGTCGCGAGCCCCGCACTGCCGCGCGGGCGCCTTGCCTATGATCTGGCACCGGTTTCCGTAGCACCCGGGATCTGGATGGTCGAAGGCTCGCGTGACTACTTCTCGATGGAGAACGGCGGCGCCATCGTCAACATCGTCCTGCTCGAGACCGAGACCGGCCTCGTCGTCATCGATACCGGACCCTCGCTGCGCTATGGCGAGAGCCTGCGCCAGGTCGCGTTGCAGACCACTGGCCGCGGGATCTCAGGTATTATCCTCACGCATCATCATCCAGACAACTTCTTCGGAAATCTTGCCTTCTCGGATGTTGAGCTCCGTGCCCTGGCCGAGACGGGAAAATTCGCTCGCAGCCACGGCGATGGCTACTCGGATGCGATGTATCGCATTCTCGGCGACTGGATGCGCGGGTCCGAGGTGATCCCGCCGAACAAGGTCCTGGCGGGCGGTGACTTCTCGATCGGTGGGCGTGCGCTGCGGGCACTGCCGCTGGGCGGGCACACCGAAGCGGATCTTGCGATTGTCGATGTGGAAACCGGCCTCCTGATCGCTGGTGACCTTGCGTTTCTGGATCGCGCCGCGACGACGCCGGACGCAGACCTGCCACGCTGGCGGCAGTCCCTGGCTACGCTCGAGGCTTTGCAGCCCAGCGCAATCGTGCCCGGCCACGGCCCATTGGATCGCACCGGAGAGTCCTTGCGACAGACGCGCGCCTATCTTGACTGGCTCGACGCGACACTGCGCGCGGGTGCCGAAACCGGGCTCGACATGGTCGAGATCATGAGCACACCTTTGCCGGACCGGTTCGCGAGTCTGGGCGCGCAACCGCAGGAATTCCAGCGCTCTGTCAGCCACTTGTTCCCGGATATCGAGACCGAAATCCTGCCGCTGCTGAACCGCTGATCAGGCGTGCCAGTGCCGGATGTTGCCGCTGAGATCGATCAGAATAGCCTCCCGAACACCGGTGGCCTCGAGGAGTTGTTGAGCCATTCCGATTGGTGATGCCGCGATGGCGGTGGAGACACCATCGGCCCAGGCCGCGGTTGCCGCACGAACGGTGACGCTAGCCCAACGCGGACCTGGCCGGTCCAGCGGATCGAAGATGTGTGGCCGCCCTCGGATCGTCGTGCCTTGCGGCTCGGATGTCGCGATCGCGCCAAAGCCCGGTTCCGGCGCCATAACAGCGGCAATCTCGCCTGTGATAGGGTTTTCGACGCCGACCCTCCAGGAGCGCCCATCGGGATGGAGGCCGCGCGCTTGATACTCACCAAGATTGACGAGGACATCCCGGTAGCCCCGGGCTTCCAGTACGGCAATGGCGTCATCCGCCGCGATCCCCTGCGCGATGCCGTTGAAGGTCGCGCGCATCCCTTTGTCGAACTGAATAGTGTCCTCATCGATCCGAACGCGCTGCCAACCGATCACAGGCTCTGCCTCTGAACCCCGGGCTGCCACCTCCCATAACGGCTGCACCGTGACGTCAAAGCTGCCCCCGGTCCGGCGTGAAAGCTCCAGCGCCTGGTACCATCCCCGCAGGAATCCTGGGCTTGCGCCGGAAAACGTCCCCGCCCTGTTCAGTCGCGAAAGCTCGGACGCGGATCTCCAGATACTGAAACTCTGCTCGATCCGGTCGATGGCGAGTGCGACCTCGGCCACGGCGCGCTCGGCGCGATCCGGATCACCGGGCAATGAAACCTCGCACTCCGCCCCGAGGGCGCGAAATTGCAGGCGGTTCAGGGCCGTTATTGCCGCGTCGGCTCCGGTCCCTGCCAGAGACGCCACCGAGATCGCAAGAAAGCGCCGCCTGTCGACCCTCATGCTGCTGTTCCCCGCTTCGCGGCGAGCACCAGTGGTACGCAGGTCCGCGCATCCTCGTGGATCGTCACGCAGTCGAGGCACTGGAAACACTCATCGTAGCGGATCCGCCCGTCTCGTTCGATGGCCTTATAGCTGCAACGCACCTTGCAAAGCTGGCAGGGCGTGCCGCATTCGGCGCGGCGCGGGATCCAGTCCCAGCGCCGCACCAGACCGCCAATGGCGAGAAACGCGCCCAGCGGGCACAGATACCGGCAGAACGCCTTGAAGACGACCAGGCCCAGCACAAGCCAGAACGCGGCATACAGCACATAACCCCATTCGCGGTCGAAGCCCGTTGTGCTGGCCGTCTAGAACGGTTCCACCTCGGCCAACGCGTCATTCGCGGCAGGTGCCAAGATCGCAGCACCGATCAGTGCGCCCAAGACGCCGTACTTCACCCACTTCAGCCTACGATCCCAGTGGTCCCGCACCCGGATTTCAGGCAGGCGGAGTGCCCTGCCGAGGGCATGGGAGAGTTCCTGCAGGGCGCCATACGGACACAGCCAACCGCAGAACAAGCCACGCCCCCAGACCACCAGAGCCGCCAACGCCACTCCCCAGATCACCAGGCTGAACGGATCGTAGAGCAGGAAGGCGAAACTGCCGCCGTCCACCGCGGTGCGCAGGACGCCGGTCACCGTGACGATCGAAAGCTGACCCTGGCCCCACCAGCCGACGAACACGACCATGGCAGCCAGAAAGACCAGCCGGACAGGCCGGAAGCCGGGCATCGATGCGAAGCGTGTCAACGCGCGCGCGAGCACGAGAACCAGCAAAGCCAGTCCAAGCCCCAGTACGGCCAGATCCCAGATCCGCGCGAGCAGGCTTTCAGCCCAGACCGGCAGGGGCGCCCGCACTTCGGGCCGGTTGAAGAACGCGGCGTCGGTGCTCAGCGTCACCGCGAAATCGCGTGTCCCGATCTCGGGATGGAAGATGCCGTGGGTGCGCACTGCACGGATGCTCAGCTCCCAGGGCCGCGTCGGGTCGAAGCCCAGCCGCCGGTCGGTGCGCAGCATCAGCATATGGTCGAACTCCGGCACGCCGGTCGTCAGGGCGATCTCGAAATCCGCATCGCGCAGCGCCACCGGCAACCCATCCTTGGTGGCCGAGATCAGATCGGGTGCCGTGTTGCGGACGAACGCCTCCGACACCAGACCATGCCGCCCGTTGGCCAGAAGCAGGATCGGCTCGTCCTTGGTGGCGATAGACATGAACTGATCGCGCTCGGCCATGGTCTCGGCGTCCAGCACGCCAGCCGCGATGGCGCGGGGGCCGACATCGATGATCCAGAGGTCCAGGAACACGCCATCGGGATCCTCGGCCGCCTCGATGTCATCGTCTTCCCACAACGTCCCGGCAAAGGATGCCTGCACCTCGCGGTTCAGGATCAGGCGCCGCTGCGCCAGCCCGCGCGCGACCAGATCGTCCCACGGGATCGCATCGCCATCCTGCACCGGGTCCGGCGCAGGACCGGCGGCAAGGCCCTGCATCTGACTGCGCGCCACGTCGAGTGCCGCGGCCAGGATAGATTCGTGGGCAATGCGCACCGAAGCCGTGGCCTTGGTCACGCCGTCCAGATAGACATGGCCCGAGGCCGCGCGATCGCCCGCGCCATACGGCACCCCGACCGTGATCGAGTCGAAGATCGACAGCCCGCGATACTGGCGCATGAACGCATGGAACGGCGCCTCGCCCAGACCCGAGACGAACACCGGCTCGTTGTGCTCGAGCAACTCAGCCCGCAGGAGGCGCCCGTTCGATTGCAGCGTGACCAGGACGTGGATCGGCGCACCGGAAAAGCCGGGCAGGGGGGCAAGCGGCCCGGTTTCGAACACGTAACCTGCCGCATCGCCCGAGAGATCGCGGATCGACCAGACGCCCGTTTCTGTCAGCTTTTCGCCCAGCTTGTAGGGCGGCTCGATCTTCGCTGCCAGATCCTCGGGCGACAGAATCTGTGCGTCTGCCTGCATGGCAATCAGGATCGCGAGCGCGCCGAAGATGCTGGAAAGAAACGTGTGCAGGCCAATCATCCGCCGACTTTCCGGTGAGGCCGTTTGAGGGTCAAGCCGCCGAAGGTCTGTGCCCATGAGGCAACAGGCTGACGCGGATAAATCACATCCATGTTCGAGGATGAGACAACTTCTTGCGTGCGACTCGCCTGCCTGTGGCATCGTGAGGAAACGCCGTGTTGGCGGATCGGTGCCGCTCTTTTCTCCCTGGAGGGCGGCACCCTTTTTTGCGGTACTTTCCTAGAGGATCTGGCTGAGAAATTCGCGCGTACGCGGGTCGGATGCTTCGGTGAAAAACGTCGCTGGCGGGCCATGCTCGACGATCACGCCCCGGTCGGTGAAATAGATGTGGTCGGCGACTTCGCGGGCAAAGCCCATCTCATGCGTCACCAGAATGCAGGTCATCCCGTCCTCGGCCAGTTCGCGGATGGTGACGAGCACTTCCTTGACCGTTTCCGGGTCCAGAGCCGCCGTAACCTCGTCGAACAGCATCACGTCCGGGTTCATTGCCAGGCTGCGCGCAATTGCGACGCGTTGCTGTTGGCCGCCTGACAGCTCGCCCGGAAAACTGTCTTCCTTGCCTTGCAGCCGGACCTTGGCCATCAGCTTGCGTGCGCGGTCCTCGACCTGTGCCTTGTCCTGTTTCAGGACCAACACCGGCGCCATCATGACATTCTGCAGGGCCGTCTTGTGCGGGAACAAATTGTATTGCTGGAAGACCATGCCGACCTTCTTGCGCAATTCCAGCTTGTCGAGATCGGGGTCGTGGACCTCCTGCCCCTCGACCGTGATCGAGCCCGCCTGTATGTCGTTCAGCGCGTTTATGCAGCGGATCAGCGTGGATTTGCCCGAGCCTGACGGCCCGATGATGCAGATCACCTCGCCCTTCATCACGTCGAAGGTCACGCCCTTTAGGACTTCGAGTGCGCCAAAGGACTTGCGGACCTCTCGCAGTGAGATGATCGGCTGATCCGGCGTCCAACTCGGGGTCGGTGCATTCATGGTATGGCTCCGGGCGCAGGGTAACTTTCGGCAAAGTAGACGTCCAAAGGCGCGCAGTCAGGGTAGATCCATGTCGTCCACTCTTGCTGCAGCCAACCCATCAATACAGCGCGACGATTACCCGTGGCACGACACGCCTCGGGCAAGGCTTGAAGAGTGATGCCTGACTTTCGGCCGGTCGCAACCATAAGGATGAATCCGGACCTGGCTTCGTATGAATCGATCAGCATGAAATCTACCATGGACTCGTATGGCCACTTTCCCTTGCATCGGAAAACTGTACCACGCCACAAAACGCTGCTCGGATCCGCATCCATCATCGGAGTCCAGGTCATGGCCATCCTCTGGGTCAGTAGAGACGGTTCTCGCGGTCATTGTCGATGATCGACTGCATCTCCGCGGTGTCCTGAACCAGGCCCTGCTCGACCAGCTTGCCGTGGGTAACCATTGCCTCGGCCATGGTCGGAACATCACTGGTATCGGGCCAGGCATTCGGGTGCCACATTTGTGCGCGCACCATCGACTTGGCGCAGTGCAGGTACGCTTCTTCGACGGTGACGATCAGTGCGAGACTTGGCGCCCGGCCCTTAACGGCGAGACGCTGGAGGATGTCCGGTTGAGTTGTCAGACGGCCCCGCCCGCCGACCCGCAATGTGTCGTTGTGGCTGGGGATCACGAAGATCAGGCTGACGGCCGGGTTCTCCAGCAGGTTCTCAAAACTGTCGAGCCGACCGTTTCCAAATCGGTCTGGTACCGCGAGTGTTTTGTCATCCAGCACCGCAACGAACCCTGCAGGGTCGCCCTTCGGCGAAAGATCGACCAGACCGTCGGGGCCGTACGTGCCCAACACCAGAAAGGGCGACGCTGCAATGAACCGTGCGCAATGCGTGTCGATGTGGTCGATCACCTTCACCGCGGCGCGGGGGCCGGCCTCGGGCACGATCGAGCGCAGGCTGGCGCGATCGGTCACCAGATAAGCGTCGTCGATCTTCATTCTTGGGAACCTCTATCCTTGCGCGACGAACGTGTTAGCGGTGGCGCAGACGAATTGCCTCGGCATCCGCTTCACGTCGCCGCTTTCTTGAAGGCCTGCCGCACGGCCTCGATCCCGGCCAGGTTGGCCGCCAGACGCGCCGGGGCAAAGCGGCTCATCGCAGCGATCGCGACCGCCTCCATGGCAAGCGCTCCGGCCTCCATATGGGCTTTGCCATCCTCGACGCGGCGGCGCCGAAGATCATCGGCCAAGAGAACCACATCGGCCGCAACAGTTGCGCAGGCGAGCCCCAGCCGCACTGGCGGCGGCGTGAACGGGATCGCTGCCCGGCCAATATGGCGTGCACGCTCGATCCAGACGCGGTTGCGGGAAATCATGCCCGGCGTCACATCATGCGCCTCGGGGTCCGGTGCCTCGGGCGGCAGCAGTTCGGGGTCGGTTTTCAACGTCACACCTCCTCTACAGCTTCACTGTATATCGGCGTTCGAGTGCGATCGTCCAACGGGCGATCGGATAACAATAGGCGAAGAACAGCACCAGAGCGAACCCGTAGAACGGCACCAGCAGTTCGGGATGGTTGGCCTCGGCCTCCATGGCCTGGCGGCTCAGCGTGATGAGTTCCTCGATGCCCAGCAGCGTGCACAGCGGCGTCGCCATCGTCAGGATCGCGTACCAGTTCATCCAGGGCGGCAGCATTCGCTTAAAGCATTGCGGCAGGATGATCTGCCAAAGCGTCTGGCGGCGCGTGAATGCGAGGCTTTCCGATGCCTCCCACTGGGCGGTCGGCACGGATTGCACCGCGCCGCGCACGACCTCGGAGATGTTGGCCATGATTGGCAGCGACAGGCCGATCACACCCTTCATCCAGTCGGGGATCGGGATGATCACGCCGAAGATCACGATCTCGAAGGGAAAGGCCAGAAGCACAATGAAAAGCAGCACCAGCCATGGTGAGTTCCGGAAGGCCTGGGTCAGGAACCAGGCGGTGTTGCGCACCCAGCGGGTCGGCGAGATCTGGGCGAGGCCGAGAGCGGCGCCCGCGACGGTGCCGATTGCCATCGCCAGAACCGAGATCAGCACATTGAAGAAGAACCCTGACCACAGCAGGAACGGCGCCCAGCGCCACAGGGCATCGAAGGCCTGCACGGTCGAGTAGTTCGATTGCGCATAAGCCAGCGCGGGCCACAGCACCGCCATCAGCATGACCACGACCGGCGTCCACCAGGGCAGGTTCGCGACCCAGCGGACAAATATGTAGCCGTCCGGTGTGACCGCGGGGATGTCGAACGGTTTCAGGACCGGAAGATCGGTGGTCGACGGTGCGTTGACCCCGGCGATGCGCTTGGCCTGGGACCGCGCCGTCCCGACTGCGGCTCCCACCCACCCGCCCCCGCCGCCGCCGGGACGGCGCTGATCGGCTGCATTCGCGCTCACGTGCCGTATCCTGGGATTTTCATCGCGCGCTCCCAGCGGTCCATGCCGAAGACCAGGATCGCGACAAGCACGATATAGGCCACGAAGACCAGCAGCATGGTCGGGTATTGGGCGCTGGGGTAGTCGTTCCAGATGCTGACCGAGTGATAGAGAAGCTCGGGCACCGCGATCGCATAGGCTTGCGATGTGGTCATGACCAGGATCACCAGATTGTTGTTCAGCGCGGGCAAACAGACCCGAAAGGCGAGCGGCAGCACCACGTAGATGTACGTCTGCAATCGGGAAAACCCAAGAGATTCAGCGGCTTCCTGGGTGCTTTCCGGCACGGCTTCGATGCCCGCGCGGAAAATCTCGACATTGAACGCGCCCGCGAAGAACGACAGCGAGATGATCGCCCAGCCGACATTCGAGATGATCGGCTCCACTGTCCAGCCATCGGCACCGGTGACCACTGGCGTGAATTGTCCCAACGCGAAGTAGAAGAACAACAGCTGCACCAGCGGCGGCGTGTTGCGGAAAAACTGGATATAGCCCGCGACGATGCTGCGCACGATTGCCGACCGCGCACCTTGCATCCAGGCACCGATCAGACCGATTGCGACAGAGAATGCCAGACAGAACAGACTGAGCTGCACCGTCATCCACAGGCCCGACAGGATCTTCCCCTGCTGACGGTCGTCATACATCCATATGAAGTTCCAGCGTGGCGCATCATCGGCCAGCTGGCGGAAGAATTCTTCCATGGGGGCCCTCGGTCGTCTCGTCGCCACGGTGCTGCGGCTGCGAAGGATTGTCCAGTCCGAACTGGCGCAGAGCGACCTATCTACTGCTTGATAGCTGTCTATCTATGCGCAGGCAGGGTGCGTTATTCGAACTCCATCTGCTCATAGACCCGACCTGCGTTGCGTGTCGCAAGCTCCTCGAATGTGTGCAAGTGGGAGTAGGCGGATTGATCGACGTAATAGGCATCCTCCAGGCCGCCATCATTGTCGAGGTGTTCGCGGATCTTGCTGCGCAGGTGCACGAGGTAGTCTTTCGTATAGCGCCGGACTTGCGCCATGTTCGTCGGATGCCCGTGACCGGGAATGACGTAAGTCGCTGAGAGCGCTTCGAATTCGTCGTCCCAGGTCTCGAGCCAGCCCGCGGTGTCGGTATCGTCGAAGATCGGCAGCATGCGTTCGTGAAAGGCCATATCGCCTGCGATCACCAACTTCTCCTCCGGCAGCCAGACCGAGATATCGCCGGGCGAGTGCGCCGGACCCAGGTACAGGACGTCTATGGTCACGCCACCGGTGCTCGCGTCATAACGATCCTCGAACGTCAGCGTCGGCAGCGTCACCTCGGTCTTGGCGGCCTTGTCCCGGTTATAGACCTTCATTCGGTCCAGGATGTCATAGCCGCGTTCTTCGAATTCCTCTGCCGCATCGATATGTGCGAGGATTGGCACGCCTTGTTCCGCCCAGTACGTGTTGCCCAGCATCGCGTGGCCCTGACCGTTTTCGTTGATCACGAGGACAACCGGTTGGTCCGTGATGCGCTTAATCTCGTGGTGCAACGCCTCGGCCAAGACATAGGCCGCGCCCGCGTTGACCACGACAACCCCTTCGGGCGTCACGATGAAGCTCAGGTTATTGTTGTGGCCCGAGTTCTCGTATCGCGGCGGTGCGGTCGCGCCGATAGCCGACCAGACGTGGGGTATGACCTCGACCGGTTTCTGGTAGAGCGCCGAGCCTGGATACTGATCGTCGATGTAATAGTCGGCCTGTGCTGGTGCGGCGAGGAGGATTGCCAACAGGGCGAGAGCGCAGCGCATTGTTCAGGCTCCAAACAGTTTCATATTCTTGAATGTGTAATCCTGATCGCGACCGCGCGCAAGCCATCCGCGGCGGGCGTGGCGTGCTGCGGGATCCCTCAGCCCCGATGATTCACGGGCGATCCCATCACGATGTAGGATGTGAGCGAACTGACTTGAGCAAGCTGGCCGACGATATCGGTGTGAAAGGTCTTGTAGGCGGCGAGATCCGCGACCTCGACCCGCAGCAGATATTCCACGGTCCCGGTGATGTTGTGGCACTCGACAACCTGGGGAGCGCGCGCCATGGCACGTTCGAAGTCTTCCTGAGACGTCTTCGAGTGATCCGAGCGCCCGACGGCAAGATAGGCAATGAACCCGCGTCCGGTTTGAACCGGGTCCAGCACGGCGCGGTAGCCGCGGATGATGCCGCGTCGCTCCAGATCCTGAACCCGGCGCAGGCAGCCCGAAGCTGACAGACCGCCCCGCGCAGCGAGCTCGGTGTTGCTGCGTCGCCC
>JBHJIZ010000185.1:0-7833 GCA_050043005.1 Paracoccaceae bacterium
CGTGGGATGACCGCCGGATTCACCGCATCCATGCCCGACTTACGGTCTTCTAATGATCGTGAGTCCTCGCGGAGGCGCGCGCGCCAAGCTTCAGCCCAGGCGTCGAACGCATGTCCATCAGAGAATCGAGATCGCACTGGGTCGTCATGATCAGGACCCACACCCGGGTGTGCCACATCAGAAAGAGACCGGAACGTCAGTGTGAAATCGGCCTCACCTTGCGCCATTGCCTTAAGCAAGTTGCCGACCAACTCCGCGTCAGCCTCGGTTGCGTCACAGAGACCGATCTTTCGGGCAAATCCCACCATGTGGTGCTGCTCGAACGCGGCGGTAAAAGCATCGACAGCAGTTTGGGCGGTCTCGATGGCTTTCGACTCTTCAGCGTCGAACAATGGCAGCAGAGACTGCGCAAAGTTCGCGAGGTTCCATTGTGCGATCCCGGGTTGGTTGCGATACCGATAGCGCCCCATCTGGTCGATGAAACTGAACACCTTGTCTGGGTGAAACATATCCATGAAAGCGCAGGGGCCGTAATCGATGGTCTCACCCGCGATCGACATGTTGTCGGTGTGCATCACCCCGTGGATGAATCCAAGATGCATCCATTGCGCGACCAGGCTCGCCTGTGCGGCGATCACGCTTTCCAGCAGCGCGACATATGGGTTCGTGGCCTCGCGGGCTTCAGGATACAGGCGGTCGATAACGTAGTCGGCAAGATGTCGAACCGCGTCCGTGTCACCACGCGCGGCGAAGAACTGGAAAGTCCCGACGCGGATGTGCGCCCGCGAGACCCGCGTCAGGACCGCGCCCGGCAGCGGACCGTCTTCGCGATAGACCGGTTCGCCGGTCAGGGTCGCGGCGAGCGCGCGCGTGGTCGGCACACCCAGCGCCGCCATCGCTTCCGAGACGATGTACTCGCGCAGCACTGGGCCGAGTCCGGCACGACCGTCGCCCATCCGTGAAAACGGCGTCGGGCCAGAGCCTTTCAGTTGCACGTCATAGCGCAGGCCGTCTTGTCCGATGATCTCGCACAACAACAAAGCGCGACCATCGCCAAGCTGTGGGTTCCAACTGCCAAACTGGTGTCCTGCATAGGCCATGGCCAATGGATCTGACCCGTCGGCAACTTGGTTTCCGGTGAGAACCGCTACGCCGCTGGGCGCGCGCAGGTCTTCGAGCTTGAGCCCCAATACCTCGGCCAATCCGTTGTTCAGGCGGATCAGTTGCGGTTCACGCACCGGGGTCGGCGCCAGCTTCGCAAAGAACCGGTCCGGCAGATTCGCATAGCTGTTCTGGAAGGCAAACAGGGTCTCGGTCATCGGTCTCGCCAATGTCTCATGGTGGTTATCCTGAGATAGGGTGGCAGGAAGACCTCCGCCACCCGTAGACGATCAAAGCTGTTCGACGGCGATCTCGTTTGGATAGAAGGCGATGTGACCCTTGATGGCCACCGCCGCGGGAAGCGGGTGTTCATAGGACCAGGCGCCGTTTTCGATCGGTGTTGATTTGCGGACAACGTGATAATGCGTGGCGTCGCCCTTGTAGGGACAGTGTGTGACCTTGTCTGACTGTTCCAGGAATTCGATCCCGGCATCGGCGCGGGGCAGATAGAAGACCGGATCATACCCGGTCTCGCTTAGGATTAGCGCTTTTGTGCTCTCCGCGATCACGGCACCGCCTGCGCGGACGACGACTGTACCCCGGGCAGGCTCGATGGTGAATCTATCGGACATTTTCGAGGTCTCCTTGGTTGTGAGGGGACGGCAGCCCCGTTCGAGCCATTCCAGCTCCGGACCTTCCAGGAAGGGACCGATCTTTTCTTCGACTTCGGCATGATACGCGTCAAGCCAGGCGATCTCCTCGCGGTCGAGCAATGCCGGGTCGATAAGGCGTCGATCTATGGGGCAGAAAGTCAGCGTTTCGAACCCGAGCATGTCGCGGCTACCGCCATCCGGGACTGACGGCTCTGTGACAATCACGAGATTCTCGATCCGGATGCCATATTCACCGGGAACATAGAAACCAGGCTCGTTCGATAGGATCATGCCGGGCAGAAGCGGTTCTGTACCGCGGCGCGAGAGTGAGGCGGGACCTTCATGGACATTCAGGCAGGCTCCGACGCCGTGCCCGGTTCCGTGATCGTAGTCGAGGCCTGCGCGCCAAAGCGCAGCCCGCGCAAAGGGATCGAGATCGCGCCCGTTGAGACCTTCTGGCCATCGGATACGCGAGACCGCGATCATGCCCTTCAACACCAGTGTGAAGTGCCGCCGATAGTCTTCGGCAACCGCACCCGTGGCCATGGTTCGGGTGATGTCGGTCGTACCGTCCGGATATTGCCCGCCGGAGTCGACCAATAGAAGCTCGCCCGGGATCAGTGTCCGATTGCTTTCGCGGTTCACCCGGTAATGGGGAAGCGCGCCGTTGGGGCCGGTTCCGCAAATCGTCTCGAACGAAATGTCGTGGAGATCTCCGGCCTCGGCCCTGATCTCCTCGAGCTTCGAGGCAATGTCGATCTCCGTCAGTGTCTCACCCGCCGCAAGCGCCTGGTCGACCCAGCACAGGAACGTCGCCATGGCCGCGCCGTCGCGCAGGTGTGCCATACGCATCCCGTCAAGCTCTGCCTCGTTCTTCTGCGCCTTCGGCAGGATGCACGGATCACGACTCCATTTTATCTGAGTCGCGTTCGCGGAAAGCCGCTCCGCAAACCACAGCGGACAGGTCGTCCGGTCAAGCAGCACTGGACCGCCGAGCCCGTCGATCACCGCTGGCAGAGCATCCGACGGATGGATCGTGACTTCATTCCCGAGATGGGTGCGGACATCGCCATCGATCTTGTCTGGGTCCATGATCAGATCGACATGTCCGTCAGCATGGAGCACGCCAAACCCCTGAGCCACAGGCGATCTTGCAATGTCAGAGCCGCGTATATTGAGGAGCCAGGCGATCGAGTCCGGCAGGCTGAGCACCGCTGTCTTTGCGCCGCCGTCGCTTAGGGTTTTCCCGAGGCGCTTGCGCTTCGCTTCGGCATCTTCGCCTGCGTATTCGCTGTGGATCCGGACCGCGCCTGCGGGTTTCGGAGGTTGATCTTCCCACGCCGCATCCAGCGGGTTCGCATCCAGCGAGACCATCGCGGCGCCGTATTTTTCGGCCACCTCCCGCATCCTGTCGATCTCGGACTTACCGTGCAGCCAAGGGTCATAGCCAATCCGGTCGCCCTCCTTCAGGACCTTGGGCAGCCACTGGTGCACCGGGGTGACGTGGATCGGGACCAGCTCGTACAGGTCCGGCATCACCTGTTCTGCGGTTTGCAGAGTGTACCGTCCATCGGTGAAGATCGCCGCACACCGATCCATGATCACGGCAATTCCGGCAGAGCCCGTGAATCCTGTCACCCACGCCAGCCGTTCGTCATGTGGCGCAACGTTTTCGCCCTGGTGGGCATCCGCGCGTGGCACGAGGAAACCCGAAACACCCGCATCGGCCATCTTCGCACGAAGTGCTGCCAGCCGCGCCGGTGTTGCTGCCTTGTCCGCTGTCATCTCGAAATTCTGGAACATTCGTCAGGAGATCCTGTGCACGTCGATTGAAATATGACTGTGGCAGATTCACCTAGGCGTGGCGATACTGCAAGAGATCAGGAGACCGATGGGTTTCATTCGCGCACTGATGGGTCTTTCCGTTATCGGTCTGCTTGCAGCGGGGCCGCTCGCTATTCTGATCGAAGAGACTGAGATACGGACGCCCGAGGCAGCGCGCCCGGCAGATGCGGCCCTTGTTTTTGGTGCCTTGGTCCGTGAAAGCCAGATCTCCCCGTTGCACGCGGAAAGGCTGGATGCCGCAGCTCAACTGTTCATTGATGGCAAGATCCAGCGAATCGTCGTGTCGAATGCCCCCCGTGCAGCGGCGGTTATGTCGGACTACCTCGTGGAGCGCGGCGTTCCACAACAGGCGATCGAGGTCGATCCGCACGCGATAAAGACACCCCATACCTGCGCCAATGAGCTCGACCGCGGACAGCCTCGCGATGTTATTCTGATCAGTCAGCGCTTTCATCTCCCTCGCATCGCCTATCAGTGTCGCAAGCTCGGGCTCGAGGGACAGTATGTGGCCGCCGACCAGCCGCGTGAGGAGATCAGCAGCGCGCGCGCGCCACTTGCCGTGTTGCGGATCCGGGCCGCCCGTTACGTACGTGAAGCGGCGCTGGTCTGGGCCAGTTTGCTCGAGGCCTATCCCGGACGACCCGCCTGACAAGACCGCATCAACCCGTTAGACAGGCGAAAACGCCGGGATCCATCGGCGAGGTTCAGGGGGTGTGTATGTCCGAACTCGAACAGAATGTCGCGAAGCTCGAGGGTTATCTCGAGCGTTTTCGCGATGGCGGCATTCGTCACCGTATTGCCGGGATGCCGGTCGCGTCCGAGCAGACCTTCGCCACGCGATCCCCGGTGGATGGCAGCCATATCTGCGATGTGGCGCGCGGCGGTGCCATTGAAATTGACCAGGCCGCGAAAGCCGCAAAAGAGGCGTTTCCGGCGTGGCGAGACTTTCCAGCGACTGAGCGCAAGAAGGTTCTGCTCAAAATCGCCGATTCGATCGTCGCGCGCGCCGAGGAGATCGCATTCTGCGAATGCTGGGATACCGGTCAGGCGCTTCGGTTCATGTCAAAGGCAGCACTGCGCGGCGCCGAGAATTTTCGGTTTTTCGCTGATCGTGCCCTTGCCGCGCGTGATGGTCAGGCGCTGCCGTCGCCGACACTGATGAACGTGACGACCCGTGTGCCGATCGGCCCGGTCGGCGTGATCACCCCCTGGAACACGCCGTTCATGTTGTCGACGTGGAAGATTGCTCCGGCCTTGGCGGCGGGATGCACCGTCGTGCACAAACCGGCGGAGTTCTCGCCAGTCACGGCATCGATCCTGCAAGAGATCGCCGAGGATGCCGGCCTTCCTCCCGGCGTTTGGAACATGGTGCATGGGCTGGGAGAGGAAGCCGGCAAGGCGCTGACCGAGCACAAGGACATCAAGGCGATCGCCTTCGTCGGTGAGTCCAAGACCGGCTCGATGATAATGGCGCAAGGCGCACCGACTCTGAAGCGTGTGCATTTTGAATTGGGCGGCAAGAACCCGGTCGTCGTGTTCGACGATGCCGATTTGGAGCGTGCCTTGGATGCGGCGATCTTCATGATCTACTCGCTGAACGGAGAACGTTGTACCTCGTCTTCCCGCTTGTTGGTGCAGTCCACAATCGCTGACGAGTTCAAGGCAAAGCTGATCGAGCGGGTGAACCGTATCAAGGTCGGTCACCCGTTGGATCCCACGACGGAAGTGGGTCCCCTGATCGAGAAGGTGCATCTCGACAAGGTGTGTGCCTATTTCGATGTGGCGCGGTCTGAAGGAGCCGAGATTGCCGCGGGCGGTGAGGCGGTGGGGGGAGAGGGGTTCTATGTCAAGCCGACCCTGTTCGCGGGCGCGACCAATCAGATGCGCATCAGTCAGGAGGAGATTTTCGGCCCCGTCCTGACCATGATCCCGTTCGAGACCGAAGAAGACGCGCTGGCGATGGCCAATGACGTCGAATATGGCCTTACAGGATACGTCTGGACCGAGAGCCTGACCCGCGCGTTACGCTTTACCGACAAGCTTGAAGCCGGCATGATCTGGGTAAATTCCGAGAACGTCCGCCACCTGCCGACCCCGTTCGGTGGTGTCAAAGCGTCCGGTATCGGACGCGACGGCGGGGATTGGAGCTTCGATTTCTACATGGAGCAGAAGCATATTGGCTTCGCCACTGGCCACCACAAGATTCCAAGACTGGGAGCGTAGATCATGCCCGTTCCGGCACCCGTTCTCTACCCGCCCTTCAATATCGTCCGGCTCAGCCATGTGGAATACACGGTGCGCGATCTCGCAGCGTCCAAAGCCTTCTATGTCGACACGCTCGGGCTGCAGATCACGCAGGAGGAGCCGGGGCGGCTCTATCTGCGCGCCATGGAGGAACGCGGGCATCACTGCATTGCCTTGGTCGAGGCCTCGCAACCGGCTGCCAATGTATTGGGTTTTAAGCTGTACGATGAGCCTGACCTCGATAAAGCAGCGCAGTGGTTTGGTGCCGAGGGGCTGCCTGTGGAGTGGGTTGAACGGCCTTACCAGGAACGTACCCTGCGCACCCGCGACCCTTGGGGCATTCCGCTGGAATTCTACGTGAAGATGGATCGCTTGCCAGTCATCGCGCAGAAATATGCGCTCTATCGCGGGGTCAAACCGCTGCGGATCGACCATTTCAATATGTTTGCGTCTGACGTCGACGGTGCGGTCGCGTTCTATAATCGCATCGGGTTCCGGACGACCGAGTACACGGAGGACGCGGAAACAGGCAAATGCTGGGCCGCCTGGATGCACCGCAAGGGCGGGGTCCATGACGTCGCCTTCACAAACGGACTGGGCCCGCGACTGCACCATACTGCCTTTTGGGTGCCAACGCCGCTGAACATCATCGATCTACTCGATCTGATGTCGACCACCGGATACCGCGAAAACATTGAGCGCGGACCAGGGCGGCACGGCATTTCGAATGCGTTCTTTCTATATGTTCGCGACCCGGATGGACACAGGATCGAAATCTACTGCTCGGACTATCAAACGGTCGACCCGGATCTGGAACCGATCAAGTGGGACCTTAAGGATCCGCAACGCCAGACCCTCTGGGGCGCCCCTGCGCCGCGTAGTTGGTTCGAGGAAGGGACCCTCTTCGCCGGTATCGAGCCGGTCGAGGCGCAGTTGAAGGCACAGCCAATCGTGGCACCATAGAACCGGACAGGTCGAGAACGTCGGAGACGCTTATGGCTTGGGGATTGAGAGCACTTTGGCGATTGCTGCTGGCGGGGTTGGGCATTTTGGCCGTTGCCGGGGCGCTGATTGCGGGTGCCTATTTCGCAGGTCTGCAACTCCCGATCTATGCTGCGACAACTCCGATCGCGTTTCCGAACTGGAACAAGACGCGCACAGTCGAGGCCAGTTTGCTGCACGACAGCGAGGTTTGGCGCGCCGATGGGCGGACGCATCTGACAGTGAATCTGCAGATGCCTGGCGCAATCCAGCGGTTGAAAGCTTTCCTTGACGGGGGTCGTAGCGAGCTGGTGGTGTGTGGTCCGCAGAAGTTGCTGATGCATAGTCTGGTTGATGGAAAGGTCGGTATAGACGGCGATCTGATCACGGTGACGGGTACCGCCGACATGGAACTGGACGGCATCATTCAGGCGCGAGATGACTGGCCGGTCCGCATGTCCGTCCGCGTCGGTCATGAACGGACCAATGTTTGGGCAGAAGTCACCGATATTGCGATCGGGCAAATCCCGGAACCAATGGTCGACGCGCTTTTGAAACGGCTGACGCGCTTCAGTTTCACGCGCGAGCAGATTTTCGATCTCATTACGCGCGATCTGCAGCCCGAGGAAGCCGCATTTCTTGCGAAGCACAAGGATGCATTGGATCTGGCCTTTGAAACCGTTGTTCCCGCACAGGACGGCGATGTCGTTTATCTGGATGCGGTGGTCTCCGTAAACGAAGGCGCCGCGTTCGGTGCGATTGGCGATCGGATGGTCGATGCGGTACAAACGCGCTCGTCCGCGGTGGCCGAGATGATCCGCCCAAGCCATGCTCATGCCCAGTTCAACCTGAAGGATCTGACCAAGGAACTCGAGAAGGTCGGCAAAAACCTCGAACGCGAACTGCGAAAGCAGGTGCCAGACGCGGCCAAGCTGCTGGAGGACCCCGAAGCGCTCATTCAGTCCTTGGTCGCCGGGACCACCGACTGCGAAATCATGTTCTGAGATGG
>JBHJIZ010000186.1:0-36396 GCA_050043005.1 Paracoccaceae bacterium
CGGGATCCAGATCGACGGTGAAGTCGACCCCGCGATCCGTGGGCGCCTCGACCGTCAGGTTGGCAACACTCAGATCGTCGCCTTCCACATCGCTCGCGTTTTCCAGCAGGTTGACGACGATTTCAGCGTCATCCTCGGTGAACTCCGCCGTAACGATGTCCGAGACCTCGGGCGCATCGTTCACACCGTTGATCGTCACCGTGACCAGTGCCTCGTACGTGAAGCCTCCATCCGAGATGACATAGCTGAACGTATCCGTACCGAAGAAGTCGTCATCCGGCGTGTAGGCGAGAATGCCACCGCTGCCGCTGACGACCGAACCGTTTGTTGGACCGATATTCCCGACCGATCGGACGATGGCGACATTGTCGCTATCGACATCCGTGTCATTGGCCAAGACGTCGAACACAAGAACTTCGTCCTCGTCACCGGTCGCTTCGTCGTCCACTGCGACAGGCCCGTCGTTCACGCCGCTGATGTTAAAGCGGAGAGACGCCGTGTCCGTCAGGCCCTGATCGTCCGAGAGCGTGTACGTGAACGACTCCAGATCAGCGATCAGTTGAGACGTCGAATTGTCGCCGAGGAACTCGTAGTTCCCAAGAGTTTCGAAGACAAAATCACCGGTCGCGTCGATTGTCAGAAGCCCGCGATCGGCGATGCTGATCTGTGCGCCGTCCCTGCCAGCGTCTTCGTCAATCACGTCGAGATCGACGCCGTTGATCTGAGTGACGAACAGATCGTCGCCCTCTGGATCGAAATCCGGACCCAGAACCTGGTCGCCATCTATGACGTTGCCGGTGACCGAGGCATCATCCTCGGTCAGCGCGAACTCATCCAGAATAGCGACCGGAGCATCGTTAACGCCCTGGACGTTGATCGTGACATCGGCGGTGTCCGAGCCACCGTTGCCATCGGTGATCAGATAAGTGAACGTTTCAGTCGCCACATCGCCGTCACCCAGCCTGTCGAATTCAGTATCGTTCGCGCCGGTCGATCCGGTGGTGAAGCCGAACGGATTATACTCGAAAGATCCGTTAGAATTGATGCGGAGATGTGCGCCAGACGGCAAGATGATCAGCCCGCCGTTCGCCGAGCGGGGCGAACCGTCGGACTGAGTGATCGAAATTACCGACAGATCGTCGTTGTCCGCATCCGAGTCGGAATTGTCCTCTGGATCCTCGGACTGATTGTCATCGAAGACATTCCCCTCGACCTGCGTGTCCTCGTCGGTCGAGAACGCGTCGTCCTGTGCTTGCGGCGCGAAATCATCGGTCGCGATGATTGCTTCAGCCGTGGCCCCGGCAACCAAGGCGCCGCCCGAGTCCGTGATCGTCGCGATCAGGGTTTCGTCCTCTTCGGTCAGAAGATCGCCCAACACTTCGACCGTGATGGTCTTCGAGTCCTCGCCGGCTTCGAAGTCGATCGTTCCCGCGAACTCTGTGCCTTCGGCAAGATCGGCCGCATCGACCGTGCCACCAAGCGCATAGGTGATCGACAGCGGAACCGAGGCATCATCAAGTCTGCTAAACGTGAAGACGACGTTCTGCGAACCGGTATCGCCCTCGAACGTCTCTGTCGGATCAGCCGAGACGCTGATTGTCACTGGCAGATCCGGTGCGTCAGTCGGCTCGGTCTCTTCTGTCTGCTCAGCTGCCAGACCCAGCGCGCCGGATATGAAGTCCGGGTTGCCAGTCAGTGCGAAGTCGAGCACCGCAGCTTCGAACACCGCCTGATCCAGCGGATCGTTCGGATCCTGCGCTGCCAGGACTGCGGCCTCTGCTGCAGCACGGACATCTGCGGGCAGATCGTCGATGGTCAGCAGCGCGGCCGGGAAGTCCGGATCGCGCGGAACTTGAGCGTCCGAGAAGAGGCGGTCCTTGCCGTCGTTGCCGTCTAGGTTCCAGCTTTCTGCAAAGATCCCGTACAGCGCGGCGAAGTCCAGCGGCTGTTGCAGCGGCGTGTCCGCTGACAAGGGCGTGCCCTCGGGAACCGCGTTACCGGCAGTGTCGACGAGGTCAGCGCCCGTCGGCACCACGGTGCCTTCGCGCAGCGCCAAGTCGTCGGTGGTATCGCCGGTGCCGTCCGCATCACCCATCAGACCGCGCACGTTGCCCTGGTTGCCATCGGCGGTGTCGGCCAGGAAGACGCAGACGTTCAGTGTGCCGTCCATGTTCTTGATCTGAAGCTGTTCGTTCTGATCGTTCAACACAATGGTGAACTCACTCAGAGCAGCGTCGAAGAACACATCCGCAATCGTGTCGCCGTCAACGTCGATCGCACCCAGAGCCAGTTGCTCAGCGGTCGGTGCGACGCCATCGATGAGAAGTGCGTCACTGCCCAGTGCGTCGATTTCGACAGTAACGCCGCCAATCTCGACGGCCATGCGGGTCGTGGTCGACACCAGATCCGAGCCCGGCAGCGGTTCGAACCGCACCTGCACCTGGAACGGGTTCGTCGCACCCGGCAGGGTTTCAACCAGGATGTACTCGCCGACCGCCTGGAAATCATAGCCCAGACCATCCAGCGTCACGATGTGCGGATCGCCGAAGACATCGGCCTCGACCCCTGGCGGGATCACTGGCGGACGCCCATCGTCGTTCAGGATCGTCGCCGAGCGCGCCGACGTGAAGATGTCGTAATCCACACCGTTCAGCGTATCGACTTCCGTGATGCGCAGCTCGAAGCTCTCGCGTGGTTCGACAATGCCGTCGCGTACGATGTCGACCTCGATGATCTTCGAGGACTCACCGTCTTCAAAACGCACTGACTGGCCAAAGAGTGGCAGGAAAGTGCCCGTGACCGCTTGGCCATCGACCGTGACGCCAGCAATATCCTGGCTATCCGCAGCGAAGAAATTGCCCGGCGACGGCAACGGGTTCAGATCGAAGGTCACATCTGTGATGCCGGAGGTATCGCCCGTGCGGGTAATCTCGAACGTGAACGTCGTCGAGCCCGGTCCAGTACCCTCTGTGCGGAAGCCACCACCTTCTACCGAAATTCGCGGCGGGAAGTCGTCATTGCTGATCGTGCCCGTCCCGAAACCGTCCAGGATCACGACACCGTCGGTGGTCCCGTCCGGAAGCTGGGCGTTGGCGAGGCGAGCATCGATGCGCTCGTCGTCCTCGATCTCGACATCCTCGGCGATCGCGAGACGGATCACCTTCGACGTCTCGAAAGCAGCAAAGCTCAGCGTCTGCGTGCCGAACGGATTGGTTTCAAAGTCGTTTGCGTCGGCCGGGCGGAAGCTCGAGGCCTGCAAGGTCAGGTCGACCTGGGCCGCAGGCTCGGTGTTGCCCGATCGGGTGACCGTGAAGACCAATTCGCGCGCATCCGAGGCATCATTTCCTTCGGTCACGAAAGCGTTCGAAACCGCGAACTGCACAGGGAAATCATCGTTAAAGATGGTCCCGATGCCAATCGAGTCGTCGATCTGAACGACAGAGGCGCCCGGTGACGATGCGTTCGATAGGTCGATCCTAACCTGTTCACTCGACTCGATATCGAAGTCTTCCTCGATCGCGAGTTCGATGGTCTTGAACGTCTCCCCCGCAGCGAAAGTCAGCGTGCCGGACTGCTCAAGTTGCACGCCTGCTTCGAAGTCGTCTGCGTCTGCGGTAAGGCCGGTTATCTGGAAGTCGACCGAAGCTTCGACCTGGGTTTCACCAGACCGGCTGACCGAACGGACCAGCACATTGTCATCGCCCGGGTTGCCTTCGGTCACCGACACATTGTTCGCGCGGAAGCGAACCGGGAAGTCGTCGTTGAAGATCCGCGCCTGTGCCGCTTCTGCACCCGCCGTAATCGAGATCGGCGACGTGCCGTCGGTCGTGGCATTCGAGATCGTGAAGGTGAAGTCCTCGGAGTTCTCGATGGTCAGGTCGCCCTGAACCTCGATCTCCACATCGACAGAGCTTTCCCCCGCGCCGAATGTGATCTCAGTGCCATTCGCAGCGCTACCCGACGGGAACGCTCCACCAACAAAATCATCGGCCTCCGCACCGTCGAAGCCTGAAGGCGTGACGGCAAAATCGAAGCTTACTTCCTCGGTGAGATCCCCGGTGCGGTCCACCGTGAACGTGAAGATCGTCGCACCGCTGTCGCCTTCAGACAGGAATTGCGACAGGAAGCCAGCACTCCGGACCGAGACCTCGATCGGTAGCTCGCCCGTATCGACGTTTACGCCGATGTTGGCGATGTCGATCACACCGTCATTGGTACCGTCGGCTTCGTCTGCGGCACCCAAGGCCGCACTGCCGCCGAAGACGACGAATGCAGCACCGTCCGCAAAGCTTTGACCATCAGCGTTTCCGTCGCCGATGATGATGTCATTGATGCCGTCGCCGTTAACATCGCCTTCGCCGGAGATATCCAAGCTATTGAAATTGTTTTCGAAACCCTCGATCCTGAAGCCTAGACGCTGGTCCGGGTTGATGTTCGCGCCGAACGTGTCCGCCAGATCGATCACGCCGGTCATCGGATCCGCCTGGCCGAAGATCAGGTAGACGACTGACTCGCCGGCAGAATTCGAAACCGCCCCCGGCGGCAGGTCGTTGCGAATGCCCACGGCGGCGAAATCGGCGATCCCATCGCCGCTGACATCGCCCAAACCGACAATGTCAGTGACAGAGAAGCCAAACTGAACGGGCACGGTGGCGCCATCATTGAAACCGACCAGGCCGCTGGTCGAGTCGGTGATGAATGCACCGCGACCATCGTCAAGGATTTGCTCGAGATCATAGTCGAGCAGGCCGACTGTGGAACCGGGTCGTTGCGGGAAGAACTCACCCGTTGTGCCGCTGATGACGGTGACGCCACGAGCAATGACATCGAACACGTCAGATTGATCGCCGAACAGCGTGTCACTGATCGCGAAGTCGTCGATGCCGTTTGACGGGTCTGCATCGCCGTCACCCGATACGTCGCCTACCCCGGCGCCGACCACATCGAAGCCGTTACCAAGGAACACCTGGAACTCGACTTCCGGGTCGCTCAGGTTTGTTTCCACCTGAGCCGGGAACCCATCGCCCGCTGCATTTCCGAAGATGAAGAATTCGCCGTAGCTGGCTTCGGACGTATACGCGTCACCACTGACGTCGACATTGCCGCCGCTCCGGATGATCGTCAGTGTTTCACCGTAATTCGTTCCTCCCGGGAGGAAAGAATTATAGTAGCCCCGGCCAGCGGCAACGATATCGTCAACGCCATCTCCGTTGATGTCGCCCACACCTGCGATGCCGCCCGTGCCGTAGGAACCATCAATGGAATAGCTGTAGTAGTTGCCATTCACAGATGTCAGCGTGCGCCCGGTATTGATCGAGAATCCGTCACCACCGTCAAGCTGGGTCGTGTTGACGATCGTCTCGCCGATGGTTGGCGCGTCCGCAGGCACCGTGAATGCTGCGAAATCGATCGGTGGGAAGCCGCCGCCGCCGCCAGTAGCAATCGGATCGTCCGAAACCCGTTCCTGATCCGTGCCAAAGACCACAAAACTGGTCGATTGCCCAACCGCAAGCCGAAGTTGTCCAGAATAGTAAGATTCGAACACGGGTTCCGGATCGTCCGGATTAAACGGATCGAAGACACCGTTGCCGTTCGCGTCGTATAGATAAGTGAAATCGACATACTGGTAACCGTTGGCACGCCGATCGACCGTATCCACTCCGACATCGTTGAAACCGTCGCCGTTGACATCGCCAAGGTTGATGATGTCCAGAATTGCGCCTTCGGCGTCGATCCGGAAGCCAGCGAGTTCATCGACTTCCTGCGTTGCTTCGAACTCCTGACCACCCAAAATGACGTAGGCGACCCCCTCGGTGCCGCGGCCCGGGCCATAATAGCCGCCGCCTTCACCATAGTATCCGTAGAACCCGCCATAACTGGTCGAGCTTTGCGCGATGCCAAAATCATCGACGCCGTCGCCGTTTACATCGCCAAGGCCGACAATGCTGGACCCGAATTCGCCGTAGTAGCCGAAACCAAACCGATCGAGCAGGTCGCGGTCGGGCTCGATGACGAAACCATTTGTTCCATCCAGATCCTCGACGTTGACGTTCAGCGGAAGTCCGGCATCCGGGCCATCGCCATCGGAGTCACTGTCGCCAAACACCACATAGACTTTGCCAGCATTGTAGAAGTTGCGCTCGACTTCGCCATAGTACGCGTCATAGCTGACTTCGGCCTGCGGTGCGCTTACGGCGAAGTCGGCGATGCCATCTCCGTTGATGTCACCGATGATCGCGACATTGCTTCCAGTACGCTCGTTCTCTCCCGGCGCACCCAGCACCGAGAACCCAGCATAGTTGCTCATGATCAGAATCCCCTCTGACAACGACTTTATGGCGCAGTAATGCCGCGCTGATGTGTTGTGAAATTACCCTCGTTAATGATTTTCTCATGATTCCCACGGCCACGCAACAGGGTTGCGCAATTTTCTATCGCGGGTTGCTGGCGGCTCCGCAAGAACACGTCGGCCCACCTGCGGACTTGCCGGTTCACGTGGCACCATCGTAGACTTTGGCCTGCCAGATCAGGGGAGCACCATATGACGACCGAGACAGCCGATTCCGTCGACACGGCGGACGGACAGGCCAAGGATGCGGCCGGGCCGAAGCTGGAACTACGTCCGTCGCGCATGTTCGCGCCTTGGCTGGCCTCGACCGGATCGAGCCTGGGTTTCACCACTTATCAGGCGGGCAAGGTTTTCCTGATTGGCTCGAACGCCGGAAACGGACAGCTTTCGGTTTATGAACGCAGCTTCGCGCGCTGCATGGGATTGGGGTCCGGACCAGACGGAGCGATCTGGCTCAGCTCGCTCTATCAGCTCTGGCGTTTCGAGAACTTCCTCGAGCCCGGCCAGAACCGCGATGGCTATGACGCGATCTACGTGCCGCTCGAGGGCCGAACCACCGGCGATGTCGACATCCATGATGTGCATCCGCTGGGCCCGGGCCAGTCACCTGTCTTCGTCGTTACCCGGTTCAACTGCCTGGCCACGCTGGACCGTGCGAACAGTTTTGCGCCGCTCTGGAAACCTCCTTTCATCGACCGCATCGCCGCCGAGGACCGCTGCCACCTGAACGGTCTGGCGATGCGCGACGGTGTGCCCGCCTATGTCACCTGTGTCTCACGCACCAATGTGGCCGGCGCCTGGCGCGAGCACCGTCAGGACGGCGGCATGGTTCTGGACGTCGCGACCGGTGAACCAGTGGCGACTGGGCTGACCATGCCCCACTCTCCGCGGCTGCATAACGGGCAGCTCTACATCATTCAGTCCGGCACCGGCGAATTTGGACGTGTCGACATCACGACGGGCGCGTTCGAACCGATGTGCTTCCTGCCAGGGTTCGCGCGCGGTGTCTGCTTCATCGGCCACCACGCGGTGATCGGCGTGTCGCGTCCACGCCGAGAAAAGACCTTCGAGGGCCTCGCGCTAGATGATCGGCTGGCCACTGCTGGTGCCAGCCCGACTTGTATGCTGGCGGTTGTGAACCTCGAGACCGGCGACATGGAACACTCGCTCGAAATCAGCGGAGCGGTGCAGGAACTCTATGACGTAACCACGCTGGCCGGTGTTCGCCGCCCGATGATCCTGGGCTTCCGGACACCCGAAATCCGCTTCATGATCCGCCCTGCCCCACTGGGAACAGACGGAGGCTGAGCAGGGGGAGCGAACACTGATGAAGCCGCCTCGTATTCTGTTTGCATGGGAGATGGGCGAAAACTTCGGTCATGTCTCGAAGATCGCCGAGACAGCCAAGGCGCTTCAAGGAAAGGCCGAACTCTGGGTGGCGGTGCGCAATCCGGTGGCGTTTCGCCAGATCGCGCGGCAGTTGGATGTGAAGCTTATGGTCGCACCGGCGGCCCCGCCCCATGGTGCGATCGCGCCTGACGATGCCGGAAGAAGCTATCCGGATGCGCTGCGGCACGTGGGCTGGGCGACGCCGCAGGACCTTGCCCCGTTGGTCGAGGCATGGCGCAATCTGTTTGCCCTAGTGAGCCCGGATCTGCTGGTTGTCCAGGCGGCACCCACCGCGCTGCTGGCCGCGCGGGGCCTTGGCTTGAAGACCGCCATGATAGGATCCGGTTATGATGCGCCGCCGCGCGCCCATCCGATGTCTTCCTTCTACCACTGGGACCCGCAGCTTCGCGCACCACCCATCGAACGCGAAGCCGAGGTTTTGGCGGCCGCGAACGCGGTCCTTTCCGATTTTGCCGCTCCCGCACTCGGGCGGTTCTGCGATCTGCTGGACACGGATGCTTACCTGCTCGCAACGTTTGCCGAGATTGACCATTACGCCCCGCGCGACGCGATCGAACCCGGGCACCCCGCGTATCTTGGTCAGTTGATCACCACGGACAAAGGCGCGGAACTGGATTGGCGCGACGACGCCAAGTACAGAATCCTGGCATATCTGCGTCCGACCGGGCGACCCTTCGAAGCCGGGGCCAAGGCGCTGGAACGACTCGATCGCAGCTTCGATGTGATCCTCGCCTGTCCGGGCGCGCCGCCGGGCATGGCAGAACGCTTGGCCACGTCCGCGGTTCGGCTGGTCGACGGGCCTGTCCGGCTCGACCGGTTGATTATGGATTGCGATCTGGGCATCAGCCATGCGTCAAACGGCATCGCAGCGGCATTCGTGATGGCCGGCGTGCCGCAGATCGGGCTGCCGAACCATGCCGAGCAGATCATGGTGGCGCAGGCGCTTGGCAGATCGCGCCTCGGTCTAGGTCTGGCCGGGCAATACGGGGTCAATGAGGTTTCCAAGACCATCGAGACCGTGCTCTCTTCGGATGCATTGCGAAGCAGCGCCGCGGAAGCCCGACGGCGACTTACGGCGACGTATCCCAAGGGACCAGCGCCCGCCTTGGCGGCGGCATTGTTAAACTTGGTTTGAACCTCGGCGCTTGGTGCCTGTACGGTCTGGATGCGACGGCCTCAACGTCCCGGCACGGGCAACCCGTGATACGACAAAGCAGACCGTCGCCGCTGGCGCCTGGGCATCATTCATCGTGGATTACAGTTCTACGGTGCGGATCTGATCGCCGAGAGCGTGAAGATGCTTGATCGATTTGCTCAGCAATGTCAGAAACATACCCGGGCGTGTACGCGCATCATCAGCAATTGATTGATCTGGCGACGGTATGGAAGATGACCGCAATCTGCTGAAGCGCGTGGCAATGCGCGATCAGACCGCAATGAGAGCCTTGTATGAGCGTCATCACGGCGCCGTGCACGCCTTCCTGAAGGCACGCGGAAGCGATCCGGCCACGGCTTCAGATGTCTTGCATGATGCGATGCTCGAGGTCTGGAAATCCGCAGACCGGTTTCAGAGCAAGTCCTCCGTGAAGACGTGGATCTTCGCGATTGCGCGGAACAAACTGGTGGATCGGTTGCGAAAGGCATCTCGGACGAGCCTGGTCGACGAAGTCCCCGATGTCGCAGACGATGCGCCTAACCCAGAGGCAGCTGCGATGGCCGCCAATGACACGGCTCGGTTGCAGCGGTGTCTGGAAGGTTTGAGTGCACCGCACAGCACAGCACTGCGGCTCGCGTTTTTTGATGACCTGACCTATGAGGAAATTGGCGAGATCGAGGGCGTTCCGCACGGAACGATCAAGACACGGATCTTCCACGCAAAGCGGCTGATGATGCGGTGCTTGGGCCAGCGCTAGGATGCTGATCTACCGGTCGGACCGTTAATGTTCACAGAGACCACATCCGCTAGAGGCACACGGCTTGAGCAGGCGTGGTGAATAGATGGGCCCTGCCTCGGGAACAGCGTTGGATCAGTCTTGGAAGATCGATTCGATCAGGCCAGACGGGTCTTCCAGATCGCTCAGAGCAGAACTGCGCTGGGCTTCACTAGGGAACGAAATCCGAAAAACGCCCAACGTCCCCGGGCCGTCGACAATCGTGCCCTCATGTGCGCTCAAAATCGCAGCGACATCACCGATCGTCGCGTCACCGCGGAATGTGACCTGCAACGACGGCAGATTGACCTCGCTGCTTACGGTTCGATAGCCATCCTCCGGCGCAGGCCCGATCTGCGGCACGACGGCGAACTGCCACACCGCAACCGCAAATACCGCTACGGCCGCAGCCTTCAAAAGCGCAAACGCGGGCGAGCGGTTCAGGTTGGCCGGTGCCTGGCCCTCGCGCTCGAGCGTTGACTGCAGGCGCTGCCAACCTTCCTGGGCGGTCTGCACCGGAACCTCTTCCGCCATGGCTCCCCGGGTGGCGCGCATAACCTCGACCTCCGCGGCCAGAGCCGGATCTGCGGCCATTTCAGTCTCGAACGATACTCGCGCGTTGGGCTCCAACCGTTTTTGGAGATAGGCGAGAAGCAGGTCATCGCGATCCATGTGTCGGCCCTTTCAATCGTTACGCTTCGCCTTGGCGACCCGATCCATTGCGCACGATCAGGTTAAAAGGCTATTTCGCCGGATTCTACCCGCTTGGACGTACGACGCCGAGGGCAGGTTCAAAAAAAGTTCTCGCCGCTCAAATTAATTTGAACCAAATGGACAAAATCTCGACCAAGATGCACGGCAGCGCGGTACATGGGACCAAACCGATATGAAAACATCCAAGGCAGATCGTACGATGAACGCCATCGCCAGTCTATTGTGTCATGCGATCACTGCCACGCTGCTCATAGTGCTCGCGGCGTGCGCGCCTGACAGACGGGCGGCGGTCAACGCAGGGCCAGAGGCAGAAATCGGGCAGGTGCAGGTCCTCGCATTCGCGCCGGACACGGCGACCCGCGACGCCCTGATCAGAGCCGCGACCGTGCGCGGGTATCGCGGCTTAGCAGAGACCGAGTTGCCAGCACTCGGCTTGACCATGCTGTCGCTGGAGACGCCTCAAGGGGTCACCGGAGCAGCCGCAATCGAAACCCTGGAGGCAATCGTCCCGGCATCTACGGTCGGACTGAACCACAAATATCGGATCCAGGCCGTGTCGAGCACGGACGCAAGGCGGCGGAACTATGCCAGCGCCCTAATGAGTTGGCCCGCTGGCGGATGCTCGGCGACCGTGCCGATTGGATTGATCGACACGGCGGTCGATACGGCGTCAGTGGTGTTGAGCCGGGCCCGGATCGTATCCGAACGCTTCACGGATACACCGAGTCCGGACATGCGCCATGGCACAGAAATGGCGGCAGTTCTGGCCGACCCGTCCCGGCAACAGAATGTAACGATCAACAGCGCGAGCGTAGAAGCGACGACGACCGAAGGTGACACGGTAGCCAATACCGACGCTCTGATCCGGGCGCTTGACTGGATGACAGGATTGAACGTGCCGCTCGTGAACATCGCGCTGGCCGGCCCCTACAACAAACTGCTCGAACAGGCGGTCGATGCCGCGACCTCTCAGGGATTGACGCTGGTTGCCGCAGTCGGCAATGCCGGACCGGACGTCGATCCGCTCTATCCTGCTGCGTTCGAGACTGTCGTTGCGGTAACCGCGGTGGACGCGGAAAGACGTTTGTTTCGCAACGCGGTGCGCGGCACTCATGTCGACGTCGCCGCACCGGGTGTCGATATCTTCGTCTCGAACGGTTCCCAAGCCCGTTTTGTAACCGGCACATCGATCGCCACCTCGTTTGTAACGGCGTGGCTCGCCGCGAACCCATCCTTCACGACGGGCACAAACATTCAGCTGGCACGCCAACGCTTGCTCAGTTCGAGCGAGGATCTTGGCGCAAGCGGTCCTGATCCGCTCTTCGGGGTCGGCCTGCTCAACGCCGAAGGACTTTGCGCCGCGGGCGCCGGTTGATGTGATGTCTCTGAATGTCGGGGTGTGAGCATCCGCTGAGAGCTTGACGTTCATTCACGAGCTTTGTCGTAGCTCTGATGCTTCTCCGCTCAAACTGCAATCATGGCGCTCAGCAGGCTAGATACGGGCCTGACCCGCAACAGCGGGCTCCCCACCAGATCCCGAAGGCATGCGGAAGCGACGCGCGGAGCGACACACGCTCAGCGCGACCTCGATACCCAGACGCTCACGCAATTCTGATGCTAACAGCCGCATCAAACCGGTTAAGCCCGTCCTCGAGGATCGCATGAGGACTCGCCCGCCATGATGCTCGAGAGGACCTCGGGGCTCTTCAGAGAAGGGGATCCGCATGAACCTGAGAGATCTGGAATACGTCGTCGCCGTTGCGGATCATCAGAACTTCACCAAGGCAGCACAAGCCCAGCATGTCAGCCAACCCGCGCTGTCGAGTCAGATCAGAAAGCTCGAACGGGAACTTGGTTCTGAAATCTTCGAGCGACGTCAAGGCAGTGTCGAACTCACGGACTTCGGAAGGCAGATCACAGCTTTGGCGCGCCAGATCAATTCGCTCGCGAACAGGATTGACGAGACAGCGGCAAAGTTTCGTCAGATCGATGCCACGCCACTGCGTCTTGGTACGACGCCGACCCTGGCTGCGTACATGTCGCGCTACACATTCGAGATGTTCGAGTCGCTCTTTCCCGACCTGAAGCTCGTGATCGTAGAGGAAAAACCGGCGGAGCTGGCAAGATTGGTCGAGACCCAACAGATCGATTTCGCCTTCATCGCCAGAAAGAGCCACGAACTGATCTTCGGGCCCGAACCCGTGCGCGGCTTGGAATTCAGGCCGATCTGGCTGGAGCCGCTGTTTCTTGGCGTCCGAGTCGGCCATTGGCTGGCAGATGCACCTGAGATAACGGCGCAAGACGTTCCGCGAGAACTGCTCCTGCGTTTTGACGTTCCCTTTGGCTATGCGCTCGAGGCTGATCTACCGGATCCGGATCCGCGCGCAGCAGAGATGGTCGGGATCGATGTTCGATCCGCGAGGTTTGAAACCGTTTGCAGGCACGTGGCTCAAAGCGAAGCGTGCACGATTATCAATGCCATCGCAGCAATTCAGTTCAAACAGGACAAGCTTGGCCTGACGTTTGTTCCATTCGCCGAAGGTGGCAATCTGCGGGAATTGGGGATCATCAGCCGACCCAATTATTCGAGGGGTGTGGTCGTCGAACGGGTGCAGGCGTACATTCAAACGCAACCGCCGCCCGGAACGATAACCTATGCGCTCTCGCCCGAGGATCGGCGCGCTGCTCTGCAAGTCATGAAAACCAAACTGATCGAAGACACAGACAGCCGCATACGGTGATGACGACTGGGCTTTCCAACAAAAGGCCGCTCAAGGCAGGTGACGTTTTTGTCAGCTAGCGTTCCTGAATATTCTCGATGCCCGCCGAAATTCACTCAAGGCTCTGAAAAGTAACATTTCTTCGCTCACGGACTTCACGCATCCTGTGAGTATAAGCAACGCTTATTGCCCGTATTCCGACAATGTATTTCAGCGCATGTGGCCCGCTCCATAGGTCGTTTGGCGCGGGAGCCGACACCCCCTCTCGGTTCCCGCACCCGCAACACCAACCTGGAGACCCACCATGTTTTTCGAGATGCTCGCAAGCCTGCGCGCACGCCTTTTGACGACATCAACCCTGTCGCAAGAGACGAACCGTGACGGCCAGACACTGGTCAACAGTTTCTTCACCAACACCGTTGTCGAAGACACCCCTGCCTTCGTGCTGCAGAACGACCTTTCGCGGCTTTTGAACTTCGGAGAAATCACGACCGAGAATGCCCCTGCCGCCGTTGCGGTCGAGGGACAGAACGTCGATGTCTTCAACTTCCGGACCGGGCGCATCGAGGCCAACAATGGTCACGAAGTGAACGCCACGGGGATCGATGTCACCGGCAGTGCCGACATCCGCAACTTTGGCGAGATCGCAGGCGACTTCAATGGCGTCAGTTTCACCGGCGCTGCATCATCGGGAAGCCTGGATAACTTCAGGGGCGGCGTGATTTCCTCTGACAGCCGGGCCGTGGACATTCAGGGTGAACAGGTCACGTTGCGCAACTTCGGCGACATCGTGGGCACTGGCGACCAGCGCAAAGGCACCGTCTACACCAACAGCACCGTCGAGGAATTCTCGATCAGCAACTTCACTGGCGGGACGATCGACGCGGGCGAAGGTAACCTGGGAGCCGGGATTTCCCTTCAGGTTGGCGACGAAGTCGATGATGTCGTCAGCGGGACACTGTTCAACGGTTTCGGCGCGACCATCCAGGGCCGTGGCCAGGCGGCCTCTGACACTCCATTAGCAGGCGACGGCATCCGGATCGACGATGGCGCTGAAGGGGCCGTGCTCGATACCGATATCGTCAACAGCGGTCTGATCACGACCGAGAGCGATCAGGGCACCGCGGCAGGTATCCGCATCGCAGATGGCGTGAGTGCAGAAGGCCAGATCCTGAACACGTCGACCGGTGTGGTAGAGGGGCCGCGCAACGGTCTCTACATCGGCGAAGGAGAGCACGATCTGGACGTTCGCAACTTCGGAACGATCCAATCGGGCAGCCGTGCGGTCAACATTGACGGCTCAGGTGTCGACCTGCTGAACGCAGGCGATATCCTTGGCACCGGGGATCAGCGCAACGGCACGATCTACTCGGACGATACCGCGGTCGACTTCTCGATCACCAACCTCGTCACGGGCGTCATTGATGCCGGAGAAGGCAACAACGGTGCAGCCATTTCGCTGTCGCTAGCCGAAGACGGCAACGGTGATGTCTCGGTTTCGAACGCTGGCGAGATCGCCGGGCGCGGTCAGGCGTCGGCCGCCGCTGGTACGGCAGGCGACGGTATCCGTCTGGAGGGTGCGCGCGTCGAGGGTGGCTTTGGACCGGCCCTATTCGAAGGTACGATCACCAACTCTGGATCGGTCACTTCGGAAAGCACGCAGGGCACAACCGGCGCATTCCGGGCCGTGAACAACGTCAACTTCCAGGGCGAGTTGATCAACCAGGAAGGCGGCCTGTTCGCAGGTGCTCAGAACGGTGTGTACTTTGGCACCGGCGATCACACGGGCGGCACGTTTGCCAACCAGGGCACAGTCACATCGGACAGCCGCGCGCTGAACATCGACGGTGAAGGGCTGGGCGTTGTCAACGAAGGTCAGATCCTGGGCACAGGCGACCAGCGCAACGGAACCGTCTACTCAGATGACACCGCGCAAGACTTCAGCTTCATCAACACCGAGAGCGGTCTGGTCGATGCTGGCGAAGGCAACGACGGTTCTGGCATCTCGTTGTCGCTGGCCGAAGAGGGCAACGGCGATATCCTGATCGCGAACGCAGGAGAGATCGCCGGACGCGGTCAAGCCTCGGCCGCTGCTGGCACAGCCGGGGACGGGATCCGTCTGGAAGGAGTACGCATCGACGGCGGCTTCGGTCCGGGCCTGTGTGAAGGTACGATCAGCAACTCGGGCACAGTGACGTCTGAGAGCACTCAGGGCACCACCGGCGCTTTCAGGGCTGTGAACAACGTCAACTTCCAGGGTTCACTCGTGAACGAGGAAGACGGCGTATTCGCAGGCGCTCAGAACGGAGTGTACTTCGGCACCGGCGACCATTCAGGCGGCAGCTTCGTCAACCGGGGAACGGTGACATCAGACAGCCGCGCCGTGAACATCGATGGCGACGGTCTGACGGTTGTCAACGAAGGCCAGATCCTCGGCACAGGCGACCAGCGCAACGGCACCGTCTATGTCGATGGCACCGGCGACCAGTACACCTTCACCAACGCAGGTGTCGTGGACGCCGGTCTGGGCAACAACGGTTCAGCCTTGTCGATCCAGAACGGTGATGTCGATGGTGACATCGTCTCGGCAGCGGTGTTCAACACGGGTCTTCTTCAGGGCCAGGGCGACGCCTCGGAAGGAAATACGGTCGGCGACGGTCTGCGCGTCTTCTCGAACGCCGAGGACACTGGTTTCGCGGGGATCATTCAGAACGAAGGCACAATTGCCGGGTCCGAAGACTCGGACGTCGCAGCCGGTATCCGGATCGACGGCGGTGGCAATCTGCTGGGTGCGATTCTGAACGAAGGCGAGATCACCGGTTCGGTGAATGCCATTGATGCGCGTGAGGCCGGGGACGTGACTTTCGTGAACGATGACGAAGGCGTCGTGAATGGCAACGTGCTGTTGGGTGCCGGCGAGGATATCCTTGTCGACCTTGGCGTGATCAACGGTGTCATCGACGGCGGCGCGGGCGATGATGCCCTGATCGCAGGCGATGGAGACAACGTCCTTGTCGGTGGATTGGGCAACGATTTCCTGGACGGCGGCGCAGGCAACGACACTGCTGACTTCTCCGATCAGGATGTCGCTGTGAACGTCAATCTCGGCGCAAACGGCAACGGGACCGCGACCCGGGAACCCGGGTTCTCGGTCACGGTCGAGGACGTGGTCGTCGGTGCATCTCTTCAGGACACAGCCAACATCAACGATGCGGCTGGGTTCGTGTCCGAAGCGGTTGCCGGCAATCTCTACTACAACATCCACACGTCCGACTTCACGGGTGGCGAGATCCGAGGACAGCTTCTGGTCGACAGTGATGTCACCGACGGCAACCTCCGTACGATCGAACTTAGCGGTGGACTGGATGCATCGCAGGAGCCTGGGCCGACCTCGGACAGCGAGGCCACAGGCGAGGCGACCCTGACGATCACCCAGGATCTGGTGACCGGCGAGGGTAGCTATTCCAGCGTGCTGAGCGGCACCGGCCTGAACGAGGCCGATCTGCAAACGCCCGTTCCGGGTGCGGTATCGGCCATCCACCTGCACAATGCACCGGCCGGGATCAATGGCCCGATCGCGCAAGACACGTTGGTCGACGCTGGGGCGACACTGGATGCCGAGGCGCCAGTCTCGAGCACTGGTGTGGTCGGTGAAGACGTCATCGACAACGTCACCGAAACCGCCGTCCTGCTATCGATCGAGAACGTCGTCGGTTCGGACGATGCCGATGTCATCATCGGCAGCGAGCAGGTGAACAGCTTGAATGGCGGCGACGGCGACGACGTGATCCGCGGCGAGGGTGGCGACGACATCCTGACGGGTGGCTTGGGCGCTGACATCTTCGAGATCGGTGCGGATGACGGCTCCGACATCATCACCGACTTCCAGGTCGGCATCGATGAGATCCGGTTGTCGGATTTCGGGTCGGACTTTGACCTGTCGAGCGCGGTGTCTTCAGCCCAGCAGGACGGGGCAGATGCCGTTCTCTCCTTCGGGTCCGATGCCACCGTCAGACTGGCGAACGTCGATACAACGCTGCTGGATGAAGACGATTTCGTCGTCTGATTGATCAGCCGGGGTGGCGGTTCGTTCGCCACCCCATTCCCTGTCCCAACCTGATCAAAGGCTTGGATCATGCTCCGCAAACCCACCCCAATTCGCACGGCCTGGGCCTCGCTGCGTGCCGGTTTCATCGCCGTCACCCTGTTCAGCCTGGCACTCAACCTCTTCATGCTGGCCGGTCCGCTCTACATGTTGCAGGTCTACGACCGCGTTCTCACCAGCCAGAACTCCGACACGCTCATCGCACTGACTGTTCTGTTGCTGGGCGTCTTTGTCGTCACCGGAGTGCTCGACCTTATCCGGATGCGCATTCTTGCCCGGCTTGGCGCCCGCTTCGAGCTCCGCGTTGGTGTGCCAGTGCTCAAAGCCGCCCTGCGACGCAAGATCACCGGCCAGACAGACACAAGCGACAACCTCGTCGAGGATATCAACGGGTTCCGTGACTTCGTGTCCGGCAGCACGCTTGTTGCGTTCTTCGATGCTCCGTGGATCCCGATCTACCTGATCGTGCTCTACGCACTTCATCCGTATCTCGGCCTGCTCGGCCTGGCTGGCGCTTTCACTTTGTTGGTCCTCGCCCTGATCAACAATGCCCGCAATCATCGCCCGATGCAGGCGGTTGGCTTCTCCAAAGCCCGCAGCGATGCGCTGTTCCGGACCAGCGAAAGCAATGCCGAACTTGTTCAGGCGATGGGTATGGGGGGCGATCTGGCGAGCCGCTGGGGCTATCTGCAAACTGCTGCCAATCTTGCAAAGACCCGGCTCGCTGATCGGAACGCAACGTTCTCCATCACCTCGAAGACGATCCGCATGGGGCTGCAGTCCGGCATTCTCGGCCTAGGTGCAGCGCTCGCCATCATCGGGGAGTCTACCGCCGGTGCCATGATCGCGGCAACCATCGTGCTGAGCCGGGCGCTTGCACCCATCGATCAGGTCATCGGGCAATGGCGGACGTTTCTGGCGGCACGCGGATCTTACAAGAAAATCGACGAACTGACCCGCGAACACCCCGAACCGCGCGAGCGGATCAAGCTACCCAAGGCACGTCAGGTGGTTAACGTTCAAATCCGTCAGGCGGGTCCGCCGCTGGCGCTGAATGCAACACTGTCTGGTGTTTCGTTCACGCTCGCTGCGGGTGACACCGTTGCCGTGATCGGACCCAGCGGATCCGGCAAGTCAACCCTCGCCAAGATGCTCGCCGGTGTCTGGACGCCGCAGCGTGGCGATGTCGAACTGGATGGTGCTGCCATGCAGAAATGGGACGCACAGGATCTGGGCCAGAACATCGGATACCTCCCTCAGGACGTCGTCCTGTTCGACGGTACAATCCGCGAGAATATCGCCCGGTTCGCGTCCGAGATTGATGATACGAAGGTGCTGCACGCCGCTTTGACGGCCGGAGTTCACGAGATGATCTCGGGCCTCGAGGATGGCTACAACACCGAAATCGGCAACGGCTTCTTCCTGTCGGGCGGTCAGCGACAGCGAATTGCCCTGGCCCGGGCGCTGTACCGAGATCCGTTCCTGCTGGTGCTGGATGAACCCAACTCGGATCTCGACACCGACGGTGAGATGGCTCTGCGCAATGCCATCCTGGCGGCCTCGCAGCGAGGTGCAATCATTGTGGTCATGACCCATCGGCCGAGCACGCTCCAAGCCGTCAGCAAAGTGCTGATGCTGAAGGCAGGTCACCAGATCGCCTTCGGCGAAAAGGAGCAGGTGCTGCAAGAGACGCGGCGCGACGTGCTCAATCGAGCAGCAACGAAGTCGAAGCCTGCCGATCCTGCCAACAAAGTCATCGAAAGGGCAGTCTCATGAGCAACGTTCAACACTATCGTGGCCACCACGAAATGATGAACAGCGTCAGCTACGAGCGCGCAGAACGCGCCACGCCAGAACCACATATCCGAGGCTTTGTGGTGCTTGGATTACTCTGTCTGGTCTTCTTTTTCGGAGGGGCTGTCTATTGGGCTTACAAGGCCAAGCTGGACGGCGCCGTCTTTGCTGAGGCGTCGCTGGTCGTTGATGGCAACCGCAAGAGCGTTCAGCACCTCGACGGCGGGATTGTCCGTGCGCTTTTGGTCGGCGATGGTGACCCTGTGGTCGCGGGCCAGAGTTTGCTGACTCTCGACAGCACAGAGCTTGACGTCACGCTCGACGTGCTCAGTAGCCAGGCCGGTGACCTCACGATCCGTCGCGCCCGGCTGCTGGCGCAAATCGACGACGCCGAGGCTTTTTCGCGCCCCGACGTGACGTCGCTTCTCGGCGGCGTGTTGCCTGAGAAACACTGGCTGACGGCATACCTTACGCAGAAGGATCTGTTCGATTCAGAGCTTCGGGCGCGGAAGGTCGAAGAAGAACTGCTCGCTCAGCGCATGGAAAACCTGCGTCAGGAGGTTCAGGGTCTTCAGGAGCAGCGGGACTCCAACAGCCGTCAGGCAAAGATCTCGGAGGAGGAACTCGAGAGTCTGGACCGGCTGTTCCGCAAAGGGCTGGTGACCGGCAATCGGGTCAGCGCGATCAAGTCCGAGATCGAGCGGCTGCGTGGTATCGATGCCTCACTGAAAACCGCACAGGCCAGGGCGCGCAACGAGATCGGTCAGATTAAACTGACAGGCCTCAGCCAGAAGCGTCTGCGCACTGAAGCCATCGCCACCGAGCTTGCGGGGATTGAGGCGCAGTTGACCGAGATCGGACCGCAGCTTTCCGGGGCTCTGGAACGGCGCAATCGGGTCGAGATCAAAGCGCCGGTCAGTGGCCGCGTCGTAAATCTCGAGGTTTTCACCACTGGCGGGGTGATCAGGCCGGGGCAATCCATCCTCGAAATCGTTCCGGACGGTGAAGACCTGATTGTCGAGGCTCAGGTCAAAACCTCCGACATCGAGAGCCTCGAGGTTGGTCAGACTGCCCGGCTGCAGCTTACAGCCTTCCAGCAAGAGGACGTGCCGGAGGCGACCGGTCGTATCGCACAAATCTCGGCCGACAGCCTCAAAGACGACCGCACCGGTGACGAGTTCTTCATGGTTAGGGTCCATTTGGACGAGCGGCAGTCGCCTAAGGTCGCCACTTTGGACCTTTTGCCAGGGATGCCTGTCGGGCTTTTCGTGAACACCGGTGCGCGCACCGCGTTGAGTTATCTCACCCAGCCGCTGCGTGACCGACTGCGGCGTACGTTTATTGAGTAGCGTAGGGACCGGTTTTGTATTGGTTGCCATGGTCCCAGCGGGGCCTGGAGAGGTTTATCGGTTTGCGCCTCCCAGGTCCCGACTTGATCCGTCGTAACAGCTTACGAAAGTTCCTCGTGCTCTCTGAACATTGATCCGAGTGCTATGAGTCCATCCAGTTTGAAAAGAGCACTGGTGTCGCCAAACGAGAAGATCGATGGGACAGCGCGTGACCACCCGGATTAGACAGTCTTGAAAGTTGTACGATTTGGAAATTTCGTTGGCCGACGGTTTCAGATCAAGCGAACGCGTTGGGCATTGCGGATAAACTCAGGCTATCTGAGATTCATGATGAATGGCGTACCGTGCGGCGAAACTCAGTCACGCAAAGTTCTGAGGGACGGCGCGCTCGTCGGCAACTTCCTAGTTTTTGACAACAGCCCCGTATCCTGGATGACGACAATAAACCGTCGCGCTGTGGGGAGCGGCCGTGCTCAGAGCACCGAGGCGATGATCAACACCGCGCCGAGTCCCATCAGCGGTCCGACGACGGCGACCATGAAGATGTCGAAATAACTCTTCTCATGAGTCAGCCCCGTAATCGCCAACAGCGTGATCACCGCTCCATTATGCGGCAGGACGTCAAAACCACCAGAGGCCAGCGCCGCCACCCGATGGAGCAGTTCGGGCGAGATGCCGTTTGCTTGCGCCATTTCAAGATAGCGGGCACCCAGTGCCTCCAGCGCGATGCTCATACCGCCCGATGCAGATCCGGTAACGCCCGCGAGGATGTTTACTGCAATTGCCTCTGAGACCAAAGGATTGCCCGGTGCGATGTTCACAACAGCGTCACGTAGGACCACAAAGGCCGCGAGCGAGGCGATCACAGTGCCATACCCCACTTCGCTGGATGTGTTGAAGATCGGTAGGAACGAGGCCGATACACCCTCCTTCAAAGTGGCGTTCACGTCTACGAGCCGTTTTATGTTCAATACGATGGTCGTGACGATCGCCATGGCCAGCCCCACGATGAGCGACCAGATCCCACGGACGTCGTCCAGGCTGGCCTCACCGTAAGCTTGCTCGGCCAGATAACTCGTGTCGATCATTGGCAGAACGAACCGTGCGACTGCGAGGTTCACTCCGATCACGATGGCAATGGGCAGCAAGGCGGCCCAGAGTGATGGTGCGTCGTCGGCCGCCGAATTGCGCGCTCCAGCACCAGCAGAGAATTCATCCGTCTCGCCATAGCCCGCGCCACGCGCAGTCGCTTTGGTCAGGCGATTTTGAAGCCACCAAAGTCCGAAAGCCGCGATAATGACCGCAGCAATCACGCCTGAAACCGGCGCCGCAAAGCTGTCGGTTCCGAAGTAAGGCGCGGGAATGGCGTTCTGGATTTGCGGACTACCGGGCAACGCGGTCATTGTGAACGTGAATGCACCCAGTGCGATCGCCGCCGGAATGAAGCGCTTTGGCAATCCGGCTTGCACGAACATCGCAGCGGCGACTGGATAGACCGCGAAGGCCACAACAAACAATGAAACGCCGCCATACGTCAGCACTGCGCACGCTCCGACCACGGCCATTGCTGCACGATCCGCGCCCAGGCGCGTGATGATACCGTCGGCGATTACACCCGCCGACCCCGTATCCTGCATGACCTTGCCGAAGACGGCCCCCAGCAGGAAAAGCGGGAAGAACTTGACCAGATACGCCCCCAGGGCGGGCAAAAAAATCTGAGTATAGGTGCCGAGGATCGGCCCGCCGTCGTTCAGTACGACCGCGAGGATCGCCAGACAGGGTGCCAGTAGGATCACGCTGACCCCGCGATACGCCAGGTACATTAACAAAATCAGCGAGATGAGAATTCCGAGCACGACACATCCTCCGAGCCTCGGCGCGTTTCGCAAACCACACAGACGATTTCTACCTCGGACGGCCAGAGGTTCTGCGGGTCTTTCACGCCGAGCTTCGGACCACATCTGCCAATCGGGGTCTCTGATCTCGATCAATGCGTGGCTCTCGTCATGCCGCACCGCAATACGGATTTTATCGAGATCGCGCCGGGCGGTGGGGATATGAAAGACATTCCATATCGCACGGCCACGGGCGGCGTGCGTATCTGACACGTGCTCCGCTGCCTTAAGCCTTCTGGACCAGAAAGATCGGCAGAACCGACCAGATCGCCAACGCCAGAAAGAAACTCCACTCTGGGATCACATGCAGCGCACCCGAGGCGATTATGCCAGCCACCATAACGACATGGGCCAACACGCCCCACACCAGGCTGACCGCTATGCACCAGATCCGAGCGGCCCCGGTGCGCAGCATCAACCCATAGACCGCTATGGCGAGGGGCAGAAAAATAAGGACCGCCGTCAGCAATCCTGGATTGTAAGCGCTACGTAGAACGCCGGCCAGAATATGGCTGATCGCATTGACCAACACGATGGCCGTCAGACACAGCATTGGGAAGACATGGTCGGGTGCTCGCCAGATCGCCAGTGCCGCCACAAGCCAAACCAGCGATGTGTTGATGACGAAGACGCCAGCGTCGGTTAGTGGCTCGGCGCCTTTCATGTCTCCTGCCAGCGCGTCCGAGACCAGCTGATTCACATACGGCTTGAAGGCGTAGGTGTTGCCGTAGAGATCGATCCAATGCTCTTCGAATTGATGCGCGATATAGGCGAGCAGCAACAGCAGGGAGAGAAGTCGCAAGTTTCGCTCAAGCGGCATCCGTGGCTGGACCGCCAAGGCGACGAACAAAAGGAATGGGGCCATGAACGTGCCCAGCTTCATCCAATGCGCCAACAGAAAGCCGTGTTGCCCGAGTGGCACCCACAGCATAGCGAAGGCTATCACCAGTGCTATCCCAGACCCCCAAGCCCTTCGTGTTATCGTCTCGGTGCTCATGCGGCGTCAAAGCATGCTGGGCTGGGCATGCGCCTGCCAAGCATATGGGTCAGATGTGGCTTTGACCGCGGCGACCCGGGCATCGAAGCACGCTTCGTCGAAGCCTTCGCTCGCGGATTCACTACCGGCCACAGGGTCCATGCTGGGCGAATACGTCAACTCTTCACCTCGGTCGCGTTGCGCATAAAGCGGCGCAAGGAAGTTCTCGAATGTGCCGACTTCAATGACGTTGTGCTGATGCCAGGCCGAAAAGAACTCTGGCCCGAACTTCGCAGAGAGCTTGGCATTGATCCACCGCGCGAAGAAATGCTCGCCACTCAGGCCGATAACAACCTCGTAATGATAGTGCACACCCACGTGCTGCGCGCCGTCATAGATGTCCCGAAAGTGAATGCGCAGCACCATGGCAGGACCCAGCAACGGAACCTTGCGGCCCATCGCCCAGCCATCGCCGTCGACATAGAAGATGCCCAATTCGGTATCCACTGGGTACTTCCAACCGTACCGTTCGTACTGCATTGCCTCGCAGATGTGGATCTTGGCGCCGACCTTGCTGGTTCCACCAGGCCCAAGTGTGCCGCGCAACTGCGCGCTGTGGTGGTCGGACGGATGCCACAGCGCATAGGCCGGAACTACGGTACCGTCATATCCGGGAACATTCCGCAGACGCACCTTAAGCGACGGAAAATGCAGGAACCACCAGTGCAACATCTCGGCAGTCACCCCGCGCAAAAGCGCATGGTTCAGCACCACACAGAACTGGCCGTTGGAACGCTGATGGATCGCGAAGTGCGATGCAGAGGCCGGTCGCAGGGCCCAACCAAACGCGCGGGCTTTCGGCATTTCCAGGTTCGGGTTCTTGGCGGTCATGGGTCCATCGCCTTTGATCGCTGCTTCGAGCCGAGCAAGCTTCACACGAAGGAACCTAGTCGATTCCCGCCATACCGGCATGAACCTGGGTTAACGCGATCTCCGTCCACTGGCTTTGAGGAACCGGCTCAGCCCTTGCGGCGTGATCCCAAGGAACCGTGCGATCAGCGCCTGCGGAACCTGATCGATGACGCCTCGATAGCGTTGTTCGAGAAACCCATAGCGTTGCTCAGTGCCTTGCGCGGTTTTCGCAACAACCAAGTCGCGCCCCATCAGCAAGGCATCGATGACCTTGAGGCGCAGATACAAGCCAAAAGCGGCGCCGTGTAGGTACTCCCGCTGAAACAGCGCGTGTGGGACCATGACACCCTGCACTGGGGTCACGGCAAAAAGCTGATCGGGCGCCAGGTCTCTCTGCCACGTGCTGAGCATGTTTGCACAGAAGTCGCGTTCTTCGAAGAACCGCGCGATCGAAACCTCGCCTTCGGGGCTGATCTGCTCCGATGCGGCAACCCCGTGCGAAAGGAACAGCCAGCGATCGCCGATTCGGGTCTGACTGAAGATGACCGCCCGTTTGTCGAAACGCGCCTCGGTCAAGTCTTGCGCAAGCGCCTCCCAGGCCGGTGCGCTTAACTCCACACCTTTATGGGCGATGTCTTGGCGCAGCTTTGCCAACGGGGTCATGGGCGCAACGTTACGTCGTGCGGGAGATGACGCAAGTACCGGGGCCTCAAAAGCCAACTCCAGCCGGGCCGGCGGCATGGGATCTCACAGGATTTGCCGCACAATTCGCGCAATCAACCCAGCACCAATTTCTGAAACACGACCTTGGTCGACATGATCGTTCGGGTGCCACGCCGTCAGTTGGGCCTGAGTTTCGGACTCGACCAGATCGATCTCAAGACAATCGGCCAACAGCATGCGGTTGCGAAGCACGAATATGTAGGGTTCACGTAGCGCTTCAGACTTCGCTCCAATGCATGTCAGTGACAAAGCCCCGAGAGCTATCGTGCGATCATCAGCTCGACTGGCCAAAGCACGATCCCTGGGACGGCGACGATGATCAGGATCCCCAGCAGCATAAGGAAGAAGAACGGTGCCGATGCGGCGGTAATCCGAAGGATGTCGCGCCCGGTCAGCGACTGCAAAACAAACAGGTTGAAGCCCACCGGTGGCGTGATCTGCGCCATCTCGACCACGATCACCGTGAAGATGCCGAACCATAACAAATCTATCCCGGCGCCCTTGACCATCGGCAGTACGACCGAGGTCGTGAGCACCATCATCGAAACGCCATCCAGAAAGCAGCCCAACACGATATAGAGCAGCGTCAGCACGATCAGCAGTTCGTACTGGCTGAGGTTCCAGCTTTCGACATGCCCAGCGATCACCCGCGGCACGCCGGTGAAGCCCATGGCAATCGACAGGAATGCGGCCCCGGCGAGGATAAATGCGATCATCGTTGAGGTCCGCACTGCCCCCATCAGCGCGTCGGTGAAGGACGCCCATGTCAGACTGCGCGACGATGCCGCCAGGATCAGTGCTCCGACAACGCCCATGGTCGCAGCCTCAGTCGGCGTGGCGAAACCTCCATAGATCGAACCGATGACCGCAAAAATCAGCAGAACAACGGGGATCAGCAATTCGGCTCGCTTGACCTTCTCGCGGAAGTTCAGCTTTTCGGTGAAGGGCGGCGCCAGCGCCGGATTTAGTTTGGCGCGCAGGGCAACATAGCCCATGAACAACAGGATAAGCATGACCCCAGGCAGAACGCCGGCGATGAACAGGCGGCTGATCGATTGCTGAGCGATCACGCCATAGCCGATCAGCATGATCGACGGTGGGATCAGCAGGCCGAGCGTACCCGAACCCGCAAGCGTGCCAATCGTCAGCTTCTCATCATAACCACGACGCTTCAGTTCCGGAACGCTCATTCGGCCCACGGTGGCGCAGGTCACCGCCGATGAGCCTGCCACCGCCGCCATCACCCCGCAGCCCAGAATGTTCACATGCAACAACCCGCCCGGCAACCTGCCCACCAAGGGTGAAAGCCCACGGAACATGTCTTCCGACAGGCGGGTGCGGAAAAGAATCTCACCCATCCAGATGAAGAGCGGCAACGCAGTCAGCGCCCAATTCCAGCTCGCATCCCAAACGGTCGAGGCGAGCAGTGACCCAGCTGGGGCTGGCGAGAAGAAGAACAGCGCGACGAACCCCACCGCCGTCAGGCTAACCGCAACCCAGATGCCGCTGGCCAGCAAGAGCGCCATCACGGCGAATAGAAGGATAGCGACGGTTCCAGGGTCGCTCATCGAGCAGGCTCGGTATCCAGCGAGGCGTCTTGGGCGTCCTCTTGAGGCAGTACGGTCTCGGCGTTTTCTTCGTAACTGGGTCGGCCGCCCTGCACGAGAAGACAGACCAGTTCATCGATAAGTGCAATCAGCAGGATCAGTGCGCCCAAGGCCATCGCAAGGCGTGGGATCCAAAACGGTATCGCCATCAGTCCGGGCGACAATTCGTTGAACTTCCAGGAGAACCAGACGAGATCCACTGACCAGTACAGAAAATACGCAACTCCTGCGGCTGACACGATCAGGCACCACACTTCGATCCACTTTCGAAGCACTGGCCCGGCATGGCGGATCGCCAGCGTGACCCGAATATGCCCGCCGCGACGTAGAGTGTAGGCGAGGCCCAGAAACGTGGATGCCGCTAGGCAAAAGCCTGCAGTTTCAGTCGAGTCTATTGTCAAGCCGAGCATCCGCCCGACGACTTGGGCGATGATTGTCAGTGCAATCCCCACCAGAAATAGGCCGGAGAGAACCCCGGCCCCTGTGTAGATCCCATCCAGTGCGCGGCGCATCGTGGCGACGGTTCAGCGCAGTGCCAGATACCTGTCCAAGACCGCGATCGCTTCCGGGCTCGCTGACTTGCGCCACTCCTCCATCATCGCTCCACCAATTTCGACCATCTTCTCGATCACCTCTGCCGGCGCTGTCGTGGCCGCCATGCCGTTTTCGGTGAGGGTGTTGATCTGCGCTTCAGTCGTCTCCGCGCTCATCTCCCAGGCTCGCAACTCGGCCGCGTCGGCTGCTGCCAGAACAGCGGCTTGCGTTTCAGGCGCCAGGGCGTCGAACATGGCCTGGCTAACCACGACAGCGTTTTTTGAGAAGATCGCCCCCGCATAGGTGAAGTCCGACGTATTGTCCCACGCCTGGATGTCGATGCCGGTCTGAGGCGACGTGAAAAGCGCTTCGATCAGGCCTGTGGAAAACGCCTGCGGTATCTCGGCGAAGGGCAGGATCGTAGCCTGGAAACCCAGCATCTCTCCCATCTGCTGGGTCGCCGTAGAATAAATTCTAAGCTTCTTGTCTTTGAACGTATCCAACCCGGCCACTGGCTCTTTTGTGTAAAAGCCCTGACCCGGCCAAGGCGAATAGTAAAGCACTTTCAGGCCGATTTCGGCGAACTTCGCGTCGAAGTACTCCTTTTGCAGATCCTTAAGCAGCCACGCCTCGGAATAGGTCGAGGCGATGAACGGCAATCCTGCCAGAATGTACATCGGGTCTTCGTTGCCGTAGACGCCCAAACGGATCTCTCCGATCGGCACCTGCCCGCGCTGCACCGCCGTCTTTATCGCGTCCAGTTTGATCAGCGTGTCGTTCGATTGCAGATCGATCTTCAGATCGGATTTCGCACCAACCTCCTCGATGAACAGCTTGATGTTCTTGGTGTGGAAATTGTCATCCGGATAGCCCGAAGCCATGATCCACGATGTATCTGCCATGGCGGGCGCACTAAGCGCAGCAGCCACCCCAGCCGTCGCTGCAATACGTGTAATCCAGGTGGTCGGCATCTGCATTCTCCTGTCGGCAAGCCGCCAGCGGCGGCGTTGTCTTCGTTGTGGTCAGCCGTCTTCGCAACTGCGGAAAACAGGTTGCGCGGGTTCATCCAACGGAGTCCAGCCGTTTTTTAGGCAAAAAATACCAATACCAATCCAATATCTGTCTATTCAGTATGCGAATCTGTCTTTCTGTTGATTTCTTAATCACAAAGCCCATTACTCGTGAACGTGGTGATAGGTGGGGACAGCCATGGAGCAGGACAGGCGGGATCTGAAAGGCTACTGGGATGGCGCGCCGCCGTCCCCATGGCCCAATGCGGCGCGGGTGGCGGTATCTTTCGTTGTAAACATCGAGGAAGGCGCCGAACTGTCCATAGGTGATGGCGACCCGGTCAATGAAGGTGTGCACGAGGCCGCTCAACTGGTCGAAGGCGTCCCGGACCCGTGTATGGAGAGCCACTTTGGCTACGGTCCGCGCGCGGGCTACCGACGGATCGCCGACGCGTTGGGTAAGGCAGGTGCAATCGCCACATTCTCGACGTGCGGCCGCGCCGCCCAGCGTACGCCGTGGTTGATCCGTGACATCATCGCTCGCGGCCACGAGATTGGCTGCCATGGCTGGGTCTGGCAGCCTCATTGCCATCTCGACGAAGCGACCGAGCGCACCCACATCGCGCGCACCTACGACATCCTCGGTGAACTTTCGGGTACACCACCCGTGGGCTGGCATACGAAGTCCGCCTCGAGCGTGAACACGCGGCGACTGCTGCTCGAGCACGGTGGGTTCCTGTACGACTCAGATGCCTATGACGACGACATTCCGCGGATCGAACGCCACCAAGGTCAGGACCATGTGGTGTTACCCTATGCCTTTGACACCAACGATATGCGGTTTCGCCCCGGAGGAGCTTTCACCCATGCAGACGACTTCGCCCGCTACTGTATCGCCGCTTTCGATCGGCTTTGGGAGGAAGGCCACAGCGAGGCCAGGATGATGTCAATCGGTCTTCACGTTCGGACGATCGGACGGCCCGCACGGATCGGCGGGCTCGAGGCGATCCTCGCCCATATGAACGCGAAGGGCGGCGCCTGGATGGTCTCGCGCAGGCAAATTGCTGAATGCTGGCGCGCCGCCTGCGGCCTGCCCGCCTGGGCATCGGCGCGCGTCTGAACCATGCGCATTCTCTGTCTCAACGCAAACACTACCGAATACGTCACGCGCACTGTGGGTGACGCAATGCGCGAAACGCTGGGCGAGAGTGCAACGGTTGTGGACGCGACGCCCACCTTCGGCCCGATGGTCATCAAGACCCGACTGGATCACGCGGTCGCGACCCATGCGGTGGTCGATACGGCAGCGCATCACACGAACGTCGACGCGATCATGTTGGCCGTCTCGTTCGATACCGGCCGGGACGCTTTGCGCGAGGCTCTCGACATACCGGTCGTCGGCATGAGCGAAGCCTCGGTCGCCATGGCACGGCTTGTCGGGGGGCGGATTGGTTATGTCTCGATGGGTGCGCTGGTGACACAGCTTTACTACGAAACCCTTGGCCATTGCGATCTGATCCGTGACATGGCCGGGTGGGAGGCGTTGGAAGCTCCGTCAGCCTATCGCCCAGGCGAGAAATCAGAACTCGATGCCCTGTTGCAAGGTGCGGTCCAGCGATTGGCGGACCTAGGCGCGGACGTCGTAGTTCTGCTGGGCGCCGTGCTGGCTGGATCCGCCCGCCGAGTGCAGGAAAAGTGTCCGCTTCCGCTGATCGACGGCGGTCAGGCCGGTGCCCTGATGGCGCGCGCGATGGTTGACCTGGGCGTGCCCAAACCTCGGACCGGCACCTACTCTGCCCGCTCAAGTGACGGCTTGCAGGGCGTGTCGCAAGCTCTTGCTGCCCTCCAACGACCCTTGGATTAACCCCGTCGAAAGCGCCGAAATCATCGTCGGCCCATCGCCCGAGCACCTGACAGCGCTGGGAACGTCCGCGAAATCCAACGCCTGATCAAATTCGTTTCCGCCGTTCTCGCTTCCCAGAAAAATCATCACGCTGTGAATGCCCGAACCGGCAAACACCGCACAGTCATGGCAGATGCCCGAGGCCAATCCGAGCGGTCCGATCCCTGGCGGATCCAAGATCTTGCGCACCAGTTCATTGAACAACTGCCGGGCAGTCTCGAGCCCGCTCAGTACAACGCATCCGGAACAAACATCACGATTGCAGGCCAAAGGATGATCAGCCCCACCATCGCCAGCATCGCGATCACAAATGGTGCGATCCCCCGGTAGACATCCGATAACTGGCCGCGCCCGCGCACCCCCTGTACGACGTAGAGGTTCATGCCGACCGGCGGCGTGATCAGCGCCAGCTCCATCATGATGACAAGGAAAATTCCAAACCACACCGGGTCGATCCCAAGGTGCAGGATGACCGGCATCACAACGGGGATTGTGCCGACCATCATAGAGAGCGTCTCGAGAAAACAGCCCATCACCAGATAGAAGAGCACCAGCAGCCAAATCATCTCGACCGGCCCCAGCCCAAGGTCAGTCACGTAGCGCGTCATTGCCTGCGGGACGCCCAGGATGCCTACGATGAAGTTCAGGAAGAACGCCGCCGAGATGATGAAAATCAACATTGCCGATGTTCGGGTCGTCGCGACGAACGCCTCGTGCAGCATTGTGAAGCTCAGCGCACCATTGCTCGCCGCCAGGGCAAAGGCCAGAACGACTCCCAGGGCTGCGGCTTCTGTCGGGGTAGCCCAGCCACCATAAATCGCCCCCATGACGACCACGAAGATTCCGAGTGGCGGCAGGAGGTGGCGCAATCGGCGCAGGCGTTCAGCGCGTGGCGCGCTCACGGTCACACGTTCTGCGATCTCGGGCCGCAACAGCGCCGCCGCCGCGATGATCGCCATGAACAAAAGGGTGAGCAGGATGCCCGGCACAATGCCTGCCGCGAAGAGTTGCCCGATCGACGTGTTCGTCAACGCGCCATAGATGATCAGGTTGACCGACGGTGGAATCAGTATCCCCAGCGTCGCGCCCGCCGCGATCGAGCCAAGCACCAACGGCTCGGAATAGGCACGGCGCTTGAACTCGTCCAAAGCAACCGTGCCGATGGTCGCCGCAGTCGCAACTGAGGATCCGGACACGGCCGCGAACATCGAGCACGCGCCGATATTGGTGTGCAGCAAGCCGCCGGGTAGACGGCTCAGCCAGTCGGACAGGCTATCATACATGTTCTTAGTGATGCCGGACCGCAGCAACAACTCGCCCAGCAGGACGAACAGGGGGATGGTGGTCAGCAGGAAGTCGTTCATCACCGACCAAAGGTTGGTGCCGAACGAAAACAATACCGGTGGACCGAAATAGACCAGCGCGCCCAGGATCCCGACCGCCAGCATGACAACGCCAACATGCAACCCGATGAACATCAACCCAAGCATGATCGCAAAACCGATTGCGGCACCTGTCAGGTCGATCATCGTCGTGCGTCCTCGATCTCCTCGGCGACCGTTGGGGGCGCAAGAACCCGATCCGCGTGGGCCAGTCCCTGTCGCAACGCCATCAAGCCGCGCCCCGCCATGACGAGCGCGGTCAGCCCGAACAGGACCAATCCCGCCAGCCAAAGCGACTGTGGGCCCCACAAAGGCACTTGAAGAGGTGTCGAGGACACCGACTTGAATGCAATAGACTCTGACAGCGTCGTCCATGCCATGAACGCCATGAACGCCGCCGCCGCCGCGAGACACAAATAGGCCACCAGGTTCAGGACAGCTTGTATTCGCCCCGGCAGGCGCACCAGCAGCACGTCGATTCGGGTGTGCGCCCGATCCGCCGCTGCCAGCGCCATGCCGAACGTTCCGGTGACGGCGATGACATAGCCGCCGATCTCGTCCACGCCCTGGATCGAAACGTTCAGGAGCTTACGCCCGAGGATTTCTGCGACAATCAGGAACGAGAGCGCAAGACAGCTATACCCCGCAAGAATGCCGATCACGCGCATCGGTTCGTCCAGAGGCAGAAAACGTCCCGGGCTAAGACCCGGGAACGCTCGCACAGACCGAACATATTCCGGCTCATACCCGGGATGCCACGTCCTTCTAAACGTGTCATTCCAGTTCGATGCCGCGTACCTTGCCGACGGTGGCGTTCCAGATGCTGGTACACTCGGCGAAACTCGCATTGCAGGTCTCGGCCCAGCCCGGCAGAACCTTTTCCATCGTCGCCTTGGTGACCGCTGCCTGATCCTCGGGCGTCGGTTCAACCAGTGTCATCGAGAACTTATTGTAGTTCTCGCAGCCTTCGCCACCGGTGTTGCAGGCAATTGCCCAGCCGTTGTTCTTGGCCGCGAGATCCCAGAACCCCTGCTGGAACGTGGCGAATTCGGCCTCCAGTTTGACTTTTTCCGCGTCTGAGAACGCGTTCCAGGTGTCAAGGTTCATGAAGTGGCCATTCACCGACCAGGAGATCCCGAGCGGCAGGAAATGCGTTGTCACCTCTGGCCAGTTGCCGGTGTTGCCCGAGGTCGGCGAGGTGATCGCGCAATCTACGACACCGCGTTGCAACGAGGGATAGACCTCTTTGAAACTGAGCGTCACTGGGGTGGCGCCCACCGCCTCCAGCAGCGATGACATTGTTGGCGTATAGGACCGCACCTTCAGGCCCTTCAAGCTTTCGACGCTGGTGATTTCGGCATTGCAGTAGAAGACCTGCGGACCATAGGGCCAGAGTGTCAGAACCTTTGCGTTGAATTTCTCGGCCACCCGCTGCTCCAACGCGGGACGGAAAGCATCGACCGCTTCTTTCAACTGCCCCATCGACGTAGAGACGCCGATCAGATCGATACCTTCCAAAAAAGCATCGTCGCGGGCCGCGGCGCCAACCGTGGATTCGACAATGTCGAACGCACCGGTGCGCACCATGCGCAACGTGTCCTGCATGTTTACGCCAACCACGTCCAATGGGTTGAAGTTGACCGCCAGCGGGATACCGGTTTTCTCAGCCAGACCTTCGTAGAACTCCTTCTCCATCTTGGTATGGAACTTGTGCGTCGAGACCAGGCCGGTTGCCCGGATCGCGGTCTCGGCGCTCGCGAAGGTCGTTGCCGCCAGCAAGGCGGCGGCGGTTGTAACTGAAACATATCTCATAGCTCGGTTGTCCCTTTCGGTTGGTCCTGGACTACGCTTGGTGGGCTCAGGATGGTCCCTGAGCGCGGCATTGCCGGAATGCTCCGGCAAATCTGGGGATGTCAGCGGAGGCTTCAGACATCGAATACTCGACCCCATCCGCGCACCTGTGCGGGGTCGGCTCCAGCCAGCTTCATCGACTTCCAAAGGGCTGTCGATACCGTGTCATAGACCGGGATGCCGGTTTCAGCCTCGATGACGTCTGCGACGCTGGCGCCACGGAAGTTGGTGCAAAAGATGCTGATCGCATCCGGCTTCTCGGTGGCCACCGCGCGGCACATGTCGAGGATCTGCGTTTCGGTATAGTCGCTGAACGAGTAGTTGCCCGGATCCCCCAGATGCCGGTCGGCAACGATGTCGAACCCTTCCGACGTGTAATTTGCATTGATAGCCGACTGGATCTCGTCCAGGTACGGCGTCACGAAGGCGATCCGCTTTGCTCCGGTCAATGCCAGGATCTCGTTAAGCGCCAATACCGAAGAACATGCCAGCGCCCCGGTACGCGTCTCGATCTCGGCGCAAAGATCGCGATCCGCCTGAAATCCCATCCAGCCGGATGATGTGCCATTCCAGCAGATTGTCTGCACCTTCGCATCCGCCAGCAGGTCCGCCGCCTCGAGCATCGGCACCATCGTGAATTGCCCGAGCGCATCATCATCCAAAGAGATCTTGAGCACGCGGAACCGCCCGAAATGCGCCGTCACGCCGGGCAGGTCAGCAAGCATCGCCGTCGTCAGCGGTTCAAGTACCGTATTGGACGACGGCGTGAGCATCCCCATCCGAATCTGCGAAGGTGGAAAAGACATGCACGGCTCCCTGAGTGCAAACCGGATCGGTTTCAAAGAAACTCTATGCAAAGACCACGCCAATTCTCGGAAATAGTCATAGAAACGTTATATCATAACAAAAAATACTCAAGATGAATTTGAAGTTTGCTTCCAGTTTGGCACTGTAATTGCAGGAAGGTTAACGGGTGGCCCGAGCTCCCAGGACCAACCGACAGCCCGGGCCCCTTGCGTCAAAAACACAAGGAGCGCCGTTATGTGCGAAACACAGGGAAACCGCAACTTTCCAGATATCTCTGGAATTGACTTCAATCGCCGCAATTTGCTCAAAACAGGGGCAGCATCTGCACTAATGTTGGGCACTGGACTTGGTGCGCCCAATATTGCATCAGCCGCGACCACGGTGAAATCCACTCATGGAACTGGTTTCTGCAACCTTCCACTGTTCCTGTCCCATGCCCGTCAGTCGGCGAAAGAAGACGGGCTGACCCTCGAATTCGTTAACACGCCGACCTTTGCCGAGCACGTTACGTTCTTGGGCACCGGTCTCGTCGATGTCGGCGTGCTGCCCTATACCAGCTTCGTCGCACTCTATGACGCAGGCGCGCCCGTCAGAATTGTCGCCGGTTCGGGGATCGAAGGTTGTGCTATCGTCTCCCAGCCGGGGCTCGACTCCGCCGAGAAGCTGAAGGGCAAAACCCTCGGCACATTCCAGCTCGATACGCTCGAGGTGCTGCCTTACGACTACCTCAAGGCCAATGGCGTCGCGATGTCTGACGTCAACGTCCGCTATGTCGGCAATACACCGGAAGCGGTCGAGGCGTTCAAGGCGGGTGCGCTCGACTGGATCTGCACCATCGAACCTTACGCGACCTCCCTGCTGCAGGATGTCGAGGGAAGCCACCTGTTGTCTGACGGCAAGGATATCTACGGCGCCAATTACACCGACTGCGTACTGTGTGCCCGCGACAGCCTGATTGCCGAGAATCCGGATGCGATCAAGGCACTGATCAAGGCGATGATGAAGTCTCAGGCCGCCTTTGAACAAGAGACCCAAGCCGTCCTCGATGAGGTCGTGGGCACTTACTACAAAACCTCGATGGAGAACGCTGTCATCGGCGCGACCAAGCAGCCGCCAATGGTTGATCAACGGGCCAATACCGACTTCATCCTGGGGCGCACGGACAGCCTGATGGAGATGGGCTACATCAAGGCGAAGCCCAAGGCGGACGCCATCAACTGGTCGATGCTCGAGGCTGTGATTGCCGAGAACCCGGATCTTTACGCATCGCTCAAGATCAAGTCCGTTTGATGGCGGCCACCGACACTGCGGTCGGCGGGGTTCAGCCCCCGCCATCCGCGCTGACCGAGCTTTGGCAGCGGATGGCGCCCAAGATCGGCTGGACCATCGTCTCGGTGGGGCTGTTTGCCCTCATCTGGGAATTCCTTTGGCTGATCGGCTGGGCCGACCCAAAGCTGCTGCCGCCGCCGCACATCTTCATGGGAGACATCGCGGCGCAGGCCAAGAATTTCAACACCGCTCAGCGTTGGCAGATCGGCGCGGGCGCAACGGATGCGCCATCGCCCGAGATGGCCGTGGTCATCACGATCCTCTCGACCACGTATCGCGTGATCCTGGGGCTGTTTCTGGCCGCAATTGTCTCGATCACGGTCGGTGTCGCCGTGCGCTACTGGAAGCTGTTCGAAAACCTCACGCTCCCGACCATCACCCTGCTGGCACCCGTTTCACCCATCGCATGGCTGCCCGTGGCGATCTTCCTCTTCGGGATCGGCGATGCGCCGGCGATCTTCATGGTGTTCATCGCGCTGTTCTTCACCATGACGCTGGCCACGATCACGCAGATCGACAGCGTCACCAAAAACTACATCAACGTCGCGCGCACAATGGGGGCGAGCAAGCAGCAAATCTATACCCGCGTCATCCTGCCCGCGATTCTGCCGGGCCTTCTTGTAGTCCTGCGTCTCAACCTTTTCGGCGCATGGATGGTCGTCCTGATCGCCGAGGCGACCGGCGTCGGATACGGGCTCGGCCAGGTGATCATGCTTGCCAGAAACACGTTCAATCCGGGGCTGGTGTTCTTCACCATCGTCCTGATCGGCTGCACCGGGTTTCTGTTCGACTACGGGCTGCGAATGCTGCAGACGCGCATCCTGTACTGGGTGCCCAAGGGGCAAGGGAGCCTGGGATGACTGCTGCAATATCCTGCAAAGGCACCGGCAAGGTCTGGGCCATCGGCACCCGGCGCGCGCACGAGGCGATTGCCACCATCGATCTCGACGTAGCACCGGGAGAGTTCGTCGTCCTGCTCGGTCCCTCGGGCTGCGGCAAGTCCACCCTGCTCTACCTGGCGGCGGGGCTGGAGGAGGCGACCTCCGGCGAGATCACGTCGTTCGGCCAGCCCATCGCCGGGCCCGGACCCGACCG
>JBHJIZ010000187.1:0-15354 GCA_050043005.1 Paracoccaceae bacterium
GATTGCGCGCTGCCGATGCCTGGCGATCACAACGTCTCCAACGCTTTGGCTGCTGTCGCCGTCGCCCGCCATCTGGGCATGAAGACGCAGGAAATCCGTGCCGCCCTTGCCGCATTCGGTGGCGTGAACCGCCGCTTCACTAAGGTCGGCGAAGTGAATGGCGTCACCATCATCGACGATTACGGCCACCACCCCGTGGAAATCGCCGCCGTCCTCAAGGCCGCGCGGCAGGCCGTGGAAGACACCCCCGACGCCCGCGTCATTGCCGTGCACCAGCCGCACCGCTACGCGCGCCTGCATGATTTGTTCAGCGAGTTCTGCGGCTGCTTCAACGATGCCGATGTCGTGGCGATTGCCGATGTCTTTGCAGCGGGGGAAGAACCGATCGACGGTGTGTCGCGCGATGCCTTGGTCGGAGGACTCCGCGCGCATGGTCACCGCTCGGCCCACATCCTGAAGGGCGCGGACCACCTGCCGGAGTTTGTGAAGGACCACGCTCAGCCCGGAGATCTCGTGGTGTGTTTGGGAGCCGGAACGATCAGCGCATGGGCGAACGCGTTGCCGGAGACGCTGGCGAAGTAACTCACGCTTATTGGCGCTCTTGTTTGACAGTCGTCTTCAAAATTGGGCTGAGCATCCAAGCGCCTAGTCCACGCCATATCTCCACCTACCACAAGCAGCGGTTTTGGTTCCCGTAGCTTGCCCTGTATCAATGCGCCCATTCAGCTTCCCTGATAGCGTTATGGTGCAGATCGGATGTGGTCGAGGATAGTTGAGCAACATGACCGAAGCAGGATTGAAACGCCGGATCGGGCTGGGCTTGCTCACATTCTACGGCGTTGGCGTGATGATCGGTGCGGGCATCTACGTTCTCGTCGGACATGTGGCTGGCGAAACCGGCGGCTGGGCGCCGCTGGCGTTCCTGGTCGCCGGGCTGGTGGCCGCGCCAACGGCGGTGTCTTACGCCGAATTGTCAGTGCGCATCCCCGAAAGTGCGGGTGAAGCGGCCTATGTCCGCGCCGCCACGGGGTCGGGAGGGTTGGCTGCCCTCACAGGTCTTGCGGTGGCGATGGTCGGCGTGATCTCGGCAGCGGCGGTACTGAACGGCGGTGTCGGTTACCTACGGTCCCTGGTCGATGTGCCGTCCGAAATCCTGGCGATCATCATCGTCCTTCTCCTCGGCGCGGCCGCCATCATCGGCGTCTTGGAGTCGCTTGCTTTCGCGGCTGTCCTGACACTGATCGAGGTCGTCGGCCTGTTCATCGTTGTCGGCGCGGGCTTAAGCTTCCCCGCTGATCTTCCACCCGAACCGCCGCTCGCGATGTCTGGTCTCGCGGCCGGGGCGCTGTTGGCCTTCTTCGCCTTCATCGGGTTCGAAGACATGGTCAACATGGCCGAGGAGACCCGTGATCCCGAACGCACCATGCCCCGCGCGATCATTGCCGCGATGGCGCTGACGACACTGATCTACATTCTGGTTGCCTGGGCCGCCGTCCGTGCCGTCCCGTCGCAGACACTGGCGGGCTCGGAGCGTCCTCTGGCCCTGGTGTTTGAAACGGCAACAGGGCGCAACGCCGGCTTCTTGGCGGCTATCGCGGTCGCGGCGGCACTGAACGGGGTTCTTGCGCAGATCGTCATGGCCTCGCGGGTGCTTTATGGGCTGGGTCGGTTCGCGCCCGTCTTCGCGATCTTCCACCACACCCATCCGCGCTTCGGGACGCCGGTATTGGCCACAGTGCTGTGCGTTGTGATTGTCTTGGTCCTTGCGCTGACCTTGCCGATCGCGCAACTGGCAGAGCTGACCTCGACCGTCTTGCTGGTGATCTTCACGGCGATCAATCTGACCCTGATCGCGATCAAGCGCCATAGCCGGGCCGAAGGCTTCCGGGCACCGGTCTGGGTTCCCTGGCTCGGTCTGGTCCTTTCCGTGGCGGCGCTGGGATGGAGTTTGCTCGCGTGACCGAAACGAGGCGAGGCGCCAGAACTCCAGAGTGTGTTTCCGGTTGGTTGGCAGGTGATCGTGCTTTAAGGCAGCGATTTCGGCAATGCTGTGCAAAGATCGCCTCGCGCCCTTACGGGGAAGGGCCGGGCGCTGCCTCGCTCTGCGAGGGACTGCGGGTGATACATGGATCTCTCTCACATCGATGTTCGGGGAAGACTCGAGCAGTCACGCGATCTCGCCCCCCTGACCTGGCTGCGCGTAGGCGGACCCGCTGAGTGGCTGTTCCAGCCCGCCGACCACGATGACTTGTGCGATTTCCTGCAAGCTCTGCCGCCGGAAGTTCCAGTCACCCCGCTCGGCGTCTGCTCCAACCTGATCATCCGGGATGGCGGCCTCCCTGGCGTCGCAATCCGTCTGGGCCGCGCGTTTAGCGGTGTCGAGATCCTGAGCGATCATCGGATCCGCGCCGGGGCGGCAATGCTCGACGCCCATGTCGCGAAGCAAGCGGCCGAGGCGGGTATCGCAGGCCTGGAATTCCTGCGCACCATTCCTGGCGCTGTCGGCGGCGCGGTGAAGATGAATGCGGGGTGCTATGGCAGCTACATGGCGGACGTGGTTGAATGCGTCGAAGTGGTGACCCGGGCAGGTGAGACCGCGACGTTGACGCCAGACGATCTCAAATTCGAGTACCGCGCCAGCGCTGTTCCGGACGACATGGTGATCACCTCGGCGATCCTGCATGGCAAACCGGGTAAGCCTGCGGACATCCACGCAGAGATGGAAGCAGCCCTCGCCAAACGCGCCGAGTCCCAGCCGGTCAAGCAACGTTCCTGCGGATCGACGTTCCGGAATCCGGCGGGTTACTCCTCGACCGGGCAGGCGGGTGACGCAATGGATCTGAAGGCCTGGAAGGTCATCGATGATGCGGGTTGCCGCGGCTTGTGCAAAGGCGGCGCGCAGATGTCGGAAATGCACTCGAACTTCCTGATCAACACGGGAGATGCCACCGCTGCTGACCTTGAAGACCTTGGCGAAGAGGTCCGCGCGCGGGTAAAAACGCACTCCGGGCACGATTTGATTTGGGAAATCCGCAGGATCGGGGTTAGAGTTTCGCGTCGGTAGTAAAAAATCTGCTGCGGGCCCGAATCACCGGAAACGAATAATCAAAACCGGGATCGGACAACTTGTTGAGGGCGCGGATGTCGAGCAGGACATTCAACCGCGTCGTGGTGCTGAAGGGTGGTCCGTCTGCCGAGCGGGAAGTCTCGCTTGTCAGCGGAGCGGAATGTGCGGGGGCGCTGCGCCGCGTAGGGTACGATGTCGACGAGATCGACGCCGGAGAGGATCTGGCGGCGATTTTAGGCGATGTGCGTCCGGATGTGGTCTTCAATGCATTGCATGGCCGCTGGGGTGAGGATGGCTGTGTCCAGGGGCTCCTGGAATGGCTGAAAATTCCGTACACGCATTCAGGTGTTCTGGCGTCGGCACTTGCGATGGACAAGGAACGCACCAAGGCCGCCTATCGCGCTGCCGGACTCCCGATCGCGACCGGGCGCCTCGTGCCAAAGGACGAAATCACGCGCAGCCACCCGATGGCGCCGCCCTACGTCGTGAAGCCCTATAACGAGGGTTCATCGGTCGGGATCTACATCGTCTCGGAAGGTGCGAACAGCCCAGCACAGCTTGCCGCCGACGCGCCAGACGTGATGCTGGTCGAAGAGTTTGTTCCGGGTCGCGAGATGACCACCGCCGTGATGGGCGACCGGGCGATGGCGGTGACGGACATCATCGCCGCCACAGGCTGGTATGACTATCATGCGAAGTACGCAGCCGGCGGCTCGCGCCACGTGGTCAACGACGGCATTCCCGAGGACATTCGCGCCGCCTGTCTCGACTATGCGCTGCGCGCGCATCAGGCGCTCGGCTGCCGTGGTGTGAGCCGCACCGATTTCCGCTGGGACGAGAGCAAGGGACTCGACGGTCTGATCCTGCTCGAGACCAACACACAGCCCGGCATGACCCCGACCTCGCTGGCGCCAGAGCAGGCGGGCTATCTGGGCATCTCGTTCGAGGATCTGTGTCATTGGCTGGTGGAGGACGCGTCATGTGGCCGCTGACACGTAAGCCCAAGACACCGGCCCGCCCGCGAGTCAATGTCGAGATGACTTTGCCCAAGGCGCCGCCGAAGTCGTTGAAACTGCTGATGGATCTGCGGCCCGACGCGCAACAGCGCAAGCCGGGCCCCTCGAAGCTGGCCTACCGTCTGACGCGAAGCTGGAAGAAGGTCTGGGTCCGGCGCACGGCGCTGATCGTCTTGCCGTTGGCGCTGGTCGCGCTGGTGGCGTGGCGCGTTGCGACCGATCCGCTCGTGATTGCCTTTGTCGACGTGCAGCGCGACAAGTTCGCCGACATGATGTCCGAACGCCCCGAATTTGCTGTGCATGGCGTGCGCATCCGCGGTGCCTCCGAACCGCTCGAGGCCCGCATCACACCGGTGCTCGACCTCCCAGCCAAGCCATCTTCGCTGAACATCGATGTGACCGCGATGCAGGCCCGGATCATCGATCTCGCCCCCGTCAGAGATGCACATGTCACGCTGACGGCGGACGGTATCCTGGACATCGCAGTCGAGGAGCGGATTGGCGAAGCGTTGTGGCGCGACGAGGAAGGCGGCCTCTGGCTGGTGGACCGCGACGGCATCGAAATCGCGCCTGTCGCAGAGCGCAAGATCCGCAGCGATCTTCCGCTTGTGCTGGGACGCGGCGCGCCAAGGGCTATGGACGAGGCACTGGAGATCTTCGCCGCGGCACCAGATCTGCGGCCGCGTTTGCGGGCGATCGTCCGGATCGGCGAGCGGCGCTGGAACGTCGTGCTGGACCGTGGCCTGACCATACTACTGCCAGAGAGTGCACCGCGCGCCGCGCTCGAGCGTGTGATGGCGTGGCATTTCGGTGAAGAGCTTCTGGATCGTGGACTGTCCGCTGTGGACATGCGGCTGGCCGAACGGCCGACCCTGCGTATGACAGAAGAGGCAGCGGAGATCTATTTGCGAAACCTGACGGATGACGACGGGGAAGAGACATGAACTTCGCCCGCGTCGCACCTTATCGCGCCCAGCGCACCCGGCTGCACACGGCGATCAAGCGCGGCCGGTTGGCGGTGCTGGACATCGGTTCGTCCAAGATCACTTGCCTGATCCTGCGCATCAATCCGGACATGATGCAGGATGGCGAGGGGCGCGACCGCTACGGTGCTGCCGTGTTCGGCGCGCTCGAGGTTGCAGGCGCCCGGACCGTGCAGGCGCGCGGCATCCGCCGGGGCGAGATTGTCGACATGAACGAGGTTTGCCGGGCAATCCGCCAGGCCCTGCTCGCCGCCGAGAACATGGCCGCACCCAAGGTCGAGCGCGTCGATCAGGTCATCGTCTCGTTCTCCGGCGGGAATCCCGAAAGCATGATGACCGAGGCCGAGATCGAGACCGAGACCGGGCGCGTAACAGATCGCGACTTCTCGATGGTGCTGCACGAATGCCCCGACCCGCCAATGCGCGCGGGCCGTCAGATCCTGCACGCCCAGCCCTGCGAGATTGCGGTCGACTATCGCGGCGGGATTGCCGACCCGCGGGGCATGACGGCTCGCAAGCTCTCGGTCGCGATGCACGTCATGGCGGTGGACGAACGTCCGCTGAACGATTTGATGGAGTGTATCCGCCAATGCGATCTGGATCTGGCGGGCGTGGTTTCGGCACCCTATGCGTCTGCCCTTTCAGCCTTGGTCGAGGACGAGCAGCGTGCTGGAGCGATCTGCATCGATATGGGCGGCGGCGGAACGTCGATCTCCGTCTTCCTGCGTGATCACCTGATGTGCGTCGATCACGTCCGCTATGGCGGTGACCATGTCACCGGCGACATCGCGGCAGGCCTCATGATGAGCCAGTCCACCGCCGAACGGATCAAGACGCTTTACGGCGGGCTGATCCCGACAGGTGCCGATGATCGAGAGATGATCGACGCCCCCCGGATTGGCGAGGAAGATCTGCCCGATCGCCGACAAATCTCGCGCGGGATGCTGATCGGTGTGATCCGCCCGCGGCTCGAGGAGACCCTGCAAATGATCCGTGCGCGGATGGAGGCGCTCGGGGTCGATCAACTGCCGGGTTCGGGCCTGGTGATGACTGGTGCGGCCTGTCAGTTGCAGGGAATGGATGAGTTGGTCGCCCGCGTGCTCGGTCGGCGCCCCCGCATCGGCAAACCGCTGCGGATCGCGGGCTTGCCGCAGTCGCTGAGCGGGCCGGATTTCTCCACGGCGGTTGGCCTCGCGGTCTATGCGCTGCGCCCGCATGACGAACTTTGGGACTTCGAAGCACCGCGGCTCGGCGCGCGCGGGAAGGCTGGCGATATGTTGCGTTGGTTTAAACGTGCATGGTGAAAGTTGGTGACCCAGAGGTTGAAATGCGGTAACCTATTGGCAACAAAAAAGAACCGGTGACAAAAAGCATTAAAACCGCCGGATAAACTGAGGCAGAACAACAAGAAATGAACAAAGGCGAGCAGACATGGCAATTAATCTCGTAGAACCGGACGAGCACGATCTGCGTGCGCGCATCACTGTATTCGGCGTCGGCGGGGCCGGTGGCAACGCCGTCAACAACATGATCGAAAAACAGTTGGAAGGCGTGGACTTCATCGCCGCCAACACAGATGCACAGGCGCTGGCGAATTCTCAGGCGCCACGGACGCTCCAGCTTGGCACCGGCGTGACGCGCGGTCTTGGCGCTGGCTCGAAGCCCGAGGTCGGGATGCGCGCTGCCGAGGAAACCATGGAGGACCTCGCAGCCCAGCTCGACGGGTGCCACATGTGCTTCATCACCGCTGGCATGGGTGGCGGCACCGGCACCGGGGCGGCCCCGATCGTCGCGCGGATCGCGCGCGAGATGGGGATCCTGACCGTCGGTGTCGTGACCAAACCCTTCCACTTTGAGGGTGCGCGCCGCATGAAGGTGGCCGAAGACGGCATCGACGAGATGCAGCAGGTCGTCGATACGCTGATCGTCATCCCGAACCAGAACCTGTTCCAGGTCGCCTCGGAACGCACGACGTTTGTCGAGGCGTTCCAGATGGCCGATGACGTTCTTTATCAGGGCGTTCAGGGCGTGACCGACCTGATGGTACGCCCCGGCATGATCAACCTCGACTTCGCCGATGTCCGCTCGGTGATGGAGGAGATGGGCAAGGCGATGATGGGCACGGGCGAGGCCGAAGGCGAGACCCGCGCCATCGACGCCGCCGAAAAGGCCATCGCGAACCCGCTGTTGGACGAGGTCAGCCTGAAGGGTGCCAAGGGCGTCCTGATCAACATCACCGGCGGCTACGATCTGACACTGTTCGAAATGGACGAAGCTGCGAACCGGATCAAGGAAGAGGTCGACGCGGATGCCATGATCAAGTTCGGCTCGGCCATCGATCCGGGCCTGGAAGGCAAGATGCGCGTCTCGGTCGTCGCGACGGGCATCGACGCCGAACATGTTATGGCGCGCACACCATCGGATGCCCCGGCCCGCCGGAAGCCGGTCGAGACCGACCCTGGCATTCTCGCGGCGATCCGTGGCCAGCGTCGTCCGGAAGAGGCGGAACCGGCACAGGCAGAAGTCGCGGCGGATACGAGCTCGGACTCTGAAACAGAGACCGAGATCGATCAGGAACCCGAGGTCGCGGCCAAGATCGAAGAAACAGCACCGCCCGCTGAAGAACCGGTGGTCGCTCAGGCGCGTGAGATGCCGGAAGTCGAACGCTTCGCTGACCCGGTGCGCGCTGAAGAACCGGCCGCCGCCGCACCAGAGCCGCGCTCGCGCGATGCACGCTATGCAACGGCCCCGTCGCCCGCCGATATCCGTGCGCGGGCCGAGGAAGTGCGGCAGCGTGCCCTGGCCGCCCGCGCGCGCAAGGAGCAAGAGCGTCAGCAAGTCCCTCACGACGAGGAACCGGCGCTGTTCCAGCTCGACGAAGGAGCGTTCGAAGCCCGTCCTCTGTCACGGCCCGAACGTCTCGCCGATGCGCCGGAACCCGCCGCTGCTCAGGCGCGAGGCTCGGACGCCAAACCGGAAAGCGAAAGCCCGGGCCGCAGCGGGCTGTTCACGATCAACAAGTTGATCCACCGGGTCGCTGGGCAAAGCAGCCCCGACGACAGTGCGACAGAGGCACCCGCAGCACGGACCGAACCCTCGGCACCGCGCATTGATGACGGCGCGGGCGAGATCCCGGCCTTCCTCAGGCGGCAGGCGAATTGATCGTCTGCATTTGAAGAGAACGAGCGTCGCCGCGAAAGCTGAAATGAGCTTTTGCGGCGACGTTTATGCGGCGAGTTTTTTCGAGGGACCGGTCGTCAGCGCCGGTAACAAAAGGCGCAACTCGCATCCGGCACCGGGCGTGGTGCTGAGCGTCACGGCACCACCTGACTGACGCGCAAACCCCTCGATCATCGGCAGACCAAGACCCGCTGAGCGTTCCTGCGATCGTGTCGTGAAGAACGGCTGAAACGACTGCGCCAGCACATCGTGCGTCATGCCGGCACCTGTGTCCGTGATGGACAGAAGCACGTACCGGCCAGGCGCCGTCCGGGCAACGCTGAGCTCATAGTCGGTGCTCGAAAGCTCGACATTCGCCGACAGCATCCTCACGTGGCCTGGACCGTTCAATGCGGCCAGCGCGTTCGCAAGAGCCTCGGCACACGCCTGGCACAGAAGCTTCGGGTCGGCTTCGACCGCCCAAAGATCGGGACACAGAACTGTGTCGACAGTCACATCCGGGGGGATCGATTTTCCGGCGTCCCGCAGCGTTCCGGTGACGATCTTGTTCACGTCGCATCGCTCGGGGCGCAAATACGTCTGGCGGCTGAACGCCAAAAGCCGGTCCGTCACCGCATTGCCCTGCGCCACGGCCGCGTCGATCTCGGTCATGCAGGTCTCGACTTCGCCGCGTTGCAACGCAAGCCGCGCGAGCTCCGCATTGCCCTGCACGACCTGAAGCAGATTGTTGAATATGTGCGCGACCCCGCCGCAGATGTCCTGAGCGTCCGGCGAGCAACGATCGTCGACGATCGTCGGCCCGGCGCTGTCCCGCGGCTCGGTGTCCCTGGAGTCCGTGATATCGAACCAAAACCCTACGATGCCACCGTCATCGGTCCGGCGTTCGCGCACCAGGAAACGGCGCCCGTCGCAAAGACGCCGCTCTGCGGTTGTTCCGGTCTCTCGCGCGCGCAGACGTTCCGTCACCCAGGCGGTCGGATCGTCTCCAACACCTTCGATCTGTCCCCGCACGACCAGTTCAGCGAGCAGGTCCGGGAAATAGGCGCCTGCCCGGATCATCGGCGCGATCTTGAAATTGATGCGCTCGTAAGCCTTGTTCCACGCGCGCAAGTGATCCCGCGCATCGTAATAGGCAAACCCGATGTCGAGCTGATCCATAGCAAACGTCAAAATGCCTGCCTTGGCGTGTGCAAGTGGATCCGAGTAGGTCATCGTCCATCCAGCAGTAAACACTTTAATAACAGTGAGCAGAGTCGCTTAACAAAGTGTTAACTCCGGCCCGCAGCGGCGCTCCTGTGCCGGATCGGACCGGTGCTTGTGTTGCAAAGCGACATAATCAGTGATTTGAGGATTAAGGATGCCGTCTGTACCTATGAGTGTGTTGAGTTGGGTATGCGCGGGAAACCTCGCGCTCTGAGGTAACAATAATACTGAAGCCGCGGCAGAGATCGTGGCCGGAACAGAGGCGACATGCGCAGAACCTTGAAAACAACCGCCGAATTCAACGGCGTTGGCCTGCACGGCGGTCAACCGGTCTGGATGTCGGTCGCACCTGCGCCAGCAGGGACGGGCATCACGTTCATCCGGATCGATGTGCCGGTGGAACATCAAACTATCCCGGCGCACCACGATCTGGTGACCGATACGCAGCTTTGCACCCGGTTGACGAACGAACACGGCGTTTCTGTCGGCACGGTCGAACATCTGATGGCTGCGATCGCCGGATGCGGCATACATGATGCGATCATCGCGCTCGATGGCCCGGAAGTCCCGATCATGGATGGGTCGTCCGCGCCGTTCGTGGAAGGCATCGTCAAGGCTGGACTGTCGACGACGCGTGACGGTGTCGTGGGGATCAAGATCCTGCGCACCGTTGAAGTTCGCGACGGCGACAAGATGGCCCGGCTGGAACCGTCCGATGTTTTCGAAATGCGGTTTGACATCGAGTTTGCCGACCGAGCCATCGGTGCACAAAGCGGTGACTGCAAGCTGGTCAATGGCGCGTTCGCGAGCGAACTCAGCGATTGCCGCACCTTCGGCCATCTCAGCGAAGTCGAATACCTGCGCTCGATCGGTCTGGCGCGGGGCGGCAGTCTGCAGAACGCGATCGTGGTGGACCGCGGGCGTGTGCTGAATCCGGAAGGCCTGCGCCGTCCGGACGAGTTCGTGCGGCACAAGATGCTGGATGCGATCGGTGATCTCGCGCTTGCGGGTGCCCCGATCATTGGCCGGTATGTCGGCGTCAAGGCCGGGCACGGCATGACGAACCGCCTGCTGCATGCGTTGTTCGCGTCTCCGGATGCCTGGACCTATGCGCCGGTCCAACCCGGCCTTGGCCTCGATGCCATGTCCGCTGCTCTGCCCCGGACAGGCGAGGTCACAGCACTGGCCGGTTGATACGGTTGGCAGCAACAAGCCTGTTGCCAACCAGCCATACCCGCCGGGCACTGGCTCGTGATCCCCGATGCGGCCCATTCCTCTTTTCCTTTCATAACCTCCACACTATGGTGCGGCGGACACCGGGTCCAACCGGGCAGGAGCAACGATACGGGGTGCCGCAATATGGCTAATCGGCTTGCGATCAGAATGGGTGCGCTGGCTCTGTCAGCCATGCTTTTGACCGGATGCGAAACGGTCGGATCGCTGTTTGGGGACGACGAGGTTCCGATCGAAAACCGGTCGGCCCGCGAAATCTTCGACGCCGCCGATGCAGCGCTCGCCGCAGGAGAGCCCGAGGTTGCCGCAAGCACCTTCGACGAGGTCGAGCGTCTGTTCCCGTTCTCGCAGCTCGCCAAGCGCGCGACGATCATGTCGGCCTACGCGCATTACGAAGCTGGCAACATGCCCGCGACGCGCAGTTCGGCGCAGCGCTATCTCGATCTCTATCCGACCGATGACGACGCCGCCTACGCGCAGTACCTCATTTCGCTGAGCCACTACGACAACATCGTCGATGTCGGCCGCGATCAGGCAACAACCACCCGCGCGCTCGAGGAACTGACCGAGGTCGTGCGCCGCTACCCGAACACCGACTACGCGCGCGACGCGCAGCTCAAGCTGGATCTGACCAACAATCACCTCGCGGGCAAGGAGATGGAGGTCGGGCGCTACTATCTCAAGCGCGGTCACTACATGGCGGCCGTCAACCGGTTCCGCATCGTGCTGGAGCGATATCAGACCACCGCGCAGACGCCCGAAGCGCTGCACCGTCTGGTCGAGGCCTATCTCTCGATGGGTCTGAACCGCGAGGCACAGACCGCCGCGGCAGTCCTGGGCGAGAACTTCGTCGGGTCCGACTGGTATGCGGCGTCCTATTCTCTGTTGACCGACCGGGATTTGCGCCCGGCCACCCGAGACGACAGTTGGTACGACACGCTCTATCGCCGGATCATTCAGGGCAAGTGGCTCTGAACAGCGGGCACGGCCTCGCAGATGCTGCGTAGCCTGTCGATCCGCAACATCGTTCTGATCGAAGCGCTGGACCTGTCGTTCGGGCCGGGCCTGAACGTGATGACCGGAGAGACCGGCGCGGGCAAGTCGATCCTGATGGACGCGCTTGGCTACGCGCTGGGCATGAAAGTCCGCCGCGACCTCCTGCGTGCCGGTGCAAGCGAAGGCTCTGTTGCCGCCGAGTTCGAGGTTGCGCGCGATCATCCCGTGAACACGGTGCTGGACGGTGCGGGTTTGGACCCTGTGGACGGTGAACTGATCCTGCGCCGGACCGCGTCTGCCGATGGCCGCGCGCGCGCCTTCGCGAATGACCAGCGGATCAGCAGCAAGATCCTCTCAGAAATCGGCGATCTCCTGATCGAGGTTCACGGTCAGCACGACGATCGCGGTCTGCTCAATCCGCGCGGGCATCGCGGATTGCTCGATGCGTTCGCCGGGCTCGAGACGGCAACGGACGAGGTCCGGCGGCTCTGGAACGCCTGGCAGGCGCTGCGGCGCGAACTGGATCAGGCGCAGCTCGCCCTGGAACAATCGGCGATCGATGCGGATTACCTGCGTCACAGCGTGGACGAACTCGAAACGCTGGCCCCGCAGCCGGGCGAGGAAGCTGAACTTGACGCGGAACGCCGGCTGATCCGTCAGGCGGCGGATCTGGTGTCCGAGATCGGCAAGGCGCAGACTGGGTTGGGCTTCGAGGGCGCCGAGGGCGCACTGTCCGACGCGCTTTCGCGGCTCAGCCATGCGGCCCAAAGGGCCGAAGGACGTCTCGAACCTGCGATCTCGGCCATCGACCGGACGATGGCGGAACTGTCCGAGGCGCAGGCGCAAGTCAGTGATGTGCTGGACGCCCTGACATTCGATCCGGGCCGTCTCGAGGATGTCGAGGAACGGCTCTTTGCCATCCGTGGCCTGGCGCGCAAACACGACGTCGCGCCGGACGATCTGAGCGAGCATGCGCGGGCGATGGCCGCACGCTTGGAGACGATTGATGGCGGCGAGGTCCGGCTACAGGACCTGCGCGGGCGGGTCGAAACCGCGGTTGTATCCTACCGCACCGCTGCCGAGGCTCTGACCCAAGCGCGCCGTGCGGCCGCGAAAGAACTCGATGCCGCCGTGACGGCAGAGCTTCCGCCGCTGCGCATGGAAGCCGCACGCTTCGTGACCGATATCGCTGCGGCCGAGGATGGGCCGGAAGGCGCCGATGCCGTGCGCTTCACGGCGCAGACGAACCCGGGATCTCCGGCAGGGCCGATTGACCGGATCGCCTCGGGCGGTGAACTCAGCCGATTTCTGCTGGCGCTGAAAGTGCAGCTTGCTGCCTTGGAAACCGGCCAGGTGATGATCTTCGACGAGATTGACCGGGGTGTTGGCGGCGCTACGGCAAATGCTGTCGGGCGGCGGCTGTCGCGGCTGGCGGACACCGGGCAGGTGCTGGTTGTGACGCATGCACCGCAGGTGGCCGCAAAGGGCGATGCGCATTTCCTGATCGCAAAGTCCACGCCCGACGGGCAAACCCGGACCGATGTGACCGAGCTGGACGATGCCGCACGGACGGACGAGATCGCACGCATGCTGTCGGGTGACCGGATCACGGAAGAGGCCCGTTCCGCCGCGCGCGCGGTGATCGACGATCGCTGAAATCAGTCGGCGGTCCTCTTTTTGCACCTGCGAAACCGCTTGTCCGTTTAGCGAATCTTCAGAGATTTCACTCAATTCTTACTCTGTGAGTTGGGTATTGCGGGGGTGGGCGTGTCTGCGGTTAATCGAGCAGTTGCACATGCGGTGTCGGAAGTGGGCTCTGCTGACCATCCCGCGACGGTGATTTCACAGGGCGTCCCGGACGCTTTTTCCGTGCCATCGGTGTCGCTCCCGCCGGGCACGGTGCTGAACGGCATCTACATCGTGGATGAGCGCATCGCCCGTGGCGGCATGGGCGAGGTCTATGCCGGGCGCAACGTGCAGACCGGCTACAAGGTCGCGATCAAGATGATCCTGCCCGAACACGCCGAGGACGAGCTGATCATCGGCTTGTTCCGTCGCGAAGCCGATGTGCTGCACGACATCCATCACGAAGCGATCGTGCGCTACTTCCTGTTCTCGGTCGATCCGGTACTCGGCCGGTCCTATCTGGTGATGGAATACGCCGAAGGACCCTCGCTGGCTGATCACCTCAAGAAACATGGGGCCATGTCGCGTGAGGACCTGGACACCCTGCGGTGCCGGATCGCCGATGGCCTGCACGCGGCCCACAAGCAGGGCGTCTTCCACCGCGACATCTCACCGGACAACATCATCCTGATCGACGGTCAGGTCGAGAAGGCGAAGATCATCGACTTCGGTATCGCCAAGTCGTCGGACTCCAAAGACACGCTGATCGGATCCAGCCTCGCCGGAAAGATGAACTATATCTCGCCCGAGCAGCTCGGTCTGAACGGCGGTGTGGTCAGCGCAAAGTCCGACATTTATTCGCTGGGCCTGGTGCTGGCGCAGGCGTCCACGGGGCAGCCCCTGTCGATGACCGGCAGCCAGGTCGACATCATCGACAAGCGGCGCGATGTCCCGGATCTAGCCACTGTGCCCGGGCATGTTCGCAGCCTGATCCAGGCGATGCTCGCCCCGGTGCCCGAGGGCCGGCCCGACGACATGGCAATGGTTGCCGACTGGGACGGCAAGACGTTCACGGGCCGCAGGCGCCCGGTCCGGTCCTCGGGCCGGGGCCGGTGGCTGCAGGGTGCGGCGATCGCGGTCTCGGTGCTGATTGCCTGTGGCCTGTTGATCCATGAGGTGGCCGAGGACTATTTCGGGATCGGCCCGAACGTCGCTGTGGCCGCGGCGCCGCGCATCGTTCTGGAACCTGTGCAGGAAGAAGTCGTCGCCCCGGCGGCCAAGGTCGGTGAGCCGTATGACTGGTCCACCGCCTCGTTCGCCTATAGCGGCGCGCCCGAGAAACTTCTGATCCGTTCCATCGGGCGGGTTCCGCCGGGGTTGATCTTCTCGCGCGATGCCGAGGGGGTCAGCAAGATTGCGGGCACGCCGACGGAAAGCGGCAGCTTCAGCTTTCTGATCGATGCCGAAAGCCCTTCGGGACTGGTTGCCGAACAGGTCGTGATCCTGAACGTCGATATGCCCTGAGATCGTCAAGGTGCCTGCTTGATCGAGGTCAATGCGGCACTGCACAAAGCGTGAGAGGGTCCAGGCATCAGCAAGGAGCCCGATCATGCACCTGACCGACGATGAGAAAAAGAAGATCCGTGCAAGCTATGCGCTGATCAAGCCAGAGGCTGATCGGGTATCGGAGCTGTTCTACCCTGATCTCTTCAACCGAGCACCGAAGCTGCGCAAACTGTTCCCCGATGATATGCGCGAGCAGGGTATGCGCTTCATGGCGGCAATCGCCTTCATCATCGAAAATCTGGATGACGAGGCCGCACTGAACCGGCGTCTCGATCTGCTTGCAGATGGCCACGCGCCGTTCACGCTTCTGCCGATGGACTATCGTGAGATGCACGAAGCGCTGAGCGACTCGATCGCCGAGTCCCTGAAATCCAAGCTCACCGATGATGTTCAACTGGCTTGGCGGAGCGCGCTTGACCAGAGCTGCAACGAGATGATCAAGCGCAGTGGCACCGAACTGGCAACCTGACGCGCTGGCAAGGGT
>JBHJIZ010000188.1:0-16218 GCA_050043005.1 Paracoccaceae bacterium
GTCGGTGTGGCAGATCCCCGTGGCCTTGATCTCGACCAGAACCTCACCGGCCTTCGGGCCCTCGAGGTTCACCTCCATCACCTCCAGCGGCTTGCCAGCCGCAGTCGCAACCGCTGCGCGTGTTCTCATCGTCCCTCTCCCTGTCGTCTCGGGTGTTTATGGTTGCGACGGACTCTATGCGCCTCGATCCGGATTCGCAAAGCATGGTTCACCTTGGCAGCGCGCTGGGCGCGGGCTATGCCAGCGCAAAAGGGAAAGCGAATGTCATTGATCCATAAGACGGCGCGGCAGGTCCGTGCTCTACTCGCCAACGGGGACGTCACGACGGCGGACTTGCTCGATGCGCTAGAAGCGCGTCATTCCGAGGTTGATGACAAGGTGAACGCCCTGCCGACGACCTGTTTCGACCGTGCGCGCGATTGGCGGGCCGAGGCGGACAGCGTTCTCGGTGGCCTGCCTGTCGCGATCAAGGATCTCTCGGATGTCGCCGGTGTGCGGTCGACGCACGGATCGCCGATCTATGCCGATCACGTGCCAGAGACGTCCGATCATATCGTGCAGTCGATCGAAGACGGCGGCGGTGTCGTCTATGCCAAGTCCAACACGCCTGAGTTCGGGGCGGGGGCCAGCACCTTCAACGAGGTCTTCGGTCGTACGCACAATCCGTGGAACCTCTCGCGCTCCGTCGCAGGATCCTCGGGCGGATCGGCGGCGGCGCTGGTCAGCGGCACAGCCTGGCTCGCGCACGGCTCTGACATGGGCGGAAGCTTGCGCAACCCCGCGAGTTTCTGCGGCTGCGTCGGGCTCAGACCATCGGCGGGGCGCGGCCCCTCCGGGCCCCCGCCGAACGAGGTCGAGGGCCTCGGACAGCAAGGTCCGATGGCGCGCAACGTGGGCGGTCTGGGGCTGTTTCTGGCCGCCGTGGCCGGACCCGAACCCCCCCCGCCGGTCGCGCCGCCCGGCCATGCCGGGTTTCGCACCGCCGCCGAGACGCCCCGCGCACCACGGCGAGTAGCTTGGTCGGTGGATCTCGGCGGCTTGACCCCGGTCGATCACGAGGTTCGCGCAATCACCGAGGCGGCAGCGAAGCGGTTTGAGGCGCTTGGGGCGACGGTCGAGGAAGCCTGCCCCGACTACTCCGGCGCGCATGAGGCATTCCAGACGCTTCGGGCGATTTCCTACGCGACCTCGCACGACTCGCACTACCGCAACGACCGGGACAAGCTGAAACCGGACGTGATCTGGAACATCGAGAAGGCTTTTGACCTGACTGGCGCCGACATCGTGCGGGCGAACACGATCCGCAACCGGATGACCCAAAGCCACGCTGCATTCTTCGAAACATACGATCTGCTGCTCAGCCCGGCGACCATCGTCTCTCCGTTTGCGGTTGAGGATCGAACCGTAACGCATTGCGATGGCGTTGAATTCGAGACTTATATTGACTGGCTCGCCATCGCGTTCGCGGTGACGATGACCTCGGCCCCCGCGCTTTCGCTGCCATGCGGCTTCACCGCGGATGGTTTGCCAGTTGGGCTGCAAATGGTCGGACGGCTGCGTGGTGAGACACCGCTTCTCAGGTTTGCGGCGGCACTGGAAGCCGATCTCGGCCTCGACCTTGGCCCGATCGACCCGCGCGAGGGATTGCCTCCGGCATGAGCACGGACGGCGAGATCCGTGCGGCGCTGATCTCGGCGCTCGACTGGCAGGTCGAATTGGGTGCCGATGAGGCAATTGCCGAACACCCGGTGGACCGGTTCGCTGCCACGGCGCCGCAGGTCGTCCCCGATGCTCCCGCCAAGCCGGCCGTACAAGCAGGGCGCGGTCCCGCCGACGTCCACGCTTTCGATGCGGGGCAAAGCCAGCGAGCGGGTGCTCCAGTCACGCACACCACGCAGCAAAGCGCCAGCCTCGCGCCGCCGCAACCCCCAGCGTCCTCCTCCCCGGAAAGTGCGACTCTCGCCGCGCAGGCGCAGGCGCTTGAAGATCTCGCCGAGACACTCCAGGCATGGGACGGCTCGCCCCTGAAGGAAACCGCCAGGAACTTCGTCTTCTGCGACGGTCTGCCGGGAGCGCATCTGATGGTTGTCGGCGAAGCGCCAGGGCAGGAGGAGGACCGCCAGGGCCAGCCCTTCGTCGGTCGGGCCGGTCAACTGCTGGACCGGATGCTGGCGGCAATCGGTCTCGACCGGACATCGGATGATCCGGGACGGGCCGCCTACATCACCAACATCCTGCCATGGCGCCCCGCTGGCAACCGCACGCCGACCCCGGACGAAGCCGCACTGTTTCTGCCCTTCGTGATCCGGCACATTCAGCTCGCGCAACCCAGGATCATCCTGGCCATGGGCAACACGCCGACCAAGGCGCTGCTGCAGACGACGACTGGCATCAAGCGCATGCGCGGACGGTGGGTCGATCACGCGGCCACGGGCCTCCCGTTATTGCCAAGCTTTCATCCGGCCTATCTTCTGCGACAACCCGCCGACAAGAAGCTCGCCTGGCATGATCTTATCGAGGTGCGGCGCGCGCTGGATGGAGAGAACCCGACGTGACCCGTATCCTCGCCTTCTCGGATGTGCACCTCGCGCGAAACCGGATCGCCGAGATCGTGGTGGCGGCCGAGGAGGCCGACCTTATCATTGGCGCGGGTGATTTCTGCAATGTGCGCAGAGGGTTGGATGAGGCAATGGACCTGCTGCGGCCGATCGCGGACAAGGCGATTTATGTCCCGGGCAACGCCGAAAGCGCTGATGAACTGCGCGCTGCGACCGAAGCAACCGTTCTGCATGGCGAGGCCACCGAGGTGCACGGCCTCAAGATCTTCGGCATCGGCTACGCGATCCCTGTCACCCCCTTTGGGCCGTGGTCTTGCGATCTCACCGAAGAGTTTGCAGCAGAGATGCTCGCCAGGGCCGAGGAAGCCGATATTCTGATCTCGCACTCACCGCCCAAGGGTGTCGCGGATACCAGCAGCGATGGGGTGTCGCTCGGCTCGACTGCCGTTCGCGCGACGATAGAGCGCCTTCAGCCAAAGCTCTGTCTTTGCGGTCATATTCACGACAGCTGGGGCGGGAGTGGGATGATCGGCGCCACGGATGTCCGCAACCTGGGTCCGACCCCGAACTGGTTTGATCTGTGAGGATGTGCACATGGGCATAAACGAAGACCGCGACTTCATCCCGATCCGGATCGCCGTCCTGACGGTCTCGGACACCCGCACGCTGGACGAGGATCGCTCGGGCACTGTGTTGGTCGACAGATTGCAGGCGGCTGGCCACATGCTTGCCGACCGCAAGATCATTCCCGACGAACGCGCCGAGATCGCCGACCAGCTACGCGCCTGGATCGGTGACCCCGGCGTGGATGCCGTCATCTCGACAGGCGGCACCGGCCTGACCGGGCGCGATGTGACGGTCGAAGCGCACCGCGATGTCTACGAGAAAGAAATCGACGCATTCGGCACCGTGTTCACCCATGTTTCCATGGCGAAGATCGGCACCTCGGCGGTGCAGTCGCGCGCCTGTGCCGGTGTCGCGGGCGGGACCTACCTGTTCGCGCTGCCCGGCTCGCCCGGTGCGTGCAAGGATGGCTGGGACGAAATCCTGAAATATCAGCTCGATTACCGCCACACGCCCTGCAACTTTGTCGAGATCATGCCCCGCCTGGACGAACATCTTCGCCGCAAATGACGAGATCGGTGTTCCGCGTTTACCCTTCTTTATCCGAGATCTGAAATTTGTTCCTCACTGGCGCAGAAGTGCCCGGACAGGAGACAGAATGTTCAACTGGAGACGCCAACCGGCCGCACCGGGGCCAACCGTGCTGGACGAAACCTATCTCGAGCGTCTTGAAAATCACCTCGGCGAGTCGATCCTGCGCGAAATTCTGTCCGACGGTCTGCTTGAACTCAGCGATCGCCTGGCACGGGTGCAGGAACTTGCCGTGTCGGGAAACAGCGCCGATCTCGTGCGATTGGTGCATGATCTGTCGGGCATGGCAGGGCACCTCGGGTTGACGCAACTCGGGCATCTCTCGGTCGATGCAGAGCGTACGTTGCGGCAGGAGGTCACCGATCTGCAATCGGTCGCCGAACCGCTGCAAGAGGCCGCACCGCGGGCGCTCGCTGCCTTGAAACACTTTCTGGATACCTCGGCGCATGACTGACAGCTTGCGATACGGTATGTGGCCGCTGGAATGCGTCAGGGTTGCATCGCATCCTCGCGTGTCCGATGATTGCGGGATGACGGCGCCGCCCGTATGGCACCTGAGGCAATGCTGAAGCCGGAGCAGCCCGGCACGGTTGTGCCAGCAGATGCAGAGACGAAGAATGCGTCGGCCGCGTTGATCGGCCCGGAGGATAACATGGACGAGGCGCCACAACCGGACCTCATCACGGATGATGCAGACGTGCCGGACACATCCGGTACGGGCGAGACCGCGGTGCCGATTTCACTGGTCGAGATCGACGAATGCGATGCCGTCCTGAACGAGCTCGGCAGCCCAGAAGCGAACTGGGTTCGTCTTAACGGCTTTCGCGGCAAGCTCGGTCAGGTGCTGTGTCTGCCGAATGAGCAGGGCGGTCTCGACCGCGTTCTGTTCGGCTGGGGGGACGCAGCGGCACGGAACCGCGAACGGTTCCATTTGGGCGATTTCGCACGCCACGCACCGCCGGGAACGTTCCGTCTCGAAGATTCTCTCGATGCCGATGCCGCCGAGGAAGCGGCCCTTGGATGGTTGCTGGGCCGCTACCGTTTCACGAAGTACAAGTCCGCTGGTGAAGAGCATCAGGCTGATCTCCTCGCGCCGCCAGGAGTCGATCCGACCCGCCTGATCCGCATGGTCGAAGGCGTCTTCCTGACCCGCGACCTGATCAACACGCCCGCGTCAGACATGACGCCTGCCACGCTCGAGGCGACGGCGCGCAAGATCGCCGATCGCCATGGCGCCGAGATCGATGTGGTTGTGGGCGAAGATCTGCTGACCAAGAACTTCCCGATGATCCATGCCGTCGGACGCGCCGCTGCCGCCGCGCCGCGTCTGGTCGACATCTCCTGGGGCGATCCAGATTACCCGTCGGTCACCCTGGTTGGAAAAGGGGTCTGCTTCGATACGGGCGGGCTAAACCTCAAGCCCGGCGCGTCGATGGGACTGATGAAAAAGGACATGGGCGGGGCCGCGACGGTGCTTGGGCTCGGCCACATGATCATGGGGCTCGGGCTGCCGCTGCACTTGCGAATCCTGATCCCGGCGGTCGAGAACTCCGTTGCGCGCGGCTCGATGCGGCCGGGCGATGTGCTGACCTCGCGCCTGGGTAAAACGGTCGAGATCAACAACACCGACGCCGAGGGGCGCCTGATCCTCGCCGATGCGCTGGCCCTTGCGGCCGAGGCAGAGCCCGACCTGATCATCGACATGGCCACACTGACCGGGGCCGCGCGCGTCGCACTGGGGCCCGAGGTCGTGCCCTATTACACCAATGATCCAGAGCTCTCCGCCGCGTTGGAACAGGCGGGCGCGGCAGCGGCCGATCCGCTTTGGCGCATGCCGCTCTGGCCCGGATACGAACGCGATATCGAGCCCGATATTGCGGATCTCGACAATGCACCGAAAGGCGGCATGGCAGGCTCGATCACGGCTGCCCTGTTCCTGCAACGGTTCGTCGGCACGACGCCCTGGGCGCATTTCGATGTCTATGGATGGACGCCGACGGCGCGGCCGGGCCGTCCGAAAGGTGGCGAATGCCAGGGCGCGCGTGCGATCTTGAGAGTGCTCGAGGCCCGCTATGGCGACAAGGCCGGATGACGACATTCGACCGGCGTCTGACGCCCGCGAGAGCTGACCTCGCCGCAGAGGCCCTGCGTGGGGAGGTCGAGGCAGACCGGTTCGCAACCGGCAGCCCGGATCAGATTTCAGCGCCGTTCACGGCACTCAGGCCCCGCCCGGACTTCTCTGCGTGCCCGGACACCGAACTGCTCTTTGGTCAGACCGTTATCGTCTTCGAGCGTGCGAACGGTTGGGCCTGGCTTCAGGCGGATGCGGACGGGTATGTCGGATATGCGCCGGAGGGTGCGTTGCATGGAACGCAGCGCCCTGCGTCAACCCACAGGGTCGCGACACTCGGAAGCAATCTGTACGCGGAACCGACGCTGAAGATCCCCACCCTTGGCCAGCTGCCGTTCGGTGCCGAAGTGTCCGTGTTGGAAACGCGAGATGGCTACGCCCGGATAGGACCGCAGCAATGGCTTCCCGCGCAGCATCTGCGACCTGTCGATGACAGCGCCCTCGACTGGGTTGGTGTGGCCGAGATGTTTGTCGGGGTGCCCTATATCTGGGGCGGGCGCACGAACTGGGGGCTCGACTGTTCTGGGCTTGTGCAACTCGCACGCCAGGCGGGCGGGTACGCTTGCCCGCGCGATTCCGACATGCAGTTCCACCATGCTGGAGAGACATTGCCGGACGATGCCGATCTCCGGCGCGGAGATCTGATTTTCTGGCCGGGGCATGTCGGCATCATGACGGATGGCGGGACACTGCTTCACGCCAACGGTCACCACATGGCGGTGGTGCGCGAGCCGCTCGCGAAGGCGACAACGCGTATCCACGCCGCCGAAGGCAGCGACGTGACCCGTCGCGCCCGGTTTCGCGACTGATACCGCCGGAGGCCGGTGAGACCGGCGTATTTTTATCGCAGTCCCAATGAATCGCGCACAAAGCGTCATCTCTCGGCTAAGATCCGGGAAAAGACGCGCGTGCAGGAGAGCAGAATGTCGAGAAGCATGAGCCATGGCGTCACCGGTGTCGTGTTTGCCCTTGCCGCGATGCTCGGAGCGTGCGCGCAGGGCGCGACGGGATCGCTTGTGCCGCAACCTCCCAGCAAGCCCGCGGCGACCACGACAGCGTCGACACAAACGCGCGAGGTCACTCCACAGCCCGCCAGCTTCGCGGAATGGCGCGCGACGTTCCGGACACGGGCGCTGGCCGCCGGGATCTCCGAACAGACCTTTGACGCTGCGTTCCGGGGCGTGCGTGTCAACCAAAGGGTGCTCGAGCTTGACAGCCGTCAACCCGAGTTTTCACGTCCGATCTGGGAATACCTTGACAGCGCGGTCTCGGCGACGCGTGTCGCGAACGGCCAGCGCAATGCCCGCAACAAGGCGGCGGTGCTCGAAGGGATCCAGCAGCGCCACGGTGTGGATTTCCCGGTGGTTCTGGCGGTCTGGGGACTCGAAAGCGGTTTTGGCGGCAACTTCGGCTCGATCCCGGTGATCGAGAGCATGGCGACGCTGGCCTATGATGGCCGCCGCCGCCAGTTCGCGGAAGAACAACTGGTGGCAGCGCTTCGCATCCTTCAAGCCGGAGACATCACGCCCGGCCGCATGGTCGGCTCCTGGGCCGGGGCGATGGGGCATACGCAGTTCATTCCGACGAGCTTTCTGGAATACGCAGTCGACTTCACGGGTGATGGCCGCCGGGATCTCTGGGCGGATGATGCGGTTGATGCGCTTGCCTCGACGGCAAATTACCTGTCGCGGTTCGGCTGGCGCCTCGGCGAGCCCGCGGCGATCGAGGTTTCGCTGCCTGACGGCTTCGATTATCTTCAGGCCAGCCCGAGTGTCACGGCCACGGCAACCGATTGGTCGGCGCGGGGCATCCGGCCCGCGCGCGGCGGTGCGCTTCCGGCGGATGATCGGATCTCGATCCTGTTGCCTGCGGGCGCGCGGGGGCCGGCCTTCGCGATCTACCCCAATTTCGGTGTGATCAAACGCTACAACAATTCGACCTCCTATGCGCTCGCGATTGCGCATCTCGCGGACCGGATCCGGGGCGAGCCCGCGTTTGCAGGGACATGGCCGCGCGGCGACCGTACATTGTCCCGGACCGAGAAGCAGGAATTGCAGACCCGCCTGACCGCGCTCGGCTTCGACACAGACGGGATCGACGGCATTATAGGACCCAACAGCCGCAAGGCCGTGCGTGCGTTTCAGTCCGCACGGGGGCTCGTTCCGGATGGTTACGTGTCGGCGGCATTGCTCAGCTCGGTGCGCGCGGCCGGAGGCTGAGAAGACCGTGCGCTCTGGACAGGGCGGCTGGCTCCGGTCACCGTGCGCCCGGAAGATGGAGGCAAGGTCATGACGTTCGGAACCTGGCAATCCTCGGCGCGGCGCCTGATCGAGGTCGCGTCCGGACGGGGCACTGCCGATCTCGTGATCCTTGGCGGCACCTGGGTCAATGTGCACTCGGGCGAGCTGCTGCTGGGCACGGACGTTGCAATCGCTGACGGACGCTTTGCGTATTGCGGGCTCGATGCCTCGGCGATGATCGGCCCCGACACCCGGATCATCGACGCCGAGGGGCGGTTCATGGTGCCCGGTCTTTGCGATGCGCACATGCATGTCGAATCGGGCATGCTCACGATCAGCCAGTTTGTGCGCGCGGTTCTGCCCCACGGCACGACCTCGATGTTCATCGATCCGCATGAAATTGCCAATGTGCTCGGCCTGCCCGGGGTGCGCCTTATGCATGACGAGGCGCTGGTGCAGCCGATCAACGTGATGGTGCAGATGCCGTCCTGCGCACCGTCTGCGCCGGGGCTCGAGACGACGGGGTGTGAACTGGGCCCCGCCGATGTGATCGAGGCGATGACCTGGCCCAATATCATTGGTCTCGGCGAGATGATGAACTTCCCCGGCGTCGCGAACGGCGACCCGAACATGCTGGGCGAGATTGCGGCGACCCAGGCCGCAGGCAAGACCGTTGGCGGGCACTATGCCTCGCCGGATCTGGGTCCAGCCTTCCATGCCTACGTCGCGGGCGGGCCTGCGGATGACCACGAGGGCACGCGCGAGATTGATGCGATGACTCGAGTCCGCCAGGGCATGCGCGCCATGCTGCGGTTGGGGTCTGCCTGGTATGACGTGGAGCCGCAGATCACCGCGATAACCGAAAAGGGCCTCGATCCGCGGAACTTCATCCTTTGTACCGATGACTGTCACTCCGGGACCCTGGTCAATGACGGGCACATGAACCGGGTGGTGCGCCACGCGATCGACTGCGGCGTCGAGCCGATGACGGCGATCCAGATGGCGACGATCAACACCGCGACCCATTTCGGACTGGAACGCGAGCTTGGCTCCATCACGCCGGGGCGCCGCGCCGACATGATCCTGACGTCAGATATCGAAACCCTGCCGATCGAGATGGTCATCGCACGCGGCGTCGTCGCGGCAGAAGATGGCAACATCCGCGTTCCCGGCGCGCGCTTCACCTATCCGCCCGAGGCGTATGACACCGTCAAGGTGCGCCGCGAACTCAGAACCCGTGACTTCGACATCGTAGCACCCCTCGGAACCGGCACGACCGATGTCCGGGTGATCGGCGTGGTCGAGAACCAGGCCCCGACAAAGGCCCTGAAAGCGACGCTTCAGGTCAAGGAAGGCGTCGTGCAGATGGATCGAGAACGCGACATCTGCCAGGTGGCGCTGGTTGAACGTCATCGTGCGACGGGCAGTGTCGCGCACGGTTTCGTGTCCGGGTTTGGTTACGACACTTCCTGCGCCCTGGCCTCGACCGTGGCGCATGACAGTCACCACATGATCGTGGTCGGCACGAACCATGCCGATATGGCAGCCGCCGCGAACCGGCTGGCCGACGTTGGCGGCGGGGTCTCGTTCTGGCGCGAAGGCCAGGAGCTGGCTCTGATCGAACTGCCGATTGCGGGTCTGATGACCGACGATCCGGCATACCAGGTCGCGACCCGCGCCGATCAGCTTTCGGCTGCGATGCGGTCCTGCGGCTGCCATCTTAACAATGCTTTCATGCAGCATTCATTGCTGGCACTCGTTGTTATTCCGGAACTTCGAATTTCCGACTTGGGGCTCATCGATGTGCGCCGGTTCGAGAAGACGGGTTTGTTTGTGTAAGGCGGCGAATTTTACGCGAACACTTTCATCGTTACTTCCCTGGAAGAAAAATCTCCTACCGTCCCGAATTGATACTTTCAATCACGACGAAAATATTGCACGTTACGCGCGCATCGTTGCGAGGTGCAATCTTGAGCACACTGATCCTGAAGAACGCTTTCCGGGCACGCGAGGCTTACGCGCCCGATTTCCTGTTGAAGGAATTGCCGAAGGCGTTGCACGGCTTGTCCGACGATGGCTTCACGCGGTTTCAGTGCGAAGCGATGCATAGCTTTCACGATGGATTCCGCGCAGAGAGCCTTTCGGTCCTCGTCACACTTTACGAGAAGAACGGTCTGCTGAAACGCCCGGTCTACACCGGGCGCTATCGCGTCGATCCGCACGCGCAGCGCTTGTACATGAGCGTGTTAGAACTGGATGTGATGGACCCGCTCAACCGCGAGCTTCCAGGGACGGCGGTCTTCAACTCGGACTTCATGGATCTGGAGGCCTGGCGGACGACCGAATTCTTCCAGCGCTTCAAGGTCAAGACCGGCACGCATCACGCCCTGATCATGAGCTATCCTTACCCGTTCAAGACGGGCCTGGGCGTGCGGTTCACCTATCAAACGGACTACCCACGCAAATTTGGCGAAGATCTGTCAAAGGATGTTGCGGAGTATCTCAACCTGCCATTCTACTTCGCGTGGCTGCACCGCCTGAACGTCATCGATCTGGAGACGTTGACGCGCTGGTATGCGCTGATGGCGACGCTCACACCGCAACAGATCGGGTTTCTCAGGGTTGTCGCCAACCTTGCACCCGCCTGCCGGCCGAACCTGAAGGAATACTTCGCGCTTCCGGCGGCGATCGTCGAGGAGGAACTTGAGACGATCGGCAAGGTGGTGTCGAACGCGCTTCCGGATCTGGAGATCACAGATGCCGATGGTTTGTCCATCGCCGATCTGGCGAACCTGTATTCACATCTCCGGTTCTGTGGCCGTTTCGTTGACCAAACCCATGTGGCGAAACGCGCGGCAGAGATACTGCCGACGATCGCGGGTGGCGTTTACGCCACAATGAACGCGCCCAAACCGCCGCTGCACGCTACAGCACGAAATTAAAACCTGCTCCCAAATCGCCATCGGCGCGCTCGATCGGATCCAGAGAGAGGGCTGCCTGACCGGATGGGCCGAGCGATTGGTAGGTCCAGTCGTCATCATTCGCGGCCTCGTCAACCAGATAGAGTTGCGTGACCAGAACGCGTCCTGAAGGCGGCACCACGCGGGCATGGATATGGGCCGTCCGATCGGCGGTCGGCCGGGGCAGGATGGTGCGGAACTGGTATCGTCCCTCGCGGTCGGTTCTGACGGCGCCGTGTCCACGGAAGTCCCGCGCGCGTGTGTCCTGATCTGGTGTTCGACCCGCAAGATCCGCCTGCCTGATTTCGACCAGCGCTTCTTGCACTGGTGTTCCGTCGAAATCCATCACCTCTCCGAACAGATGCAGAATGCGCCCCCCTGCGGCCCGAACGCGATGTTCACGTTCGATCAGATCCCAGCCCGGTTGATCGCTGTGTGCACGCTGGTCGCGAAACAGCGCCGAGCCTTGCGCTGGCGTCATCACAGCGGCGCGCGCGCCCGTTCCCGCGAAAACTGGATCTAGGCCCAGCAAGGACACGAGTGTCCGATGCGCAAATGACAGAGACATGCCGGAGCCTCCTTTCTCACCCCGAAAGTGGTGGCTCATCGGCATCAAGTGTAATCGAGCTTTGTAAACAGGATGTGAGCAGGGTCACATTTCGCGGATGTCGATTTCCGCCCTCACGCAGTCGTGACCCGTTGGCACGGTTCTGATGAAACCGCTAAGCGGGTGCGATCGGGACATGGAGGGCGCGATGAAGGATCAGGCTCGGGCAGTGGTCGTCGGCGGCGGCGCGGTGGGGACCGGCATCGCCTATCACCTGGCAAAGGCCGGCTGGGACACGGTCCTGCTGGAGCGGGACGAACTGACCTCCGGCTCCACCTGGCACGCTGCGGGCCTGCTGCCGCTGTTCAACATGTCCTTCGCGACCAGTCACATTCACGACTACAGCGTCAAGTTCTACAAGACGCTCGAGGAAGAGACCGGCCTGAACGCGGGCTTCTCGGTCGTCGGCAACTTGCGCATGGCGCAAACCCAGGACCGGATGGACGAGTACATGCTTTATGCCTCGAACGCCGAGGCGGTTGGCATTCCGGTCGAATTCATGACGCCAGAGCAGATCAAGGCCCGCTGGCCACTGGTGCGCACCGAAGACCTGAAAGGCGCGATCTATCACCCGACCGATGGCTACATAAACCCCGCCGACGTCACCCAGGCCATGGCCAAGGGTGCCCGCCAGCGCGGGGTCGAGATCTACCGCAAGGCCCACGTCGACAGCTACCGCTGGACCGGGTCCGAGTGGATCGTCTCGGGCACCATCATGGCTGAGAAGGGCAACTCGCTGATCCCGTCCGAGGAGACCTTCGAGATTCGCGCCGAACACGTCGTCACCGCCACCGGCAACCACGCGCAGCGCACAGCGGACCTGCTGGGAATTTCGATGCCCGCGATCCCGGTCGAGCACCAGTACATCGTGACCGAGCCCGATCCCGCCCTGGTCGAATGGCGCAAGGAAAACGGCGAACATCCCGTCCTGCGTGACGCCGATGCCAAGTGGTATGTGCGCGAGGAACGCGGCGGCTGGATCCTCGGACCTTACGAGCGCAACGCGCCCGCGCGCTTCGTTCACGGGGTGCCCGACAGCTTCCGCGCCGACCTCTTCGAACTCGACCTCGAGCGTATCGAGGAAGAGTACATGTCGATGATCCACCGCATCCCGACCTCGGAAACCGTCGGGCTGAAAGACGATTACAACGGCCCGATCTGCTACACGCCGGATGGCAACCCGCTGGTTGGTCCGGCGCCCGGCCTGCGCAACATGTGGCTGGCCGAGGGCTTTTCGTTCGGCATCACAGCGGCTGGCGGCACCGGCTATTACATGGCCCAGATGATGACCGAGGGCGAGGCCGAGATCGACATGTGGTCACTCGACCCACGCCGCTATGGCCCATGGGCCAACCGCGAATATGCCGCCCGCAAGAACGAGGAATGCTACGAGCACGTCTACATCCTGCACAACCCGGACGAGGAACGTGAAGCCTGCCGCCCGCTGAAAACGGCCCCCAGCTATGACCGGATGAAGGCCCACGGCGCACAGTTCGGCCAGGTCAACGGGTGGGAGCGCCCGAACTATTTCGGCCCTGTGGATGCGCCGGACGGCTTCGCCCACGACACGCGCAGCTTCCGCCGGGGCGGCTGGTGGCAATACGCCGTTGATGAAGCCAAGGCCGTGCGCACCGGGGCAGGGTTGTTCGATGCGACCGCCTTCACCAAGCACCGCGTCTGCGGGCCGGGATCGACGGCGGTTCTGGATTGGCTGACCTGCAACAAGCTGCCGCGCGTGGGCCGCACCAACCTCACCTATGCGCTGACCGTGGCGGGCACGATCCGCACCGAGATGACCATCGTCCGCCGCGCCGAGCACGACTACTACGTGGTCACCGCGGGAGCGGCGCAGGCCTACGATCACGACTATCTGATGAAGATGGAGGAAGAGTGGTTCGCAGCCAATGCGGGGCCGCAGAACTGGCTCGCCGTGCAGGACATCACCGCGCAGTACGGTGTTTTCGCCATCGCAGGGCCGAAGTCGCGCGACATTCTCAAGCCCTTGGTGGGCGACGCCGATCCGGACACGGCGCTGTCCAACAAGCGTTTCCCGTGGCTGTCGTCCCGCCGTCTGGATCTCAAGATGTGCCCGACGGATGCGATCCGCGTCGCGTACACGGGCGAGCTCGGCTGGGAACTGCACCACCCGATCGAGATGCAGAACTACCTGTTCGACCTGCTGATGGAGGCAGGCGAACCGCACGGTCTGAAGCTCTGCGGCGCCCGCGCGCAGAACTGGCTGCGGCAGGAGAAATCCTATCGCGCCTTCGGCTCTGACCTTGGGCGGGACGCGACGCCGATGGAATCCGGGCTCGACCGCTTCATCGATCTCGAGAAGGACTTCAAGGGCAAGCAGGCGATGCTCGACACCGGCATCCGCGCCAAATGCGTCACACTGCTGATCGACGGACCGGCCGACGCAGACCCCTGGGGCCGCGAAGCCCTCGTGCTCGACGATGAGAAGGTCGGGCGCCTGACGTCTGGCGGCTACTCGGTCCATTTCGGCAAACAGATCGGCATCGGCTATGTCCGACCCGACCTCGCGGTCACCGGCCAGAAACTCAAGGTCCGGATGTTCCGCGAACTCTGGGACGCCGAGATCGTCGAAGACAGCCCCTACGATCCGAAGAATGAGACCATTCGGATGAACGGCTGATCCGTGGACTGGTCTGGACCAATCCCACCACCTGTCCGCTCAGACCAGCCCGGCTTGGATCCGCTGGGCTAGGGCAGGGGCTCCGACGATGATCCGGTCGATCGTGTCGCGGACGTGCTGCTTTGCCGGTTCAGACAAGTAGTCGTCCGGGTGAAACAAATCGTCCACATCGGGCATCTCCTCGGCCGCTCCGCCGATGGCCGCCGTGTAGAGTGGTGCCGCGATCGCGTGACGATCCGCCAGAAAGCACTGATGATCCGAGTTCATTGCGATGATCAGCCCCGCGCCTGCGACGATCTCTGGCGTCACGGTGCGCCGCTGGTGATCCGCGACATCCAGCCCGTGCGACGCCAGATACGCAGCGACATCCGATCGGACGCGCAAGTCGGGCACGTCCTCGATCCCGGCCGATGCAACCGAGACCGCCGAGGATACGCCCAATGCCCGGATAAGCGCGCGTTCCGCAGTCAGACTGCGAAAGACATTGCCCGTGCACACGAACAAAACTGACCGCAACTGACCGTCCATTGCAGGATCTCCGCACGTTTCGGATGACCGGTTCGAGGCAGCTAAAATCCGGTTAACGGAAAATTACGTGAAGAAAATCACGGGCCACTTCACGCCGGGAACTGTGCCGGAGAGGCGATACTTTCCCACCTCCCCGAGCGTTCGAACATCGCATCACTTCATGATGCGTTCGAGCACGTCATCCATGATCGAGCCGTCCCCGTCAGCATCCAGCATGCTCGTGATCATGCCGAGATCCGGGCCGCCCTTGTTCTGGGTGCTCAGCATTCCCGACAGCATCGACATGATGCCGCCGCCCTGATTGGTCGTGCCGCCGGTCAATTGCGTCAGCATCCCCTGGATCGACGTGTCCGGCGTCTGCTTTTGCATGCCCCCTTGCAGCATGGCGGCCAGCGCGGGCATGAACTGCTGAACGGTGCCGGTATCAACGCCTGCGCGGCTTGCGGCTTCCTGCGCCAGCGTGTCCGTCGCCTCGCGCGATCCCAGCAGGCCTTCGAGGAAGTTCTGACCCTGTGCCTGCGCCTCCGGGGCTGCCGCCTGTTCCGGCGCGTCGAACAGACCACCCTGGGCTTCGCCCTGAAGCTGGCTGAGCAAACTTTCCAAGCCGCCTGATTCCGCACGCTTTTTTGCTGCCGAACCGATTGCGGGCGCGAGCATCGAGGCCAGTCCTCCAGCCTTCTCCTCATCCAGCCCGAACTGGCTCGCCAATTGCGCAAGACCCTGGCCGCCCCCGGCCTGTTCCAACATCCGAAGCAGTGACATGTCCGTTCTCCTCACCTGTTTCAGCATGACCCTTATGCAGGGCTGTTGACGGGATCATGACGAAAAAGGGCCCCGGAGCAACTCCGGGGCCCTGAATTCGCCACAGCATGGCACGCGCTTTAAGGGGATCAGCCCTCGGCGGGCGCGTCTTCTTTTGGCTTTTCTTCCTTCTTGATCTCCTGGCCGGTCTCTTGATCGACGACCTTCATCGACAGGCGGACCTTGCCACGATCGTCGAAGCCCATCAGCTTGACCTTGACCTCCTGGCCCTCCTTGACGAGGTCCTTGGGGTTGTTGACCCGCTCCTGCGCCATCTGGGACACGTGGACCAGTCCCTCGCGCTATCCGAAGAAGTTCGCGAACGCGCCGAAGTCCATGATCTTGCCCACTTTTCCGGTGTAGATCTGGCCAACTTCCGGTTCCGCCACGATCGAGTGGATCAGGTCATAGGCCTTCTGGATCGCTTCGCCGTTCGAAGACGCGATCTTGATCACGCCGTCATCGTTGATGTCGACCTTTGCTCCGGACTCCTCAACGATCGAGCGGATCACCTTGCCACCCGAGCCGATGACTTCGCGAATCTTGTCGGGGTTGATGGTCATCGTCTCGATACGCGGCGCG
>JBHJIZ010000189.1:0-35143 GCA_050043005.1 Paracoccaceae bacterium
GTCTTCCGGCATCCAACCGTGTCATCTGCACGCTGAACGACCCACAGACACGCGACATCTCTCAGGAAATCGGGAACACCCGCTCCGCTGCCGCCGTACATCTGTGGAAGGACAAGCTGGAGGGCTCCATCGTCACCATAGGCAACGCGCCGACAGCTCTGTTTCATCTGCTCGAGTTGCTGGATGACGGCTGGCCGAAACCCGCCGCGATCCTGGGCTTCCCTGTGGGATTCGTAGGTGCTGCCGAATCGAAGGCCGAGCTTGCATCGAACCCGCGCGGATGCGCCTTTGCGACGCTGCGCGGGCGCAAGGGCGGCTCTGCGATGGCGGCGGCGGCCGTCAACGCGCTGGCCGCGGGCCTGGCCACGCCAGCATGACCAGGATGCGAAGATGACCCCGTGGCTCGACATCATTGGCATCGGCGAGGACGGCATGGCGGGTCTCTCAGCCGCCGCGCGGCAATCGCTGGAAAGTGCCGAGGTGATCATCGGTGGTGAACGCCACCACGCTTTGTCCGAGACTGTCACCGCTGCGCGCCTGAAATGGCCCCACCCGTTCAATGCCCTGATCGAAGAGATCACAGCGCGGAAAGGTCGCCGCCTGGTGGTCCTCGCGACTGGGGATCCGCTTTGGTATTCGGTCGGTGCCAGGATCGCACAGGCGGTCCCATCTCACGAAATACGCTTCTTCCCGCAGCTCTCGGCTTTTCAATGGGCTGCTGCACGGATGGGCTGGTCGCTGGCCGATGTCGAGACGTTGACCGCGCACGGACGCCCAGCCGAACAGGTCATTCCACATTTCTGGCCCGGCGCACGCCTGATCATCCTGACCGCAGGTGCCCAAACCCCGGGCCAAGTGGCGCGTTTGCTGGCGGCACGCGGGTTCGGCGCATCACAAATGACCGTGTTCGGCGCGCTTGGCGGCGCGCGGGAGTCGCGCCATACCGCCCAGGCAAGCGCTTGGGAGGCGCAAAATCCTGCTCAAGACCTCCCTGCTTTCAACACGCTCGCTGTCGACTGTATCGGCCACCCGGAAGATCTGCTGACCCGCGTCCCCGGACTGCCCGACGACGCCTTTCAGCACGACGGGATGTTGACCAAGCGCGCTGTCAGAGCCGTCACGCTGTCGCGCCTCATGCCCGCGCGCGGCGAGCTTCTGTGGGACATTGGGACCGGTTGCGGATCTGTCGCGATCGAGTGGATGCGGGCCGCACGCGATGCCATAGCACTCGGGATCGACCCAAACCCCGAGCGGCTTGCGATGGCGCGGCACAATGCCGAAATCCTCGGAACGCCGCGTCTCGATCTGATCGAGGGGCGCGCGGTCGATGTCTTGGACAATCTGCAAGCCCCGCACGGTACGAAACCCGATCTGCGGCGGCCCAATGCCATCTTCATCGGCGGTGGCCTGACACCTGACTTGATCGCATACTGCGTGAAGAAACTTCCCAAGTCCGGGCGTCTCGTCGCAAATGCCGTGACGCTGGAAAGCGAGGCGATCCTGCGGGAGGCCTTTGCACAACACAGCGGCGATCTAACCCGCATCGCAGTCGAATCAGCCTCTCCGGTCGGGCGTTTGAAAGGCTGGCGTCCCGCAATGACCGTTACCCAATGGGCTTTGCAGACATGACGGGAAAGCTCTATGGTATCGGCCTCGGCCCTGGCGATCCCGAACTCATGACGCTGAAGGCGCATCGACTGATCACCGGTGCACGGGTGATCGCCTACCCAGCGCCCGATAGCGGAGAAAGCTTCGCCCGCTCGATCGCCGCCGCTGCAATCCCGGCGGACGCGATCGAAATTCCGATGATTGTGCCGATGCGGACCGAACGCTTTCCAGCGCAGGAGGTTTACGCCACAGCCGCTAAGCAGATCGCAGCACACTTGCACGACGGAACCGACGTGCTCGTGCTTTGCGAGGGCGACCCGTTCTTCTACGGCTCGTTCATGTATCTGTTCGCGCGGCTCTCCGAAGCCTTCGGGGTTGAAATCGTGCCCGGTGTCTCCTCGCTGGCGGGATGCACCGCCGCCATGCAGCGTCCATTGGTGGCGCGCAACGATGTCCTGACGGTGCTGCCGGGTCCGCTGCCGGACGGCGATCTCGAAGCAAGGGTTGCGGCCTCGGAGGCTGTCGCCATCATGAAGGTGGGCCGTCACCTGTCACGTCTGCGCGCACTGGTTGAACGCATGGGCCTGCTGGACCGGGCGCGTTACATTGAACGCGCATCACTGCCGAACCAGCGCAGCATGACCCTCGCGGACGCACCAGACAAGGCACCGTATTTCTCGATGATCCTGATCAACAAAGGAACCGACCCGTGGCTCGCCCAGACCCCGTAATCCTGTGTCTGACGGCAGGTGGCGAAGCGCTCGCCACCCGGCTGGCATCCGTGATCGGCGCCGAAGTGCACGGTCGCACCGGGCGCACGCATGCATCGGTCACATTTGACGAGACGATGGCTCACATCGCGACGCTTTTTGCATCCGGCACGCCGATCATCGGGATCTGTGCGGCAGGGATCCTCATCCGCGCTGTCGCGCCCTTGCTGTCTGACAAACTGACGGAGCCCCCGATCCTCGCCGTGGCCGAGGATGGCTCTGCCGTCGTGCCCTTGTTGGGCGGTCATCACGGCGCAAACGATATGGCACTGCGAATTGCAGAGGTTCTTGAGACCGCTCCTGCAATAACAACAGCAAGCGATCTGACGCTAAACGTGGCTCTCGACGCACCACCACCGGGCTGGCGCATCCGCAACCCGAAAGCTCTTGGTGCTGTCACGGCGGCCCTGATCGCGGGCGAGCCGATGCATCTGGCTGGGCGCTGCCCGTATCTCGAACCATTGAAGGCGATGCCGAACATCACGTTCGATCCAGAGGCGACTAGTGGCCTCGGGCGCGCCGGCGCAACCCTGTTCGCAATCGATCCAGATGGGCAACCTGCGCCTGACCGCCAGATCGGTTACGAACCAACCGACATTACCCTCGGCGTCGGCTGCGCGCGCAACTGCCCGTCAGAGGAACTCAGCCAGTTGGTTCATGCGACTCTGCGCTCCGCCGGGCTGCCAATCGAGGCAATCGCTGGGATTTTCTCGCTCGATCTGAAGGCCGATGAAGCGGCGATTCTGGATCTTGCATCCGACATGAATGTGCCGTTCCGGGTGTTTGGGTCTGACCGTCTCGAACAGGAAACGCCGCGTCTGGCGAACCCGTCTGACATCGTCTTCGCCGAGGTTGGATGCCACGGTGTCGCCGAAGCCGCGGCACTGACGGCTGCGGGTCCAGAAGCCGATCTGATTGTCGAAAAACAGAAATCTACAAATGCAACCTGCGCCATAGCGCTTTCCCCCAATCCAATCGTGGAATTGGAAGGCCGTAAGCGCGGAACGGTCAGCCTGATCGGGATTGGCCCGGGTCGCGCCGATTGGCGCACACCCGAGGCGTCGCGGCTGATCGCACAAGCAGATGAATTGGTCGGATATGGCTTCTACATCGACCTGCTCGGCCCATCGGCGCGAAACAAATCGCGCGCCGACTTTCCATTGGGTGGTGAAGAAGACCGCTGCCGCTATGCGCTCGAGGAAGCCGCGACGGGTCGCGACATCGCGCTGATCTGTTCCGGTGATGCCGGAATCTACGCCATGGGCGCTTTGGTCTACGAACTCATGGCGCGCACGGAGAACGGCGTCTCGGACACCGCTCGCCGGGTTGACGTCGTCACGGCTCCCGGCATATCGGCCCTTCAGGCTGCGGCGGCTCGGATTGGCGCTCCGCTGGGGCACGATTTCTGTGCAATCTCGCTGTCGAACCTCCTGACACCGACCGAGGACATCCGCCGCCGGGTTCACGCCGCCGCAGAGGGAGATTTCGTGATTGCCTTCTACAATCCGGTCTCACTGCGCCGCCGCGCACTCTTTCCAGAGGCAATCGAGGTGCTCAGAGGCCATCGCCCGGACAACACGCCCGTGATACTCGCGCGCAGCCTCGGCCGCCCGGACGAAAAGATAAACATCGTGCCGTTGGTCGAGGTTCATGTCGATCAGGTTGACATGATGACAGTGGTGCTCGTCGGATCCTCGCAGTCGACGACGGTTTCCGTCGGTGGCCGCCCGCGCGTCTTCACACCGCGCGGCTATGCCACCAAACACCCTGCAAAGGCTGCATCATGACGGTTCACTTCATCGGCGCCGGCCCGGGTGACCCGGAACTGCTCACGGTACGCGGCCAGCGATTGCTCGCCTCCTGTCCCGTCTGCCTTTATGCGGGATCGCTGGTTCCCGAAGCGGTCGTTGCAACTGCGCCGCTGCACGCACATGTGCTGGACACGGCACCGATGACACTTGACGAGATCATCACCGAGATCGAAGCAGCACATGCGGCCGGCAAGGATGTCGCCCGGGTGCATTCCGGAGATCCATCCCTATATGGAGCAATCGCCGAGCAGATCCGGCGCCTCAAGGCACTGGGCATTCCATATGAAATTACCCCCGGGGTTTCGGCCTATGCCGCAGCAGCAGCGGCGCTCGGTACCGAGTTGACGGTTCCGGAAGTCGCACAAACCGTGATCCTGACCCGCACCGCCATGAAATCCAGCGCAATGCCACCGGGCGAGGACCTCGATACTCTGGGCCGCACAGGCGCAACGCTGGCGATCCACCTCTCAATCCGCAATTTGCTCGAGATTGAACGGCGTCTGACGCCCTATTACGGGGCGGACTGCCCGGTGGTTGTCGCTTACCGTGTCGGCTGGCCCGACCAGACATTCATTCATGGCACGCTGGCGACGATTCGCGACCGGGTGCGTGAAGCCAAGATCACGCGGACGGCGCTGATCCTGCTGGGTCCAGCGTTGTCCGATTCGGATTTCCGCGACAGCGCCCTTTATGACGGCGCGCATCCGCACATCCTGCGCCCGAAACGCAAGTCGGCGTAGGGCGGTGTTAGAAGGACATGTCCGGTGCCGGTGCAATGACATGGGCATAGGATCCCATCACGTTGCCCCGGACCAGGCCCATCTCGGGTAGGGCGACGCCAGAACTGTCGTTCGCACGAAACAGCGGATCACCCTCTGCGCGCAGAACCGTTGAGTAATGAAATTCATGGGCCGCCAAAGGATGTGTCCAAGGCCCAGCAAGCGGCTCGAGCAACCGGTATCCCAGGTGACGTGAGCGGTCAGCAAAACTTGTCTCCAGACGCAGTAAACCAGCCATCGCATGGCGGACGCCATCGGAGTCGATCAGCCCGTCTCCGAGCACCATAAACCCCCCGCACTCGCCATAGATCAGCGCGCCTCTGGACGCCGCCTCAGTAAGCCCGGACAAAAAACGAGTGTTTTGCGCAAGCAATCCTGCGTGCAATTCAGGATATCCACCGGGCAGGAAAATGGCGTCGCAGTCGGCTCCAGGTGCCTCATCCGCCAGTGGCGAGAAAAAGGAGATCTCCGCACCAGCCAAACGCCAGTCCTCCACCATGTGTGGATAGACAAAAGCAAACGCGACATCCCGAGCAACCGCGATGCGCTGTCCAATCGGCGAAAGTGAAACGCCATCCATCGCAGAGTTCGCCGGACGCGCAACGGCGCGAATCCCTCCAAGATCGACGTGCTCGGACACAACGGTCGCAGCACCGTCCAGAAAAGTCTCCAACTCCGGCATTTCAGAGGCTTGAACCAGCCCAAGGTGTCGTGACGGCAGCGCGAGACGCTTGTCCTCCGGCAAGATGCCGAACACCGGACAGATGCGTTCGACTGCTGGACGTACCATCGCTTCATGCCGCACACTCGCGATACGGTTCAAAATCACGCCCGCGATCTCAACATCGTCGGTCCATCGCGCCAGACCGGCAATAATCGCGCCCGCGCCCTGACCCATCCGACGCGCATCCAGAACAAGCAACACCGGTAGACTAAGCGCATGTGCGACCTGTGCCGTTGATCCGCGCACCATCGTCGTCGCGCTATCCGCGCCGACCGGGCCGTCGAAAAGCCCCATAGCGCCTTCCACGACCATCAGATCTGCGCGCCCATGGCATGCACGCATCTGCAAGGTCGCATCACTCATCGCCCATCCATCCAGCGTCCAACATGGACGCCCGGTGGCTGCGGCATGAAAGGCCGGATCGATGTAGTCAGGACCAGATTTTGCCGAGGAAACCGAAACGCCCGACCGCCTGAAGGCCCGCAACAGACCCAGCGTCACCGACGTTTTTCCCTGCCCCGACGACGGTGCCGAAATCACAAGGCCACCGCCGACGGGTGGGTGGGTGGGGGCGGTGGTGGCCTTGTCCAAACAGGCGTGACCGGCGTCAGCCGGTCGCCGTCAGCTTGCGGACGCCCAACGGATCCAGATTCCGCGGGGCGTCGCCTGCCATTTGCCCCATCCAATCCAACGCTTGGCGCATTCTCACGACCTCGCCAATGCAAACGATCGCGGGCGGTTCCAGGCGTGCGGCTTCGGCATCTGCGCTCGCCGCCTCGAGCGTTGTCTCGAGCACAGTCATGTCCGGAAGCGTAGCGTTGCAGACAATCGCAACAGGTTCCGAGGGCGAGCGTCCGCCCCGAATCAGTGCCGCGCTGATCTTCGGTAGCGTTTTCATTGCCATGTAGCAGACAATAACGGGTGACGAGGTTGCCAAGGCCTCCCAATCGATCGCCCCTGGCGCGTCACCTGTCTGATCATGTCCCGTCAGGAAGGTCACAGCCTGGTTCGCGTCGCGGTGCGTCACCGGGATCCCGGCATAGGCCAGGCCGCCAATTCCGGCCGAGATGCCGGGAACGATGCGGATCGGAATGCCCGCTGACACCAACGTCTGGGCTTCTTCACCGCCGCGTCCAAAGACGAACGGATCACCGCCCTTCAATCGCAGTACGCGTTTGCCTTCGCGCGCCAGGTCAACCAGCCGAAGCGATATATCCCGCTGTTTCGGAGAGGGCTTGCCCCCGCGCTTTCCAGCATATTCGATCTCCGTCCCGGGCCGCACCCAGTCGAGCATACGTGCGTCAACCAGAGCATCGTAGATGACGATGTCCGCTTGCCTCAACGCGTTGAGGCCGTTCAACGTCAGCAACCCTGGATCGCCAGGCCCGGCGCCGACAAGCCACACCCAACCTGGCAGCAACTCAGGCCACTCGTGATCCGGTATGAAACGGTCTGTCTTCATGCACCTGGTATAGGCGGATCTTTCGCATTTGCGAAGAATATCTGCGACAGGAATTCCGGCTTTCCCGCCACCTTTCCGCCGCCTAGGCTGGGCTGATGTCAAGGGATGCTCCAAAACTCCGTACGGGTTGGACGACCGGCGCTTGTGCCACCGCAGGCGCGAAAGCTGCCGCACAGGTTCTGCTCGGCCAACCGGCTGTCGGTCGCGTTCAGATCACGCTCCCGCGTGGAGAGAAACCGATCTTCGATATTGAAGAGATGTCCACCGGATCGGACTGGGCCGAGGCCACGATCCGCAAGGATGCCGGAGATGATCCGGATGTGACCCATCAAGCACTGATCCGCGCACGTGTGGCGCTTGGACCGAAAGGCCACAGCGTTCAATTCCACGCCGGACCCGGGGTCGGGACCGTTACGAAGCCCGGGCTTCCGATCCCGCCGGGTGAGCCCGCGATCAACCCCGTCCCACGAGAGATGATCTCGGGTATTTTGCATGAGGTCGCCTACAACGCCGGAGTTCCGGCGGATTTTGCCGTCACGATCTCGATCCCCGGTGGAGAGGAACTCGCCGCCAAAACCTGGAACCCACGCCTCGGGATCGCGGGCGGTTTGTCGATTCTGGGAACGACTGGGATCGTGCGCCCGTTCTCATGTGCGGCCTGGATCGCCTCGATCCATCGCGGGATTGACGTCGCCCGGGCATCGAACTTGCCACATGTCCTCGGTGCGACCGGTGCCACCTCCGAGAGCACAGCACGCACGCTTTACGATCTGCCCGAAATTGCTTGCCTGGACATGGGCGACTTTGCTGGCGGTCTCCTGAAGTATCTGCGGACGCATCCGATCGCCAGGCTGACCATCGCCGGTGGGCCGGGAAAGATCACAAAACTGGGGCAAGGCGCTCTCGATCTTCATTCCGGGCGCTCGCAGGTCGACATTGCCCGTCTTGCCAGAACGGCGGAGCAGTGTGGAGCGGACCCAAATCCGACTGCAAACACAGCGCTCGAAGCGTTTCAAACCGGCGGGCCAGCGCTTGCCTCGGCAATTGCCCGAGATGCCCTCGCCACGGTGCAAACGACACTCCGCGATGCACCTGTTGACGCCAATGTGCTGATTGTTGGCCGCGCCGGTCGGATACTCGCGGACACCGCAGCGGGATGACCAGACTTCTCATCCTCGGCGGCACGACGGAGGGGCGCGCGCTGGCGGAACAGGTCGTCCGAATGGGTCTCGATGCAACGTTGTCGCTTGCGGGCGTCACGAGCAAACCGAAACTCGTCGCGTTAGAGTCCCGGGTCGGAGGCTTTGGCGGCGTGGAAGGACTGACCGATTGGCTTCGTCAGAACGAGACCCAAGCGCTGATCGACGCCACGCACGCCTTCGCCCGACGAATGCCCTGGAATGCGTTCGACGCTTCCGTGTTGGCGTCGCTTCCCAGACTTCGACTGCTCCGCCCTGCGTTCGCAAGGGACTCGAATCGAAGTTATTCGGACAGCCTCGAGACAGCGTTAGCCTCCCTCCGGCCCGGTCATCGCGTTCTGTTGACGACAGGTCACATGGATGCCTCCGCACTTTGGTCCCGGCCAGACCTTTCCGTGCTGGTGCGCAGTATCGAACCCATCGCCGGTCTGCCGCCAAACACCGACAGTCTTATCTTCACACCTCCACTCGATCTCGAATCCGAACTAGAGGTTCTGCGCACGCATCAGATCGAAACGCTCATCGCCAAGGACTCAGGTGGGCCAACGCAACCGAAACTCGACGCGGCACGGATTCACGGCGCCAAAGTGATTCTGATCAATCGCCCGCAACAGCCGCCTGGTCCGACTGTGGAAACCGTCGATCAGGCGGTCGCATGGCTCAAGCATGTGGTCGCAATCGCGAGGTGACATGACTGGCTGACACTGAAACTCAGGTCGCTGCTTGACACTTTCCGAAGATGAGCAGAACACAAGAGTGCATGGTCCCGCCGGATGCCGCGATGCAAAGCGGCGGCGGGCTAACAGGGAATGCGGTGCGCGCCGACCCACATCGGGAGCGTTATGCCGCAGCCGCCCCCGCGACTGTATGCGGAGCGCGCCTGTCACACGCCACTGGTCCTGTCGGGCCGGGAAGGCGACAGACGCCAGCCCGAATGGGCACTCCGCAAGCCAGGAGACCTGCCATGCATGAAGAGAAACCAGGATCCGTCGGGTGTGACGGAAGAGGAGACAGACAATGCATATCGAACCCGGAGTCGTCGACGGCGCCAAATTGGCGTTGGCCTATGTGACCGCAGTAGGTGCCGCTGGCGTGACCGCCAAGCTCGCCTGGGATGATCTAAAAGACCACTCTGTGGCGTCCTTCGGTCTGCGGGCAGTTGCCGCGACGATCGGGACGTTGTTGTTCTTCGAAATCCTTCCGCACTTTTCGGTCGGGATCTCGGAAGTGCACTTCATCCTGGGCACGACGCTGTTCCTGATCCTGGGTATGGCGCCTGCCGCGATCGGGCTTGCAACCGGCCTTCTGATCCAGGGCACGTTCTTCGCGCCCACCGATATGCCGATGTTCTTCGTGAACGTGCCCACGCTGTTGGTTCCGCTCTTTGCGATCGGCTGGCTGGCCAAGCAGATCATCGCCCCGGGGACCGCATACGTCGACCTGAAGTACGCGCAGGCACTCAAGCTCTCGGCCACCTATCAGGGCGGGGTCATCGCCTGGGTCGCATTCTGGGCATTCTACGGCCAGGGCTTCGGCGCCGAGAACGTTGCTGCCGTCATGTCGTTTGGCGCGGCCTATATGCTGGTCATCATCATCGAGCCGATCGCCGACCTGGCCGTTCTGGCTGCGGCAAAGACCGGCCGGGACGTGATGAAGAGCGGTGGGCTTTCCCACAACCGTCTCTACGAAGCGACCTGATCCAAAGGCTTCCGTTGTTTTAGTGCGGCCCCTGGGTTCAGGGGCCGTGTCACGCATTGTGGATACGAGACACCTGACATGGCCGAGAAAATTCCTGCGACTGTCATCACTGGCTTTCTGGGTGCCGGGAAGACAACGTTGATCCGAAACCTGCTGGCGCAGGCGAACGGCCGGCGCATCGCGCTGATCGTCAACGAATTTGGTGACATCGGCGTGGACGGCGACGTCCTGAAAGGCTGCGGCGATGCCGCTTGCGCCGAGGACGACATCGTCGAGCTGTCGAACGGCTGCATTTGCTGCACCGTAGCGGACGATTTCGTGCCGACGATGCAGGCACTGATCGACCGGCCAGAGCCGCCCGAGCACATCGTGATCGAAACCTCGGGCCTGGCCCTGCCCCAGCCGCTGGTCCGGGCGTTCAACTGGCCAGAGATTCGAACGCGCGTCACCGTCGATGGTGTCGTGACGGTTGTGGATGGTCCGGCGACGGCTGCCGGTCAGTTCGCACATGATCTGGACGCCATCGACCGCCAACGAGCGGAAGACGAAGGCCTGGATCACGAGACGCCGCTGAGCGAGCTTTTCGAAGATCAACTGGCCTGCGCCGATATGGTTGTCCTCTCGAAATCCGACGTGATGGAGAGCAAGCACGTCGACACCGTTCTGGACGCGTTGGGAAAGCAGGCGCGCGCAGGCGTCAGCATGGTGAAATCCTCTGCCGCCGGGCTGGCGCCTGATGTTCTGCTTGGCCTGGGCATCGGCGCCGAGGACGATCTTGATGCCCGTCACGAGGTACACCATCACCACCATCACGACGAAGACCACGACGACGATGACCATCACGATCATGACCATGAGCACGGTCATGACGAGTTCGAGAGTTTCGTTGTCGACCTGGGTGAGGTCGCAGATGCAAACGCCTTCGCTGAGCACGTCGCCGGGGTGATCCGCACCCATCGTATCCTGCGCTTGAAAGGTTTCGTCGCTGTCGCGGGCAAACCGATGCGCCTGGTGGTGCAGGCCGTGGGCCCGCGCATAGACACCTATTTCGACCGACCGTTCGGCGGCGATCAGCGCCAGACACGGTTGGTCGTGATCGGATTGCACGATATGGATCAGGAGGCGATCGCCGCCGCAATTCGCGGATGACGGTCGAACTGCGCCGCGATGATGCCCTCGGGCCCGATGCGCTGGATCTGATTGAACAGAGCGAGGCCGAACTCGCCTCGATCTATCCGGCAGAGGTGCGCTATGCTTTCTCACCGAAAGAACTGACCGAGGCGGGCGTCGCCTTCCTCGTCGCCTATCGCAACGGCATTGCGGTCGGATGCGGCGGCGTCGCGCGCTACGATGACTTTGCCGAACTGAAGCGGATCTTCGTGACCAAAGCGGCGCGCGGCGCCCGCATCGCTGGTCGGATCGTCGAAGGACTTGAAGACATCGCGGCAAAGGCGGGCCTTGTGACGGTCCGGTTGGAGACCGGCGAGGCCAGTCCTGAAGCCATCCGGCTCTACGAACGCATCGGATACACGCGGCGCGGTCCATTCGCGGATTACGAGGAAAACGGATCAAGCGTCTTCATGGAGAAGCGGTTGGCATGATCCGGGGCGCTGTCTGATGCACCTGTTGCTCGCACAACCCGGGGAAACGACAGACGGGTCCGAAGCGGTGGATCTCGGCCAGACGCCGGGGGATGTGATCATCATCTCGGCGGCAGATACCGAATTGGCTGCTCTGGCCGAGGCGCGTGCCAGCATGAACGACGCGCCGGAATTGCGGCTCGCCTCGCTCATGCATTTGACACACCCGATGTCGGTGGATCTGTATCTCGATCAAACTGCTTTGAAATCCAAGCTCGTGATTGCGCGCGTCTTGGGCGGGGCCGGATACTGGAATTACGGTCTGGAACAGTTTGCGGCCCGCCTTGCAGAGGCAGGCATCGCCTTCGCCGCTCTGCCCGGCGACGACAAACCCGACCCGGACCTGCTGCGCGCCTCGACCGTGTCGGACGAGGATTGGCACCAGCTTTGGGCATATTGCGTTGAAGGCGGCCCAGAGAACATGACGGGGCTGCTCGAGACTGCCTCTGCGATCGTTGCAAGGTCGGATCAACGCCCACCTCCGCCTCGACCGCTTCTGCGCGCGGGGGTGTATTGGCCGGGGAGCGGGATTGCGGATCTCACATCCGTCCGCGTGCACTGGAAAGATCCCGATGCGCCGGTCGTTCCGATCGTCTTCTACCGCGCTCTGGTTCAGGGGGCGGGGCTGAACCCGGTGAACCGGTTCGTGCGCGCCTTGATGTCCGAAGGCCTCAACCCCCTGCCCGTCTTTGTCGCGTCGCTCAAGGATCCGGTCTCGATCGCAACGCTCGAGACACTGTTTGCCGGGGCGCCACCGACGGTGATTTTGAACGCGACCTCTTTTGCTGTGTCGTCGCCGCAATCCGGGTTCTCAGGGACGGTGTTGGACGCGCCCGGCGTACCGGTATTGCAGGCGATTTTCTCTAGCAGCACCGAGGCTAGTTGGCGCGAAGGGCTGAACGGTCTTTCTGCCCGCGACATCGCAATGAACGTGGCGTTGCCCGAGGTCGATGGCCGCATCCTGAGCCGCGCCGTCAGCTTCAAGACCGAGGCGTACTACGACACGGCGACCGAATGCCGGATCGCGACCTACCGCGCCGAGGGATCCCGGATCGCCTATGTCGCCAGGCTTGCCGCGAACTGGGCAAAAATGGCGCGAAAGGCTCCGCCGGACCGAAAGATCGCGCTCATTCTTGCCAACTATCCGAACCGTGACGGCAGGCTGGCAAATGGAGTCGGGCTCGATACGCCGCAATCGATGGTCGATATGCTGACGGTACTCCAGGACGCAGGGTACGTCACTCGGGACTTGCCGAAGGACACGGTCGATCTGATGCAGCGCATTCAGGCCGGCCCGACCAACTGGCTGGCGGATCGTGCCCGGCGAACAGGCGGGGCACGCCTTTCCCTCGACGCTTATCGCGCATTCTACCGGGAAATTTCGTGGGATGTCCGCGTGAAGATCGAAGCTCGCTGGGGCAAGCCGGAGGACGATCTATTCCACGGCCCGGACGGGTTCGCGTTGTCAATCCTGAGCTTCGGCAACGTGGTGGTCGGCATCCAGCCCGCGCGTGGCTACAATATCGATCCGAAAGAGACCTATCACAGCCCCGACCTCGTCCCGCCGCACAACTACATCGCGTTCTACGCCTGGCTGCGCGAGTCCTTTGGAATGGATGCGGTGATCCACTTCGGAAAGCACGGCAATCTGGAATTGCTGCCTGGCAAGGCACTGGCGCTGTGCGAAGAGTGCCTGCCGGAGGTGGTGCTCGGCCCCGTCCCTCACCTCTACCCGTTCATCGTGAATGATCCTGGCGAGGGCACGCAGGCCAAGCGCCGAACCGCTGCTGTGATCCTAGATCATCTGACGCCACCACTGACGCGCGCCGAGACCTATGGGCCGCTGAAGGATCTCGAAGCACTTGTCGACGAGTAGTACGAAGCCTCGGGCGTCGATCGCCGCCGCCTTGATCACCTGCGGCGCGAGATCCGGGATCTGGTCTCGGCAGAGCGGCTCGATCTGGATGCCGGGATCACGTCCGACATGGACGAAGACGCAGCGCTACAGCAGCTCGACACCTACCTATGCGAGTTGAAGGAAAGCCAGATCAGAGATGGCTTGCACATCTTCGGGACATCGCCTGAAGGCGATCTGGAGCGCGATCTTGCAATTGCGCTGGTGCGCGTGCCGCTCGGCACTGGCCCCGACGGTAAGGCCTCGCTCATCCGGGCCTTGGCCCGCGATTGCGGGATTGATCCGGAAGACTTCGCCCCGTTGGATTGCGAGATGGGCACGCCATTCACTGGCCCGCGCCACAAGTTCCTGCTGGCCATGGGAACAGACCCGTGGCGCACCTGCGGCGACACAGTTGAGCGGCTGGAACGCCTCGCTCAGACGGCGCTACAATGGAAGACGACACCCAAGCACTTCACGAAGACAGCACCTGTGCTGGAGGAGTTGCACAACGAGATCCTGCCGACGCTTCGCTCCTGCGGACAGGCCGAACGCGTGTCGCTGTTGGCAGCGCTGGACGGACGCTTTGTGCCGCCGGGCCCATCCGGAGCACCCACACGCGGACGCCCGGACGTCCTGCCCACCGGGCGCAATTTCTATTCCGTCGACAGCCGCGCGGTTCCAACCCCGACCGCCTGGACGTTGGGCTGGAACTCGGCGGAACGGCTGATCGAGCACCACTTACAGACCCATGGTGATTGGCCGCGCACGATTCTGCTGCCCGCCTGGGGCACCTCGAACATGCGAACCGGCGGAGACGACATCGCCCAGGGCCTCGCGCTGATGGGTGTTCGACCCACCTGGGACGGTGCATCACGCAGGGTGACCGGCTTCGAGATCATTCCGCTGGAGGCGCTTGCCCGTCCGCGCGTGGATGTCACCCTGCGGGTCTCGGGCTTCTTCCGCGACGCTTTCCCGGCGCAGATGGAGCTGTTTGACGCCGCTGCCCGTGCGGTGATGGCCCTGGACGAACCAGAGGATAAGAACCCAGGTGCGGCGCATGCCCGGGCTGAAGGCGGCGAACAATCTACCTACCGCGTGTTCGGCTCGAAACCCGGGGCATACGGCGCGGGCCTGCAGGCGATGATCGATGAGCGGCTGTGGGATCGGCGCGAGGACTTGGCGGATGCCTACCTTGAATGGGGCAGCTACGCCTATGGCAAGGGATTGACCGGACAGCGTGCCCGAGACGCCCTGCAAACGCGCCTCAGCCGGATCGAGGCCGTTGTTCAGAACCAGGACAACCGGGAGCACGATCTGCTGGATTCGGACGATTACTATCAATTCGAAGGTGGGGCTGCCGCTGCCGTCGAGCGTCTGCGCGGTGAAGCGCCGACCATCTACCACAACGACCACTCTCGCCCCGAGCGCCCGGTGATCCGCACGTTGGAGGACGAAATCGGTCGCGTGGTGCGCTCGCGCGTGGTGAACCCGAAATGGCTCGAAGGTGTTATGCGCCATGGCTACAAGGGGGCCTTCGAGATCGCGGCGACCATCGATTACCTGTTCGCTTTCGCGGCGACGACCAATGCCGTTCGATCGCACCATTTCGATCTGGTCCATCAGGCGGTATTGGAGGATGATCGCGTGCGCGACTTCATCGCCGATGCCAATCCCGCGGCGTTGAGAGAGATCTCGGACCGGATGCTGGAGGCGATGGACCGAGATCTGTGGCAGCCGCGTTCGAACACTGCGCGCGTTTTGCTGGAGGGTTTGAGGTGATCGATCGGCGCGGTTTCATAGCGAACTTGGGAAGCACGATGGCGATGTCGACAGCGTGGGCCGGGCAGCGCGGAACTGGCTGGATGCTTCCCGAATGGGTGCCGCACGCGGCCTGTGTGATGGCGTGGTGCGCGGCCGACAGCACCTACAAACGCAGCGAAATCACCAGGATCCGCAAGGAACAGGCCCGGATCGCGCGCGCGATCGCCGAATTCGAACCGGTGATCATGCTGGCAAATGCCGGTGACGAGAGCGCCATCGCCAAGGCATGCGGACCGAATGTGCAGATCGTCACGCTGGAACACTACGACACCTGGACCCGCGACACCCTGCCGGTCATCGGCCTCGGAGAACAGCCAGGAAGCCATCATGCCACCGGGTGGAACTTCAACGCCTGGGGTGAGAAGTTCGATGGCTATGACGCCGATCGGACGCTGGCCGAACGCTACGCAGGTTTTGCAGGTTTGGACTTTTCACGCGCCTCGATCATCGCAGAGGGCGGCGCATTCGAGACGGATGGGCGCGGTACGGTCGTGACCACCGAGACCTGCCTGCTGAACCCCAACCGCAATCCCGGCATGTCACGGCAGGACGTCGAGGACGCGATCAAGGCCTACGCACCGTGCGAAAACGTCGTCTGGCTCTGGGGCTCTGAAGTCGACGAGGTGACCGATGGTCATGTCGACGGGATCATGCGGTTCTTCGGCCCGAACATCGTCGTCGTCGAGGTCACCGATGACAAGGAAGACCCCGAATACGCTGAACTGCAGGAGAACGCCGTGCGCATGGAGGCGGCTCGCAATTCCCGCGGTGATCACTACGAGGTCATCCGGCTGAACCGCCCCTTGTGGGAGAACATGCCCGAGCGTGGACCGGACTTCGCGTCCTCCTATGTGAACAGCTATTTTCCAAACGATGGCATCGTCATGCCGCGCTTTGGTGATGCGGGCAGAGATGAGAACGCCCGCGCGCTCTTCGCCGAGCTTGAACCTGATCGAAAGATCGTCCAACTCGACATCGATCAGATCGCCGAGGGCGGCGGCGGCATCCATTGCTGCACGATGCAGATCCCGGCGTGACACCAAGTAAATCGACTGACGAGTCGACGCCTAAAACGCCTTGATTCCGCCCTCCTCGGTTCATACGCAGTCACGATCATATCTGCTTACGTAAAGCGCGAGGGGGAACCAGTGCGTACCAAGTTTCTTTTCAAGTCGATTGCCGTTGTCGGACTTTTAATGACGTCCGCATGCGCGACGGCAATCAAGGGCACCACCGAGGATGTCGTCTTCAAATCGGATCCCAGCGGAGCGAGGGTCACCACAACCAATGGATTTTCCTGCACGACACCGTGCACAATCCGCATGGATCGCGATGAAGAATTCGTAGCGACGTTCAAACTTGCCGGTCTTGAAAAAAGGGTCCCGGTCGGAACCGACTATGACGACGGGTCCGCGGCGGCCATCGCTGGCACCGTTCTGTTTGCGCCATTGCTCATTGCACCGATCGGTTTGGCGGTGGATGCAGCCAGTGGCGCCAACCTGACACATGTACCCAACCCCGTGGCGGTGTCCTTCCCGCAACTGAAGTCCAGGACCCTGGCAAGTGCCGCAGGCGCAGCTCAACAGACATCGAGCGCGGGGACAGCCGCTGGAACCTCGCCGCGACAAGCGGTGCCCGGACAGCCCGACCCCCCTCACACCGCGCCGTCCGCCACGGTACGCGGCGAAGCCCTAGAGGTTGCTGCGGCGACCCGGGCCGCCCTGCAGTATCCACCCGTACCCGGGTCACCTCCACTGTTCGAAGGGTCAAGCTATGCCGCGTTCACGCCCGAACAGATCAAGACCTATTGCGGACAGGCTTGGACAACACGCCTCGGTTCGAGCGGACGTACCGAATACAACCCGTGCTCACAACGCACTGCATTCCGCTGAGATCCGATGCCGTTGATAAGACCGACTTGGATCGGCGCCTGGAAGAAATCCTGCGCGCCGATCGCGTGGTCTGGACAGCGATCGAACAGGCTCGTGCATTCGACCTGCTTGACTGGTGGATTGTCTCGGGTGCTGTGTACAACGCTGTCTGGAACGCACTCACAGGCAAGCCGTTCGGTTATGGCATCAAGGATATAGATCTGTTCTACTTCGATGCTGACACGTCCTGGGAAGCCGAAGATCAGGTCATCCGACGGGGCGCTCGACACTTCTCAAGGAGCATTCCAGTCGAGATCCGCAATCAGGCGCGGGTGCACCTCTGGTACCAAAGCCATTTCGGGCGTCCGATCACACCGCTTCGCGATTGTCGCGACAGCATAGCCAAATTCGCTTGTGAAACGCACGCTGTGGGCGTCCGCCTGCATGAAAACGATCGTCTGGAGATCTGCGCGCCCTACGGCTTGGATGCGATTTTTGACTTGCGGATCGTACCGAACCTCCGCACCCGGAACCGTCGGACGCACGAGGCGAAAGCACAACGGGCGCAGCACCTATGGCCCGGGATCGAAGTCGAACCCTGGCCCGACTGCGCTATCATGCGCTGCCCTCACGTCGAGGACTGGGATGCCTTGCACGCCTTGCTCATGCGCGCGTTCGCTTACATGCAGGACCGGATCGATCCACCGTCGTCGCTTCATAGGATGACGCCAAAGGATGTCGCTGCGAAGGCAAGGGATGAAATCTGCTATCTGGCGCATGACGGTAACGACCTGATTGGTTGCATTTTCTGCAAAGTTGATTCCGATTTGCTCTATGTCGGTAAATTGGCGGTAGACCCGAAGCATCAGGGACAGGGTATCGGTCGGGCGCTGATGGCGGCGGCCGAGGCAGAGGCACGCGGGATGAGACTGAAGGGTCTGCAATTGCAAACGCGCATCGAACTGGTCGAGAACCACCAAGCCTTTGCGCGGCTCGGCTTCATCAAGACCGCGGAAACCGCTCATCCCGGATTTGAACGCCACACCTCGGTCACGATGCGTAAGATCCTGTGAAAAAAGTTCTTTTCATCTGTGGCAAGGCCCGATCGCGATCGCCCACTGCGGCTCAGATCTTCGCAGACTGGAGCGGGTTGCGCACGGATTTCGGCGGGATCTCGAACGATGCCGATGACGCGCTCAGCACCGATCAAATCGACTGGGCCGACGTCATCATGGTCATGGAACGGCGCCATCAGACGCGCTTGAATGACCGGTTCGGGCGGATACTTGCCGGAAAGAAGGTTCTCGTGTTGGACATACGCGACCGGTTTTCCTTTATGGATCGGGAACTTATCGAGGAACTGATGGACAAGGCGGGCCCGCGCCTGCGCTAAGGAGACAGGGATGAGCGAGAAACCAGAGGATCTCGAGCGCCACGCCATGAAGATGGCCAAGAAGAAGGCCGCGCGCGACAAGATCATGGCCACGAAGACCGATCAGAAGGGCTTGATTGTTGTTCACACCGGCAAGGGCAAAGGCAAGTCCACCGCTGCTTTTGGTATGATTTTCAGGCACATAGCGCATGGTTTTCCGTGCGCGGTCGTCCAGTTCATCAAGGGCGGCATGTCCACCGGCGAGCGCGATCTGATTACTTCACGGTTCTCCGATCTTTGTCAGTTTCACACGATGGGTGAGGGGTTTACTTGGGAGACGCAGGACAAGGCCCGCGACATGGAGATGGCTCAGGCGGCCTGGGAGAAGTCTACGGAGCTGATCCGGGATCCCGCCAACCAAATGGTTTTGCTGGATGAAATCAACATCGCCCTGCGCTACGATTACATCAATATAGCCGAGGTCGTGGATTTCCTGAGCAACGAGAAACCTGAAATGACGCATGTTGTCTTGACGGGACGCAATGCAAAGGACGAATTGATCGAGATCGCTGATCTCGTGACAGAAATGGAACTGGTGAAGCACCCGTTCCGGTCGGGCATCAAAGCGCAGATCGGGGTCGAATACTAGGCGTTAAGAACCCGTACGCTGTCCCAACGGGCATACCGCAACGGTAGTGCAAACGTCGGGCTCGCGTATTCCTTTGATACCGCAGCGGTAGCAACGCCGGATCGATCAAAAACGTTAACGCATGGGGAGGCGTTGCATGACACGGCTGCTATTGGCCGGGGCCGGGCTGATCGGGCGGCGCCATCTTGAGCACATTGTCGAGCACCCTGCCCTGACGCTGGCCGGGCTGATCGACCCGTCGGACGCCGCACGAGATATGACCGATACGCCGACCTTCTTGCGGGTCGAGGATGTCGAAGTAGAGGCGGACGGGATCGTCATCGCGACACCGACGCAGACTCACCTGCCGCTGGTCGAGCACGCCGCCGCGCGCGGTTGGCACGCACTGGTCGAGAAGCCGTTGGCCGACGATCTGGACTCGGCGGACCGGAGCATAGAGATCGCGCGCGAAGCCGGGATCAAGGTGCTGGTCGGCCATCACCGACGCCACCATCCTAGGGCCGAGAAGATGAAGGAGATCACCACAGGCGGGACATTCGGGCGGCCGGTCGTCGGGTCGCTGGTCTGGATGATGCGCAAGCCGGATGACTACTTTGACGTGCCCTGGCGCGCGGGAATGGAGGCCGCCCCGGTCAAGATGAACCTGATCCACGATGTCGACCTGCTGCGCTGGTGGCTCGGCGACGTCGTGGACGTGGTGGGCCTCGGCTCGAACATGGTGCGGGGTGCTGCGCGGACCGAAAGCGGCGGTGCGGTGGTGTCCTTTGCCTCGGGCGCGATCGTGACAATCGCATTTTCAGACGCAGCACCGACGCCCTGGGGGTTCGAAGCCGGGACCGGTGAGAACCCGAACATCGCGACCACGGGCGAGACCGCGTTCAAGCTGGCCTTCGAGCGCGGGGCCGTCGAGTTCCCGACGCTAAAGGTGTGGTCCGGGTCCGAGACCTGGGCCGAGGCGCCCGCGATGCATCAGGCCCCGGTCGAGGATGGCGTGCCGTTGATCCGACAACTGGAGCACTTCGCCGAGGTGATCGCGGGGCGTGCTGAACCGCTGGTGTCAGCGGAGGAAGGACGCGCAACGCTGGTGGCGACATTGAGGATTGAGGAGGCTACGCTTCGTGCCGTCCTAACGGGGTAACGCAACGCACGAGGCGGCGTTTAACAGAATTCCCGAGAAGTATTAAACTTGAACGGGTTTCTGAAAAATGGAGGACTGATTTCAGTGAGAAATTTTTGGCGCCGAGCGCCTTTGTGTTTAACACTATTCCCCATAGTGTTAAGTGCGCTTTTCTAGCGTGAGCTAACGCCCGTGGTCGTGACATAACTCACGCTGCGCGAACTCCAAATCCGCCTCAGAGCTGATGTGAGGCCATCGCGAACCATAAACGTGCTCTACGATTCGCTTCCCACCGCCGTCCACCACCTCCCAAGCAACCAGCTTGAGTGAAGCCGGCAAGTCTAATTCAACTGGCCATTTCCCCGTCTCTTCCACGTACGTAAAAGTCTCACCAGGTTGCAGGGGGTCGAACTTAATCCAGTTCCGGCCATCTAGGTTTAATTCCGGCAGCCGACTATCGATAGGCTGAACGAGTAGGCCAGTGATTTCAAAACTCAAAACGTTCGATACTTCTACTTCAACTACGGTCGTATTTTCACGCGGCCTGACAATAGCTTGATCCACCAGCCCACGACGCGATACGCAGGCTTCCAAGGCTCGCCGGCCATCTCGATTCTCTGGGTACAGATCTTCTGCGTCGAGGATCCTTATTTCTCCTGGCAGTATTCTTACTTCGCTTGATGCAACATTTGGAAAGGCAACCATGCAGACAACACAGGCAAACCTGAGCCAATGACCTAGTAAAAAAAGAGATCGACCAACTAACACATTGCCAACATCCGTTCACCGCTTCGGCGCAAATCGCCTGTGAGCCCGTTGATAGGATATGGCCAACGAAAGCTGAGACGTCGATCTACCACCCGAGGCTTAACACTCTTACCAAGTCTATAAAATCTCGGTCGCTCACCCACCCGTCACGCTCATGTGCCTCGCGACCTGTCCATCGACGCGTTGGCGGGAGTAGTCGAAATCGTGGCCCTTGGGCTTGCGCGTGATGGCCTCGCGTATGGCGGCTTCCAGCACGGCGTCGTCCTCACTCCCACGCAGCACCTTCCGCAGGTCGGCGTCATCGTCCTGGCCTAGGCACATGTATAGCTGCCCGGTGCAGGTGCGCCGAACGCGGTTGCAGCTTTCACAGAAATTGTGGCTGAGCGGTGTGATGAAGCCGATCTTCTGGCCGGTTTCCTCGACGCGGACATAGCGGGCCGGGCCGCCGGAGCGCTCGGGCGTGTCGGTCAGGGTCCAGCGGGTCTCGATCTCGGCGCGGACATCATCGAGCGAAAAGTACTGGTCCAGCCGGTCTTCCTCGCCGAGGTCGCCCATCGGCATGACCTCGATGAAGGTCAGATCCATGCCCCAGTCGCGGCACCATTCGATGAGTTGGTGAACCTCGGTGTCGTTGGTGCCCTTGAGTGCTACGACGTTGATCTTGACGCGCAGCCCGGCGGTCTGGGCGGCCTCGATCCCTTCGAGCACCTGATCGAGCCTGCCCCAGCGGGTGATCGCCTGGAACTTGGCCTTGTCGAGTGTGTCGAGCGAGACGTTCACACGGCGCACGCCGGCGTCATAAAGCGGCTGTGCCATCTTCTTCAGCTGCGAGCCGTTGGTGGTGACGGTCAGCTCGTCGAGCCCGTCGCCGAGATGCCTCCCCATGCGCTCGAAGAACCAGAGGATGTTCTTGCGCACAAGCGGTTCGCCGCCGGTGATGCGCAGCTTGCGCACGCCGAGGCGCACGAAGGTCGAGCAGAGGCGGTCCATCTCCTCGAGCGTGAGCAGTTCCTTCTTGGGCAGGAACGTCATGTGTTCGGACATGCAGTAGACGCAGCGGAAATCGCACCGGTCGGTGACGGAGACGCGCAAATAGCTGATTGCGCGGGCGAACGGGTCGATCAGGGGCGGTGTCTGGGTTCTCATGGTGCGACAATAGGGGCAGGCAGCGGTCGAGACAATCCCAACCCACGGAAATGCGATGGTTTCAGTCAAGTTTTAGGCCAATCGCGCATTAACCAGTTTGATTCAAAGATCCGAAAACTTTCCAAGGCATGTTGGGCGAATTCGATGAGTCGGACCTAGTACCCGGCCCATTGTCCCGAACGGATGAGGATGGATCGAACAGATGCCAGCAATATCGCCGATCGCCAACGCGTTTCCCACGCCGACTTTCGCAGCGTTTCAGGGCGCGGAGAATCCCATCGGTGCGGGAGCATCAGCGCAGCGGGTGGATCCAGCCGAGAGGTCCGGGGCCGGTGCATCGGGCACCGCCGGTGAAGATGCGGCGCAAGCCCGCCGCGAGGCACAAGACAGGAGTGAGCGTAACGCACAGTTTTCGAATACCGGTGCGCGTGGAACCCGCGGCGGCGAGACCGGGCTGCTGTCGAGAGGTGCGGGTGTGGATGCGGCTGGCGCGCGCGAAAGCCGGGCCGAGCGCGCGGGTGCGCGGGGTGGCCGCGAGCCCGAGACGCAGACGGTTCGGGAGGCCGTTCCCTCGCGCCAGAAGTCCGTCGTCGAGCGGATCATGGAGATTGATCCAGGTGCGAAGCTCTCGGAGATCGTCGATCGCGTGGAAGCTGGCAGCGCCGACCAGAGCCGCGTTCAAACCGAGCGCTTCAAGTCCACCCTGAACGAGGTGCGCAGCGCATCCGACGAGAAAGAACCGAACCCGCCAGTGGTTGACACTGCTCCCGCCGATGCCAGGCCTGACGACCCCGTTGGGCGCTATGACAAGACGGTGTAGCCTTGCGCAATCCTGTCAGATGGATTGATGGGCACTGCCTGACCGGGGTATCATTGCCGCGGCATTGATCACCCGGAGGCCCCGATGCGTCTTTCTTCTACCCTGCTGCCTGTCCTGTTTGTCGCTGCGTGTGCGATTGCCGGAGGACCCGACCCGAGAGATCCGTTCAGCGCGCGCAATATCGACAAGACAATCGTGACCTATGTCGACCGGCTGGGAACGCAGGCGGTCTACCTGGCGTCCGATGGCGGATTGTATCTGTGGTCCGCAGCGCAGGAACCGGTCCAACAGGGCGACTGGAAGTATGACGTTCTCGCGACCGGGGTGAACACGACCTATCAGGGCGCCGGCGGGATCAACCACCCGGTTCAGGATCTCGAAACAGCATGGGGGATCTGCTTTCGCTATCGCGGCGCCGAGGGGGGAATTCTACGGCGCGCGGAAGGCGGCGACTGGAACTGTGCTCTGCTGGCGGACTACGAAGCGCTGATCATCGACCGGGCCGAAGGTGATATCTTCCAGTTGCGCGGCGGGAACCCTCCTGCCGCAATGCCCGCCGGGGCGCGGCTGACTGGTGCGGAACTGGACGCGCTCTAGCGACGGTCATCCGCGGCGATCAGCAATTTCCTGCAACAACTCTGGGCGCAAGGCGGGCTTTTCGGAAGCACACCAAGCGACACTTTTAAGGTCGACTGCGGGCTCGGCACCACGATGACGGCGCAGGACATTCTGGACGGCTACATGATCGTCGCAGTCAAACTGCAACTCGTCAAACCTGGCGAATTCATTGTTCTCAGCTTCAAGCAATCGATGAGCGAGACGTGAGGCAATTTAGCGATGCGTCCCGTTGAGGCATTGTTGAGGCGCACTGCGCCGCTAACTCTCTCCATATGAACGCGCTGGTCCCAAACGTCACGCCTCACACCCAGCCTCTGGGTATGCTGGATTCGGTGCGCGCGGCACGCCGCAATGTGCTCGAGGTGATACCCGCCATCTGCTACGTACAGCCAATGATCACCGGGTGGATGGGGTCGCGTTGGCACATGGTGCAAGACCCCGCCGTCAACAAGCGCGTCTTTCTGGACAATGTCGGCAACTACCCGAAAGCCGAGGTGATGATCCGCATGGTGCGCCCGGCTGTCGGAGACTCGCTGTTCACAGCGGAGGGTGCGGACTGGCGCTGGCAGCGGCGAACCGTGGCGCCCGTATTCGCGCAGCGCAACGTGGTCGCACTTGCCCCGTTCATGACCGAGACGGCGGAACGCGCAGCCGCTCGGCTCGCGGGGGACGGCCCACACGAGATGGTCGGCGAGATGCTGTCCGCGACCTTCGATGTGATCTGCGATGTGGCATTGTCAGGCCGCGACCATTTCGATGCCGATGTCTACGGTGCCGCGATCCTGAAATACTTCGAGACCGCCGGGAAAGCCTCGCTTCTGGATTTCCTGCAAGTGCCCGATTGGGTGCCCCGGCCCGGAGCCCTGCTGGGTCGCGGCGCGGTGAAAACAATGCACAGCATGGTTGCCGATGCGATCGAGGCACGCCGGGCCGAGACCGAACGCTGTGGCCGGATGGACGACCTGCTCGACCACATGATCTCGGCCGAGGATCCGGACAGCGGGCGCAAGATGTCGCCGACCGATCTACTCCACAACATGCAGTTCTTCATCGTTGCAGGGCACGAGACGACGGCGCTGGCGCTGGGATGGGCGCTGTACCTGTTGTCGAGCCACCCGCATCTTCAGGAACACGCACGGGCCGAATGCCGAAGAGTGCTGGGCGACCGTCCCGCCGGAGCCGAGGAGCTGGCCGCGATGCCCTATGTCCGGCAGATCCTGGACGAGGCGATGCGGCGCTATCCTCCGGTCGGGTTCCTGGCCCGCACCGCCGCCGAGCCAGACGTCCTGGGCGGTCGCGAAGTGCGCAAGGGTGAGATTATCTTCCTGGCGATCTATGCGCTCCACCGGCACGAAATGTGGTGGAACAAACCCAACGAATTCGATCCTGACAACTTCACCGATGCCGCGATCAAGGCCCGACACAAGTATCTGCACCTGCCATTCGGTGCGGGGCCACGCGTCTGCGTCGGCGCGAATTTCGCAATGATGCAGGCACAGATCATTCTGGCGACATTGCTCGCGCGCTATCGGTTTTCGCTCGCCGATGCGCCGGTCCCGACCCCGATCATGCACATGACCCTGCGCCCGGATACCGGCATCGTTCTGAAGGCTGAGCCGGTCTGATTCATACCTGCGATTAATCACAATCAGTGATCGTTTTGTTCACGCGGTTTGTAGTAGGCTCGCGTCATGCACTGCGATATGCGTATGCCGATGACCGATGCCGTTGCTTCCCCGCCCGCCGACGACGTGCGTGCCCGTAAGGCCGTCTGGATTCTGATCTGGGCACAGTCGATCCTGGGCGCTCAGATGCCGGCACACTTCCTACTGGGCGGGATCGTCGGCAAGACACTGGCCGACAACCCGGCCTTGGCGACGCTTCCGATCTCGATGACGGTGATGGGATCGATGCTGACCGCGCCCATCATGTCGACGATCATGGGGCATTGGGGACGCAGGACGGGCTTCCTGATCGGCACGCTGTTCGGGGCGTTGTCTGCAGCACTCGCGACCTATGCAATCAGCGAGCAAAGCTTCGAGCTGTTCTGTGCTGCATCGATGATGCTGGGCGTCTACATGTCCGGCCATGGCTTCTATCGCTTCGCGGCGGTCGACCTGGCCTCGTCCGACTACCGCCCGCGTGCAATTTCGTGGGTCATGGCGGGTGGCCTGGTGGCCGCGATCCTGGGACCGCAGCTCGCCAGCAATTTCGAGGATTGGCTCGAGCCGATTCCCTTCGCAGGGGCCTATCAGGCGCTGATCTTCGTGAACCTGATCGGGGTGATCCCTATCCTGTTCCTCGACATTCCCCGCCCGCCCCGGCGCAGCGAAGGCGGTGCGCGCGGGCGTCCATGGGCCGAGATCCTGTCCGATCGCAAGGTCGTCGTGGCAATGCTGTGCGCGATGGTCTGCTACGCGTTGATGAACCTCGTGATGACATCGACGCCGCTGGCGATGGAGGCGTGCGGGTTCTCACTGGATGCAACGGGGTACGTCGTCTCGATCCACGTCTTCCTGATGTTCGCCCCAAGCTTCTTCACAGGCGGGCTGATCGCGAAGTATGGCGCCGAGCGGATCATGGCGATCGGGCTCGGCTGTCTGGCGATCTGTTGCATGGTCGCCGTGTCCGGAATCGCGTTCCTGCACTTCAGCGTGGCCCTCGGCCTGCTGGGCATCGGCTGGAACTTCGGGTTCATCGGTGCGACCAGCCTGCTCGCCGCAGCGCATCGACCGGAAGAGCGCGCGCGTGTGCAGGGCCTGAATGACTTCCTCGTCTTCGGCCTTGTCACCCTGGCCTCGTTCGCATCCGGTGCCCTGATGGCCGAGATCGGTTGGGCCGCGGTGAACCTGGCAATGCTGCCTGCACTGGGCGTCGCTGCGCTGGCCCTTGCATGGCTGGTGATGCGCAACCGCGTGCAGGCGGCCTAACGACGCGGCGCAGCGCGACCTTCAGGAATTTTTGCTAGAAGTCGAGTGCATCGACCTGATCAGTTGTCGATCAGGTCGTCCGTGATCACGCCAAGATTGCCAAAGGCCTGCTCCAGGATCGTCAGCTCACGCCCGAAGGTTGGCGTGGTATTGGTCTCGAGATCGACGATCTTTCCGTCCTCCAGCCCGTATGTGTTCACCGACTGAACGACGTCCCGCTCGTCAAAGACGATCGCAACGACCCGCCGATCAATCACCTCTGGCTCGAAAAAGGCGAAGTGCTCGACCCGCGAGCTTGCATAGAACCAGCCATCCTCGGTGAAGATGCCGGATCCACTTGGCCGGCCGATCTTGCGGCGGACTGATCCGCGCGTGTCCTGACCTGCCCGCACCTCGGCGAGTTCCTCGTCGATCGGAGCATATCCATGCAGTCTGATGACCGGCGTACAGGATGCCAGCATCGCTGCGATCACGCCGCCTGCAACCAGTCTCGTGAGGATTGATGCGCCCTTGGACCTCATTTGCCGGATCCCCGCTTCTTCTGCTCCACTGGAGCGTTGCCTAGCGCGTGTATGGTTTAAGTTCAAGCGGATCGGGGCTATGTGTCGGCTCTGATTGGCGACGACCATCCGGGGTATGCATCGACATGTCGAAACAGACGTCCAAATCCGACGAGACGTCCGGACCGCTTACGCGTCGGCTCACCGTGGCGACACTCTCACGCGGCACCGCGACCCCGTTCGATCTGGACCCGGATCGTCAGACCCGTGTGGAGATCGCGCGGCAAATGGGGCTGAGCGCCGTGAACGCCCTGCGCTTCAAGGGGGAACTGTCGCCGTGTCGAAAGGATGGATGGCGGCTGATGGCGCGCCTGACCGCAAAGGTCGTCCAACCCTGTGTCGTGACGCTCGAGCCCGTGGAACAGTCCATCGACCTCAAGATCGCTCGCGAGTTGCTCCCGGCATCAGAGGTTGCCGATGAAGTCGACCTCGTGCTCGATCCGGACGCCGAGGATGAACCCGACTATTTCGAGGATGACATCGATCCCGGAGCGATCTGCCTGGAAGAGTTGGCGTTGGCGCTGGATCCCTACCCGCGGGCGCCGGGCGTCGACCCGACGGAAACGCTTGTCGCACCGCCCGGAGCCGATCCCCTGGATGCCGAGGCACTGAAACCGTTCGCGAAACTTGCCGAGCTGAAACGCAAGCTGGAAAGCCGCGATCCCTGACGCGGCACTATGTTGCAACTCTAAGCGAAAAAACAGTTGCTCCGGGAGCGATTCCGAGTATTTTCCGCGTCTCTCGCCAAACACCCCCTGATACGGGATGCACGGCGATACGGAACAACAGAGTCGGGCAAGGCCCCGGCGCGCCGGACGGGTTCCGGTCATTTCGACAAAAGGTGGATCATGGCTGTCCAACAGAACCGAGTAACGCGTTCGAAACGCAACATGCGCCGTGCCCATGACGCGCTGACTGTCGCGAACGTCAACGAATGCCCGAACTGCGGTGAACTGCGCAGGCCGCACCATGTCTGCGGCGCATGCGGTCACTACAATGATCGCGAAGTCGTGCGTCAGGCTGACGACGTCGATCTGGACGACGACGCAGCGTAATTCGACCGTGCCTGCGCACGGTCTCCTCGCGACAATGATCGCGCAGGACAACTCAATGGATTGCTTACGTAGATGACCGCCCCCACCGTCTTGTCCGTAGATGTGATGGGCGGTGACAAGGGACCGGCGCCCGTGATTGCAGGATTGGCGCGCGTCGCGGCAACGGAACCGGATCTTCGTTTCATACTTCATGGCAATGCGGCCGAGGTCACCCGTCTGGTGAGCCGGCGCCGTCGGCTGCGCGACCGGGTCGAGATCCGTCACGCGGACGGGGTCGTCGCCATGGACGAAAAACCGTCGCGGGCGCTGCGCAGCGGGCGCGGCACATCCCTTTGGCAGTGTCTGGAATGCGTGTCGTCTGGCGAGGCGAATACCGCGGTGTCGTCCGGCAACACAGGTGCAATTGTCGCCATGGCGATGCTGGTTCTGCGCAAGGCACCCAAGGTCGACCGCCCGGCCATCGCGGTTCATTGGCCAGCGCGCAACACAAACGGTTTCAACGTTGTGCTGGATATGGGCGCCGACATTCGCGCTGATGCGAACAACCTAATCCAGTACGCGGTGATGGGCGCGGAATACGCCCGGCTTGCGGCGTCAGTGCAAACCCCGCGCGTCGGCCTTCTGAACGTCGGATCCGAGGACACCAAGGGCCACCAGGATCTTCGACAGGCCAAGGCCGCTCTCACGGTCTTGGCGGCGGATCCGGCGACGGGACTCAGCTTTAGCGGATTCGTTGAAGGCACTGACATTCCATCGGATTGCGTCGATGTGGTGGTAACCGACGGCTTCACCGGCAACATCGCGATGAAAGCCTCCGAGGGCACTGCGGGTTTCATCCGCACGGCATTGAAAGAGGCCTTCACGCATTCGGTTCTGTCACGCTTCGGGGCGCTGTTCGCCATGGGATCGTTGCGGCGGCTGCGCATGCGGATCGACCCGCGCCGGGCAAATGGCGGGATTTTCCTGGGCCTGAACGGCAATGTCGTCAAAAGCCACGGCGGAGCCGACGCGGTGGGACACGCCTCGGCGATTTCGCTCGCGGCGAAGATCGCCGCGAACGATCTGGCGGCTCTTGTGTCGGAACGTCTGGCGGATCTTGATGTCCCCGAGGCGCGGAAATCACTGCCCGCCGCGCACAAATGACGTGATCGGGACGACTGTTTGGCTGATTGCACAGCTTTTACGAACGCGCGCAAGTCATTGACATTGACTCGTTTTTCCTGCGTCGGTTAACCTGACATACGTCGCAGGGCTTGCAACGTGTGGCAGAGGGGACCAATGCGTAATGTCTGGTAGCACGCTGACGCGGTCGGATCTAAGCGAAGCCGTTTATCGCGAGATTGGTCTGTCACGCAACGAATCCGCAGAACTGGTCGAGACGATTCTGGACAGGATCGCCGCGGCACTGGTCGAAGGCGAGGCCGTGAAGATCTCGTCATTCGGCACCTTCGCCGTGCGCGAAAAAGGTGCACGCATGGGCCGGAATCCAAAGACCGGCGAGGAAGTGCCAATCGATCCACGCCGGGTCTTGGTCTTCCGGCCATCGCACATCCTGAAAGAACGCGTCGACGCCGGGAACGCTCAATGACGACGGGCGCCGCACGCGGGGCCGAGAAATCTCCGGACGCTTTCCGGACGATCTCGGAAGTCTCTGACGAGCTGGATCTGCCGCAGCACGTTCTCCGCTTCTGGGAGACGCGGTTTGCGCAGGTCAAACCGATGAAGCGGGGCGGCGGACGGCGGCTTTACCGCCCAGACCACGTCGCTCTTCTGCGCGGCATCAAGGCGCTGCTCTACGATGATGGCCTGACGATCAAGGGCGTGCAGAAGATGCTACGCGAAAGCGGTGCGAAGACCGTGATAGCGCGCGGCAAGGCGGACGCAGCCCTGTCGCTGGGTCCCACGGACGACACCGACGCGCAGGAGCCGGATGGAATGCTGCCGCTTGACCTGCCCGAGGATGCGCCCGCCCGGTTGGAGCGCCTTAAAAAGCGCGTAAAGACCGGCGATCCCGGCAACGCAATCGATCCGGAACGCGTCAAGCAATCGATCAGCCGTCTCGAAGCTGTTCTCGCGCGACTCGAAGAGTCCTGACGCCTCGATCACCGCTCTGCATCCGCGCATACAGAATGCGCCCGGCCGTCGCGAAAGCCCTTTGCGTCGGGGCGCCAAGCCTGTATACGGACCCCCGCACGGGCCATAGCGCAGTCTGGTAGCGCGTCCGTCTGGGGGACGGAAGGTCGTGAGTTCGAATCTCGCTGGCCCGACCAAAATATTGCGCCGACGGAGCGATCCGTCGGCGTTTTGCGATCAGACCGAACACGGGGCATCAGGTGACAGCGCCAGGCGTTCTTCCTTCCCAGGCGATCCGGGCGATGATCGCCGATGGCACAATCGGCGTTGCGAGCCCACCCCTGCCCGCGCAGCTCCAGCCCGCCAGCCTCGACCTTCGGCTTGGCCGTCGCGCCTGGCGCGTCCGCGCGAGTTTCCTGACGGGACGCGACGCGACGGTCGCAGACCGGTTGCGCGAGTTTTCGATGCACGAGATCAACCTCGAGGGCGGCGCGGTTCTCGAGACTGGATGCGTCTATCTGGTCGAATTGCAGGAAAGCCTGGATCTGCCTCAGGACGTCTCAGCGGCCGCGAACGCGAAAAGCTCGACGGGGCGGCTCGATCTCCTGACACGGATGATCGCCGACCACACGACCGAGTTTGACCGGGTCGATGTCGGTTATTCAGGCCCGATCTATGCCGAGATCAGCCCGAGGACGTTCTCGGTACTGGTCCGGCCCGGTGCACGTCTCAACCAGATCCGATTCCGGCGCGGCGACGCCCAGATCCCGGACGCAGACCTCGCGGCCCTGCACGCCCGTGACCCACTGGTGAATGGCGAGGCGCTGATCGATGGTGGTCTCGGCTTCTCGGTCGACCTGACGCGGCGTGCCCAGGGCATTGTCGGCTGGCGCGCCCGAAAGCATGCCGGGTTGATCGATCTGGACCAGATAAATCATTACGATCCTTACGAATTCTGGGAGCCCGTGACCACGAAAGGCCGCAGCGGGATCATCCTTGATCCGGCGGCATTCTATATCCTAGTCAGCCGCGAGGAAGTGACGGTGCCACCAGAGACTGCGGCCGAGATGGTGCCCTACATGGCCGTCGCAGGTGAGTTCCGGGTGCACTATGCGGGGTTTTTCGATCCCGGCTTCGGACACCGCTCCGCAGGGGGAAGTGGATCACGCGGTGTGCGCGAGGTACGCTGCCACGAGGCACCGTTTGCGCTGGAACACGGGCAGATGGTCGGGCGGCTGGTCTATGAGCGCATGGCAGAAGTCCCCGACATCCTGTATGGCGCCGATGTTCCGTCGAACTATCAGGGGCAGGCGCTCAAGCTCTCCAAGCACTTCCGCGAGCCCTGACCAGCACTCCAGTCAGTCATTCTCGGCGAACATGTCGTCCGTTTCGTCTTCTGGCGAGTCGGGGTTAGCGTCGTCCAGCGAGAGTCCTTTGGGCGGCGGCCGGTTGTCCAACAGGCCAGCCTCGCGCAGTTCCTTCAGCCCCGGCAGATCGCGCGCGGACTCCAAGCCGAAATGATCCAGAAAGGCCGATGTGGTCACGAAGGTGACCGGACGGCCCGGCGTTTCGCGACGGCGACCAAGCTTGATCCAGTCAAGCTCCAGCAACAGATCCAGCGTTCCACGAGAGACCGAGACACCGCGGATCTCCTCGATCTCGGCCCGTGTCGCCGGCTGATGATAGGCAATGATCGCAAGCGTCTCTATCGCCGCGCGGGACAGCTTGCGCGTCTCTTGCGCCTCACGGCGCATCAGGAACCCAAGATCGGGCGCCGTCCTGAACGCCCATGCGGGCCCGATCCGCACCAGGTTAACGCCCCGCCCTTCGTAGCGCTTGCGAACGGATTCGATCGCCGCCGCCGAGTCCGAGCCATGCGGCAGACGGTCTTCGATCTGCGGACGAGTCAGCGGCTCGGCACTGGCGAACAGGATAGCCTCGACCATGCGTTCCAGCTCGGGCAGCGGCGGCGCATCGAACAAGGCCTCGGTCGCGGGGCGATCTGTGCTCTCGTCCGGGTCCGGTCCGCCTTGGTCCGGCGTCTCGCTCACGCAGGCGCTCCGGCCTTGCCGTTCTGACGCAGATAGATCGGTGCGAAAACCTTGTCCTGGCGAATTTCGATCTCGCCGCGCTTGGCCAGTTCCAGCACTGCCGAAAAACTGCTTGCGACAGCCGACCGGCGCTTGGCGGGTTCCAGCGTCCATCCTTCCGGCAGGTATGAGGTCAGCGTGCCCCAGTCTGGCATATTCCCAACGAGCGATTTCAGGCGAGCCAGGGCCGCTTCAACTGAATAAACCTCGCGCGGATCGAAGTTCAGCGGCGCATAGTCATCGCGCGTCTTGATCCGCGCATAGGCCTTGAGGAGGTCCGACAGCGACGCGTTCCACGTTGTCTGACGCTTGACGGTCAGTGTCTCGGACATGCCACGCTCGAAGAAGTCGCGGCCAAGCTGATCACGGCCCATCAATTGCGCCGCGACGCGGCGCATCGCCTCGAGCCGCTCCAGCTGGAATGCCAGGTGCGCGGCCATTTCCTCGCCCGACAGACCATCCTCAGATTCAGGCTTGGGCAACAGAAGGCGCGACTTCAGGAACGCAAGCCAAGCAGCCATAACCAGATAATCCGCAGCCAGTTCAATCCTGAGCTTCCGGGCGCTCTCGACAAATTTCAGATACTGTTCGGCCAGTTGAAGCACCGAGATCTTGGCGAGGTCCACCTTCTGCGTGCGGGCAAGGGTCAACAGCAGGTCCAACGGCCCCTCGTAGCCATCGACCTCGACCGTCAGCGTCTCCGCCTCGATCGCCTCGGCATCGCGCGGCGGCGTATCGAACGGCAGATCATCTTCCAGCGCAAATGCATCAGCCATGGGCGACTCCCAGTTCGTGGATCTCGGCGGCACGTCCCACGACAACAGAACTCCGTTTTGAGAACCTCAGCGCATCGGCACGGTCAGCGCGCTCCAGCGCCGCACCAGCCAATCCGGGAACACACGAGGCGACCCCGGTCATCTCCGTCATGTCACCATTGCAGTGCAGCACCACATCACAGCCCGCATTCAGCGAGCGCTCGGTCCGCTCGGCCATGGTGCCCGATAGCGCCTTCATGCTCAGATCATCGGTCATCAACAGACCGTCGAACCCCAGCTCGGACCGGATCAAAGCGATGACATCGGGCGACTGCGTCGCGCAGTTCTCAGCATCTATGGCCTCGTAGACGATGTGCGCCGTCATCCCGAGTGGCGCATCACGCAGGGACAGAAACGGCGGGAAATCCGTGCTGCGCAGTTCGTGCAACTCTGCGGGCACGCGCGGAAGGTTCTCATGGCTGTCATGCAGCGAACGGCCATGTCCCGGGATATGCTTGATGACCGGCAACACCCCGTGATCCAACAGGCCCGCCATCGCTTCACGGCCCCGGATCGCGATCTCTGATGCCGTCCGTCCCAGCGCGCGGTCGCCGATGATCGGATGCGCATTCGGTTGCGGGACATCCAGCACCGGGACACAGTTCACATCGATCCCAACGGCAAGCAGTTCCTGCGCGATGTCCGCATAGCGCTGACGCAAAGCCATCAGGATCGACATCTCGTCGCTGCCATCTTCGCCCAGATCGCGCACAGGCGCCCATTCCCGCCAGTGCGGGGGACGCAGCCGCTGCACGCGCCCGCCTTCCTGATCCACCAGGACCGGTGCGTCCCGACCGACACTTTCGCGCAACGCGGCCGTGAGCCTGCGGACCTGATCGGGGTCGACGACGTTCCGGGCGAAGAGAATGAAACCCCACGGGTCTGCTTCGCCGAAGAAAGCCGCCTCGTCAGACGTCAGTTCCGGACCGGCCAACCCGAAGATCGCGGCCTTCGGATGCCCCATCTCAGCTTTTCCGCGCGACGAGGCAGTCCTGCCCACGCGCCTTCAGAGCCTGGCAGACCGATCGGGCCTCGGCCCCGTCCCGGAACGGGCCGACACGCAGCCGGTAATACGTCGTGCCGCCGGATATCGTCGTGCCGACCGCCAGGGCCCGGTCGTGCAGGATGTCATCGTTGGCGCGCCGGATCTTCGCCCACATCGCACGAATGACAGCCTCGCTGGGATCTGCCGCAAGCTGGATCTGAACGGCCGACTGCGCGGCCCGCGCGCTGAGCTGCGATGCACTGGCTTTCTCGACCGCGCCGGCCTGCTTGACCCGATCCAAAAGGTTGGCCGGACGCTTCAGCACAAGCGGGCTGCTTGCGGGCGCTTCGCGCGACCCGCCTGTAATCTCGGGTACCGGTTCTTCTTCCTCCGCCGCCGTGTCCTCGGAGGTGGCAGGCGTTGCCAAGGCAAGTTGTTCGACCGTGGCTTCAGTTTCCGGATCGTCCGTGGGCCCGGGCTCCTGGACCTGTGTTACCTCTTCGGACTGCGGTGGCGCTGCCTCCGCGGGCTTCGCTGCAGTCTCCTCGGGCGCTGTCGAGTCATCCGGCTGCTGGACCGCTCTCACGACGGCTGCAATCTCTTCAGCCTGCTTGATGAGATCCTCGGTCGAGACGTCTTTCAACGCATCGTCCACGGCCCCGGTCAGCGCATTAGCGGCAACCGTTGCCGCGGGCTTCTGGGGCGCGACGGGTGCGTCGCTGACCGGAGTCAACGCGCCCATCGCGACAGCTTCGGCGCGCGGTTCAGGTGGAGGCGGCGCGAGCACGGCCGCACTCGCCTGCACACCGGCACTGTCGGCAACGCCGTAGCTGCTGACATCCTGATGGGGCGCTACCATGCCGCC
>JBHJIZ010000190.1:0-8266 GCA_050043005.1 Paracoccaceae bacterium
CTCGGCATCCCTTGACCGACAAGAGCCTCCACTTGCCGAAGCTTCGTGACAATCTCTTCCGGTTTCGCTCGCTTGTTCGCCATCTCTGATCCTCCGTTTTCCCAAACATAACAGTGGACCAACTCAGTGCAGAAGGCTCACGACCTGTTCGGCGCCTGATAGATGCGCACGAGCCGCATTTTCCGCATCAAGCGACGGACCCGGTTACGCCCGCACTTGTGTCCCTGGCGCTGCATGAAGCGCGCCATCTGACGCGAGCCGTACCATGGCGTCTCCAGAAACTGTCGATCAATGATCTCTATGAAGCGCTGGTTCTCGGCGCTTTCCCCGACCGGGCAATAGTAAAGGTTCGAGCGGGTCAGGCGCAGCAGGGCGCACTGGCGGCGCTGACTCAGTTCATGACCCCCCCTCGCGATTTTCTGCCTCGCGTCCCGAGCAACTGATGCGAGGCATTCGCTAAAAAACCCCGTTCCACGACCAACAGAGGTGGCCTGAGAAATCTGAACAGGTGAGTTAGGTGGATTTTCTGCTCTTGATCCGGCAGCATTGCCGAGACGAGGGAGCGAAGATGGCAAGAAGACCCCGCTGGAATCACAGTCCGGCTTTCAAGGCGAAGGTGGCGCTTGCGGCCAGCAGGGGTGAGAAGACGATGAGTGAACTGGCCCAGCAATTCGACGTGCATCCCAACCAGATCAAGCAGTGGAAAGATCAGCTTCTCGACGGCGTGACGGACGTCTTCGACGACAGGCCGAAGGGATCGAATGCGCCCGAGATCGACGTCACCTCTCTTCATGCGAAGATTGGTCAACTCACGCTGGAGAATGATTTTTTGAAGGCGCGCTCGACAAGGCCGGTCTGTTGCCGAGCGCAAAGAAATGACGGATCGTTCCCACGAACTGAGCCTGACGCGTCAGGCCAATCTGTTCGGGATTAGTCAAGGCAGCGTGTATTACGCGCCGCGTCCTGCCAGCGAAGACGATCTCAAGCTGATGCGCCGGATCGACGAACTGCATATGGTTTATCCCTTTGCGGGCAGCCGGATGATGAAGGGGCTCTTGCGCCAGGAAGGCTTCACCGCCGGAAGGTTGCATGTGGCGACCTGCATGAAGCGGATGGGCATCCAAGCATTGTACCGTAAGCCGAACACGTCGAAACCGGCACCCGGCCACAAGGTATCTCCGTATTTGTTGAGGAAATTGGCTGTGAAACGGCCCAATCAAGTCTGGGCGATGGATATCACTTACATCCCGATGGCGCGCGGGTATGTCTATCTCGTCGCCGTGCTCGATTGGCTCAGCCGGAAAGTTCTGGCCTGGCGGCTCTCCACGACGCTGGAAATCACACCTTGCATCGAGACTTTGAAAGAAGCGATGCGCCGCCACGGCAAGCCCGAGATCATGAACGCAGACCAGGGCAGCCAGTTAACATCCATCGACTTTATCAAGGCACTGAAGGATGCAAACATCCAGATCAGCATGGATCGCAAAGGCGCATGGCGGGTCAATGTCTTCGTCGAACGGCTGTGGCGGACGATCAAATACGAAGAAGTATACCTGCGCGCCTACGACAGCGTCTCGGCAGCACGCGAAAGCCTGGACCGATATCTGACGTTCTATAATGGAAGGAGACCGCATTCATCGCTGGACGGACAAATGCCCGATCAGGCACATCTCAACCCGCCGTCATCAACCTCGGTGGCGGCATAACAAGGCCGGAAAAACACTCACGAAACGGCTCGAAACGGTTCAAACAATCCGAACCACCTCTAATTAAGCTCGTGCCAGGAGGGACTTGTTCATCATCATGTGCACGCCCTTCTCCCCGTCGACAACCTGGGTGCTGCGCAGCTCGCCAGCGAGAGACAGAAGCATGTACGCCTCGCCACGAGATATCGACGCACGTTCTGCAACCACGTCGATCATCTGGCGCAAAGCCCGGCGCATCGCTTCGTCAAGGCTTTCATGGAACCCCATCGATATCAGGTGACTCGCAGTCTCCGCGAACGGCATTGCCAGTGTCAGGTCCTTGCGGGCCGTCAAGCGGAACCGGCCCGTCAACGCGGTTTCCAATCCGGTGAGACAGACTTCACCGTCCCCTTGGCAACCATGGCCGTCACCCGCCATGAAGAGTGCACCCTCCTGGAACACCGGCAGGTAGAGCGTCGTTCCCGGTTTGAGTTCCTTGTTGTCCATGTTGCCGCCAAAGGCCCGGGGCTCAGCCGCGCCGACCCGGCCCCAGAGTTTGGGTGGTGCGACGGCCATGATGCCGAAGAACGGGTCGAGCGGGACGTCCAGACCCCACGGCATGCGGCAGACGTTAGCGTTCAGATCAATGGGGATGTGCAAAAGCTCTGGCTCGGGAAAGTCATCGGGCAACGCTCCGAGCAAGGGGAGGATCGCCGTGTATCCCCAATCCTGAGCCGGTACTGCCTCGAGGATATCGACTTGCAGGACATCGCCCGGTTCCGCGCCCTCGACAAAGACCGGACCCGATATCATGTGCGACGTCGCACCTTGCCGGGGTTCGTGGTAGTCGAGCGCCGCGAGGTGAGCAGGCAAGACCCCGGCGCCATCTGGCGGCAAGGCACTTCGTGTGGCCGCCGGCAGGCAATGGAACACTACCTCTTCGCCCGACGCAACGGACGCCACCGGCCCCCGGTCCGCATCAAAGAAACCGAAGGTGAGGTTTTCGGGGCTCCAGTCGATTGTTGTCGTCATGGCTTCTTTTCCTTCGAATTTGGTAGGAACGATGGCTTTATGACCGGGCGCCGGAGCGCGCCGGCAGCAGTCCGTCCGGACGCAAGAGCAAGGCCGCAATAACGCAGGCCAGCACGATCGCATCGCGATACGGAGAGAGTGCGTCGGGAAGAAAGGCCTGGGTCATCACTTCCAATGCTCCGACGACGAGGCCCCCGAGGACCGCGCCGCCAAGGCTGCCCAGGCCACCCAGCACCGTTGCGATAAACGCTTTGAGGACTGGGAAGAAGCCCATCATCGGATCAACCGATCCGCGCTGCGCCGTCCAAACAACTGCCGCCGCGCCCGCGAGCACGCCGGAAATCGCGAAAGCCGTCGCGACCACGCGGTTGGCCCGGACGCCGAGAAGCCGCAGCATCTCGAAATCCTCGGCGGCTGCGCGCATGGCCATGCCGGTCGTCGTGCGCCGCAGGAACAGGGTCAGACCGGCCAGCGAGATGAGCGCGACGACAATCGAGATCGTCGGACCCACGCCGATCACCACGTCGCCAATGCGGTAGCTGCTTGACCACGCGGCTGGCAGCGAGATCGGCACGGGCCGCGGCGAGATCGTGTTCTGGAACAGCACCTTCAAGATCTCGGAGACGGCGAAACTCGTAATCAGCAGAGCCACGACATCGGCCCCCCGCATGGCGCGAAAGGCCGCCCTCTCCATGGCCAGCGCCATCACCACCGCAGCGCCGATCCCGATGGCGAGCGCCCCAAGCGGCGGCATGCCGAACGCCAGCGACAGGAAAATGCCGTAGCCGCCGAACGTCATGATGTCGCCATGGGCAAAGTTGATCAGCCGTACGATCGAGAAGACAATCGCCAACCCAAGCGCCAGCATTGCGTAGACGCCCCCGAGGCTGATCGCGTTGATGAGTTGCTGAACGACGAAATCCATCGATCACGCTGCAAGGTAGGCTTCGCGGAGCACGGTATCGCGCGCAATCGCTTCCGGGTCGCCGGACGCTGCGACGGAACCGTTCGCCAGAACGACCGCGTGGCTGGCCACCTGCAGGGCCAAGGTGGCATTCTGCTCCACCAGAAGGATCGAGATCCCTTCATCTCGCAGTTCTTCGACAATGTCGAAGATCCGATCGACCATCTGCGGAGCGAGCCCGAGCGAGGGCTCATCAAGCAGAAGAAGCCGCGGCGCGCTCATCAAGGCACGCGCCACAGCCAGCATCTGTTGCTCTCCACCGGACAGTAGCCCGGCGAGTTGACGGCGGCGTTGGCCGAGGATCGGGAAGCGTTCCATCAGCTTTGCGCGCCGTTCGGCTTCCGCGTCGGCGTTGGCGACAACGTTGCCTGCGACCTTGAGGTTTTCCTCGACGCTGAGTGACGCGAAGATCCGTCGCCCCTCGGCCGAGATCGCGACGCCCGAACGGATGATATCCTCGGGCGTTCTGCCGGTGACATCCTGGCCGAAGATACGCACCGTCCCGGAGGCAACGGGGCGCACGCCAGCTACGGCCATGACCGTGGAGGTTTTGCCGGCCCCGTTCGCGCCGAGTAACGCGGTGACGCCGCCTTGTGTCACGGTCAACGACACACCACGGACGGCATGGACCTGCCCGTAGCGGACGTCGAGTTCTTCGACCTCAAGAACAGCGTCACCCATGGTTCAGGCTCAGGGCGCCGGCAAGATGGCTGGGTCAGCCGCGGAACGCAGGATGAACTCCTTCTCTCCGCCGCCCGTGATCCGCGCAACAACGACATCCCTCAGTGGCATCCGGTCGGTGCCCTTGAAGGTGTAGTCCGACATGATCCCGTCGCCGTTCTCGATCGAGGCCATCGCGGCGGCGACAGCGCGCGGATCGGTCGTCGCAGCGATGTCCACGGCTTTCTCGATCATATAAGCGATGTCGCAGCCGTTAACGTAGTAGTTGTTGTCAGGCGTGACGCCCGTGGCCGATTTGAAGCGATCGATGAAATCGGCGTATTGCGAGCCTTCGTCCGGGAAGCCACCCGATGTGTGCACGACCCCGTCGACGACCTCACCAAGCCCTCGTACTGTCGGCGTGTCCAGAACGTCGCCGCCCATCACCTGGGTGTCGATCCCAGCGCCGCGCAGCGCACGGATGAAAGCGGGGAAGTCAGGCTCCCACGCCCAGGTGACGATCACATCGGGCTTCGGATCGGCAGCCGCGATGGTGGTCACGATGGCAGAGAAGTCCGGCTGATTGAGAGAATAGAGCGACTCGCCAAGCACCTTGCCGCCGAGGCTTTCGAAGGCCGTGCCGAAATACTCCGGACCACCGAGCGTGTAGGCGCTGTCCGGCGACTTCACCAGCCAGACGCGCTCGAAGCCCTGATCACGGGCATAGGTGGCCAGAACCGCCCCTTGCTGATTGTCGGCGGGATAGCTGCCGAAGACGTGCTCTCCGACCTGCGTCAGAACAGGCGCGGTCCCGGCGAACGTCATTGTCGGCACGCCTTCGGGCAGCGTGATCTGTGCGGCAGCAATCGTCGGGTCGGCATCGGCCGACGAGACGATGAACTTGGCACCCTGAGCGAGCATTTCCTGCACCACCTGCACGCCGACGGCGATGTCGGATCGGGTGTCCTCGACGAGCAACTCTACTGGCAGTTTTCCGTTCAGACCGCCCGCGGCGTTGATCTCGTCAACGCAAAACTGGAACCCGGCATAAGCCGGTCCATCATAGGGCGCGAGGTAGCCCGACTGGGCCGACATGACGCCGATCTTGTAGGTGTCATCCGCCATTGCAGCTCCGGCCACGGCGACAGCGCTGGTCGCGGCCAGCAAGCATTGTCTTAGTTTCATGATACGACTTCCTCTGCTGCTTTAGTTTCTGGGTATTGGACGTGCGTTGCCGTGCGACCGCGGCCGACATAGGCCTCGATCACCTTCGGATCGGCGCGAATCGTCTCGGGTGTGCCTTCGGCGATCACAGCACCCCGGTTCATCACCACGATACGCGTGCTCAGCCGGTTCACGAAGCGCAGATCATGGTCGATGAGAAGCATCCCGGTGCCACGCTCTTCGACGACCCGGATTAATCGGTTGGCAAGATCTTCCGTCTCGGCGGGATTCATACCTGCTGCGGGTTCATCAAGCAGGATGATCCCGGGGTCCTGGGCCATCGCCCGGGCGATCTCCAGGCGTTTCCGCGCCCCGTAGGGCAAGGCTGCGGCCCGCTGGGACGCCAGATCACCGAGTTCGAATTCAGAGAGTTCGCGCAACGCAATGTCGTCGGCGTCGCGGTTCCCGTGGCCAGCGGCGATCGCCGAGACCAGCACATTCTGGTAGACCGTCAGCTCATCGAAGAGACGCAGGTTCTGGAATGTCCGCGCCACTCCGAGCTTGGCGATGCCATCTGTTCTGGCATTAAGAAGATCCGCATCACCGAATTCCGCAGATCCGCTATCAGCATCATAGGCCCCGGTGAGCAAGTTGACGAGAGTCGACTTGCCTGCACCATTCGGTCCGATCAGTCCGGTGACCTCTCCAGGCGGCGCGCTCAGCGCCGCATCCGAGACGGCGTGGACGCCCGCGAAGCTCTTCGACAACCCTTTGGCGCGAAGCATCTTCCCTCCGCGCGCCTTTGGTGCTGCCGCAATCTTGTTCGCGGTGCCAAAGTTGGCGAAGATTCTCGCGTCCGCGGACGGGCCAAGCTCCCTGCCGCCTATAAGTCCTGCCGGGCGCAACCAAATAATCAGAAGGATCGCGATCCCGAGCGACACGGTCGTCAGGCCAAAGACAGCAGGCATCTCGAAACCTAGGATGGTAATCCCGCCCTCCAGGCGCCGAACACCGTCCTGCAGCAACGAGACGGCAACGACCCCAGTGACCGCGCCGCTTACCGAGGCCATGCCGCCAACGATCAGCATCGCGACCTGTGCGAAGACGAGAGAAAGGTAGAACGACGCGGGCGAATACGCCCCGAGCATATGGCCGTAGAGCGCACCGGCCAGCGCCGCCATCGTGCCTGACAGACACCAGGTCGTGAAGCGGGTCCGGCGCGGATTGATGCCCAGCGCCTCCGCTGCCGCGGCATCATCGCGAACGGCGCGCGCCATCAGGCCCCAACGGCTCTCGCGGTAGAGACGCGCGATCAGAATGAAGCAGACGGCCACCGCGAAGATCGGCATTACGTCGGTGATCCGGGTGATGCCGTAGAATGTCTGGCTGCCGCGCGTGATCTCACGTGCGCCCACCGCGAGACTGTGCAGGATAATCAGCAAGCCGAGGGTCGCAATTGTCGCCGAGGCCCCGGCGAGCCTGGCAATCGCGCTGCCGCTCGCGGCGGCAAGAGCCAATCCCGCCAACGCAACCACGGGTATTGCCGCAAAGAGGCTCAGTTCATGACCGGCCAGGAAGTCGGGCAACTGGGGCAGTGCGGTGCGTTGCAGGGTTGCTGACATCGTCAGGATGCCTGAAGTGTAGGCTCCCAAGAGCATGAAGGCCCCGTGGCCGAACGAAACGATGCCCGTGTTGCCGCAAAAGACACCGAGCGCGACCACCGCCGCCACATTGACACTCAGCAGGACGGCAATGCGCTCACCGGTCCGGCCAAACAGAAGCACAAGCCCGAAGACGACCACCGTCAGCACGGCCAGGCAGACCAATGTCTGCGCCAGATTTGCGGCCCGGATGCGCCCGGGCAGGGTTGCCAGTGGTGCGCTCAAGTTCGCAACGCCTCCAACTCCGCGACCAGGGCGTCAGTGTCGACCTGGCGACAATAGCCTTTGATGGTGCGCAGCGAATGGTCGTGCCGCTCTTGCGAGTATGTAAGGCAGGCGTCGGTTACCTGCGTCACCAGATATCCAAGATCACAAGCATCGCGGATCGCGCTCTCGACGCACTGGTCAGTCACCAAGCCGGCCAGAACGACCTGGCGAACGCCAAGATTGCGCAGAACATAGTCGATATGGGTCGATACAAAGACTGAAGATGAGGTTTTGGGCAGCACGATCTCATCACCCTGCGGCGCAATCTGATCGATCACCCTGCCGTCCCAGGATCCTTTCGGCACATGAAATCCCGTGATCTTGTAGTCCAGCGACCGATCCCGTCCGTCCAACGTCAGGCACTCGATCGTTGTATACATGACCTCGATCCCGGCCTCCCGACAGGCTGCCTGAATGCGCGCCATGTTGGGGATTACCCGGCCCTCGAGTTCTTCGAAGAACCAGCCATACTTCCGGTCGAATTCGTCTTCTGGCAGTTCCTTGAATTCGCCTCCGTCGCGTCGAGCGCAGAAGTTCTGTACGTCGATAAACAGAAGCGCGGATTGAGCGGGGTCGAGTGCCACTTCTCGTGTGAGGGTCATCTCAGTTCCTCCAACACTTCGGATATCGCCGTTGCCAAATGTGCCGCCCTTCGCGCGGCCCCGGCATCATCTGCAATCTCGTCGTTGCGTATCTCGATCAGACTGTGTGGCAAGCCGCGCGGCGCTGCATGGTGAGGGATAAACCAGTCTCCGTCATCCTCGATTTGATACGGCTCGTTCATCGCGACGATAAGGGCCGAGTCCTCGCGACGCAGTGTGGCAATCAAGCGT